>NZ_BAAGWY010000011.1:0-145189 GCF_054780115.1 Humibacter ginsengiterrae
CCAACGCGCCGGGGGTCACCCGTTCGGCGATCCCGGCCAGGCGTTCGTCGTACGTGCCCAGCACAGCATCCGGGAGGCCGCTGGACGAGTCGACCGCGGCACGGACATGCTGCGGGCTGATCCGACCCGAGCAGAACAGATCACGCAACCGCGGCAACGACGTCGTGAGGACCTCTCCTTCCCACGCCATGCTCCGCACCGTGTTCTCACTGACATGCAACCGGTGCGCGAGATCGAACGCGACCGACCGAAGAGCGAAGTCCACCTCATCCGCTTTCGGGTCACGCTCCGTGATCCCCACCGGCACGTAGATCCGCGGATCCTCACGTGCAAACTGGAACGCTTCCCGGATCGCGAACATCTGCCGAGCCGCCTCGATGTTCACCATCGTCTGCGAGCCGACCGCAGCATCCAGAGCGAACCGGATCGCCTCCTCACCCGACACCGTGACCGCCGAGGACACGAACCGATCCGCAGGCGAGGAAGCCCCGGACGCGTTCTGGAACGAGCACCGGTCGCAGTCGTCGACGAGCGAGGACTCGTCGATGGCATCCACCCACCACAGCTGGGCCTCCAGCCCAGCATCCGGCAGTCCTTCATCGTTCATGTCTTCGACGCTAAATCCGACCACCGACAATCCGAACGCGTCTCTGACCTGGCCTTTTGACTGTGGATAACCACCCAACCCGAACCCTGTGGACGGAAAGACGAGGGCTCTCAGGTGAGCGCCCGTTCACCCTCTGCGGGTACGTCGAAGGGGGCGTTCGGCGGCAAGCCCACGATGGCGAGTACCAGGATCAGGTCATCCTGTCGGCACTCGCCCACGAATGGCTCCGCGTCTGACCCGAGCCTCGACTGCGTCCACCGCCGAGCCAGAGTCCGACGGCCGGATCAGACGGGCTTCGGCCCCTCGCCGGCGTCATCCGGCTTCTCGTCGTCACCACTTGGCGATCCGCCGCCACTCTGCGACCCATCGACGCTCGGCCGTCCGTCGCCCCCGGCGGGCGCCTCGCCCATGTCCACACCGTTCAGCAGCGCCGCAATGGCCTCGTCCATCTCGTCGTACTCCGGCTCCGCACCGGAAGCGGATGCCGTCAGCCGCGCGACGAGACGGCTCGGGTCGTCGATGTCCTCGGAACTCGGAAGCAGATCGGGGTGCGACCACAGGCGGTCCCGCTCGTCGTCACCTGCAGCATCCGTCACCTGCGACCACATCGCCGCGGCCTCGCGCAGACGGCGGGGACGCAACTCGAGCCCGACGAGTGTCGCGAACGCGGACTCCGCCGGACCTCCCGCGGCTCGCCTGCGTCGCACGGTCTCGGCGACGGCGTCCGACTTCGGCAGACGCGACGTGGCACGTGCCGTAACAACGTCCACCCAGCCCTCGATGAGGGCGAGCAGAGTCTCCAGCCGGGCGAGCGCCGCTTCCTGCGCCTCCGTCCTGGGCGGGATCAGGGCACCGCTCACCATCGCCTCGCGCAACTCCTCCGGGTTGGACGGATCGAAGCCCTCCGCGAGCTCCTGCATGCGGTCGGCATCGATGGTGACCCCACGGGCGAACTCGGTGATCGCGGTGATCAGCCGCAACCGCAGCCACTTCGCGTGCCGGAAGAGCCTGGCATGCGCCAGTTCGCGCACCGCGAGATAGATCGCTACCTGGTCGGTGGGGATGTCGAGCCCCTCGCCGAACGCGGCGACGTTCTGTGGCAGAAGCGCGGCCGTACCGCCGCCCAGCAGCGGGATGCCCACGTCACCCCCGGACACCACCTCGGCAGACAGCTGCCCGACCACCTGGCCGAGCTGCACGGCGAACAGCGTGCCGCCGACGGCACGTACGATGTGGCTCGCGTTCTGCAGCATGCCGCGCATCTCTTCGGGTGCCTGCTCCTGCATGACGGTCGTGAGGGCATCCGAGATGCTCGTCGCCACCGGCTCGGCCAGCTGCGTCCACACCGGCATGGTGTCGTTCACCCACTGCCGGCGGCTCATCAGCACCGGTGTGGTCATCAGCTCGGAGATGCTCGTCACCTCGTCGAGCCAGAGCGCCGCGACGGTGAATGCCTGGTCGAGCGACGCGCGCTCCGCCGGCGTCGCCTCCACGGCATCCTTCGAGGCGATCGTCGTGCCCTGCTCGAGCGCGATGTTCCAGTCGATACCGTCGGAGGAGGAGCGCAACGCGCCCTGCAGCTGGCTCATCAGGGCCTGGATGCTCGCAGCATCGCCAGGCAGTCCCGCCGCGCCGGCGAGCTGGCTGGGATCGAACGACGCGTTTCCCGACAGGAACTGCCGCAGCATGTCGCGCAGCTCGTCGTCGGGGTCGTTCCGGTCGTCATCGGACATGCGATGCCTCTTCCCGTCGTCGCCGTGTGTTGCGAATCACCGTCTGAAACAACGCTAGACCGCTGCACAGCAGCCGCAGGTGGGAAATCGCCTACGCTGGGCTGGTCCGCCGTCCGCCCGTCGCGAACAGGAGCCATCCGTGTCGCTGTTCTCCGATGACGCGCAGGCGGAAAGCACCGGAGAGGCAGCGGATGCCGGCGACGAGGCATCCGGCGACGCTCGCGTTCCCCGTTCCCGCCGCGTCGGCGCTGCACTTGTCGTCGTGGCGTTCGTGCTGCTTCTCGTGATGGCGCTCTCACCAGCGCCGTACGTGATCGAAGCGCCCGGGCCGGTATTCAACACGCTCGGCGACGACCATCCGGTCGGGCAGACGCCGTCGAACGCTGACGCGAAGAAGCCGCTCATCGTGGTGGACGGGCACAAGACCTACCCGACGAAGGGGTCGCTCGACCTGCTCACGGTCTCCGAGATCGGCGCGCCGGGCCAGCTGCCCAACTGGGGCGAGGTCATCCAGGCGTGGCTCTCGCCGTCACGCGCCGTGATTCCGGTCGGCATCGCGTTCCCGCCCGGCCAGAACGTGCAGCAGCAGAACGCCGAGAACGCGCAGCTGATGACGGACTCGCAGAAGGATGCGGTCGCCGCTGCGCTGAACGAGCTCGGCTACCACTTTTCCCAGCGCATCATGGTGAAACAGGTGGCGAACGGCCCGGCGAAGGGGGTCATCGACGTCGGCGACGAGATCACCGCCGTCAACGGGGCCACAGTGAAAGGCGTGCAGTCCCTGCGCGACCAGCTGGCCAAGAACGGGGCCGGAACGCCGGCGACCATCACGATCGTGCGGGACGGCACGAAGCAGAACGTCACGGTGACGCCGGAGAAGACCGCCGGCTCCGTCGTGATCGGCATCGGCGCGACCATGGATTACACCTTCCCGTTCGACGTCACGATCCAGCTGAACAACGTCGGCGGACCGAGCGCCGGCCAGATGTTCGCGCTCGGCATCATGGACAAGCTCACACCCGGCTCGCTGAACGGCGGAGCTCACGTCGCCGGCACGGGCACGATCGACAACGAGGGCAACGTAGGGCCGATCGGCGGCATTCGGCAGAAGATGTTCGGCGCCCGCTCGGCGGGGGCGACCGTGTTCCTCGCACCGGCTTCCAACTGCGACGAGGTGACCGGGCACATCCCGGCCGGCCTGCACGTCTACGCGGTCAAGACCCTGAACGACTCGCTCAAGGTGCTGGATGCCGTGCGTACGGGCTCGAGCACCGCGCACCTTCCCACCTGCAAGGCGTCATAGGGGTCGCACCGCGCATCCAGCGCGTTCCCAGGTCACATCCGACCGGCGCGCGGGATGCCCACCCTAGGATGGGTGTTTCAGGGCGCGCGAGCGGGCACACGGCACGCGCATCCTGACGCCCGACAGCGAACCGTGAGGCTCGCGCGCCCCCACCAAGAGGATCATTCGTGACATCCGCAGCAGTAGGCCGCCCCGGTCGACGTCGCCGAGCGGCGATCTGGATCACGCTCGGTATCGTCGCCGTGCTCGTCATCGCGTTCTTCATCTTCACGAGCCTGTACACCGACGTGCTGTGGTTCCAGCAGCTCGGCTACCTCGAGGTGCTCACCACGCAGTGGTTCGCGGGGTGGGCGATGTTCTTCGTCGGCTTCTTCGCCATGGCGATCCCGCTCTGGCTGTGCATGTTCCTCGCCTACCGCCTGCGCCCCGTGTACGCGAAGCTCGACTCCGGCGTCGGGCGCTACCAGCAGGTCGTGGAGCCTCTCCGTCGGGTGGCGACCTACGGCATCCCGATCATCTTCGGCCTCTTCGCCGGAGCAGCCGCCTCGAGCAGATGGCAGACCGCCGCCCTGTGGCTGAACGGCGTGTCTACGGGCAAAACCGACCCGCAGTTCCATCTCGACGTGTCGTTCTACATGTTCGCGCTGCCGTTCTACCGCAGCGTGCTCGCGTACATGTCGGCCGTCACGATCATCGTGCTGCTGGCGACGATCGCCACCTGCTACCTCTACGGCTTGGTTCGGGTGAACGGCCGCGAGGTGCGCATCTCCCGGGCAGCGAGAGTACAGATCGCCGTGATCGCCGCCTTCTACCTGCTGCTGCAGGCAGTCAGCATCTGGCTCGACCGGTACGCCTCGCTCACGGACTCCACCGTCGGCGGCCGGGTCAACGGCGCAGCGTACACGGACGTGACGGCCACGATTCCCGGCCGGGCCATCCTCGCCGGCATCGCCGCGCTCGTGGCCCTGCTCTTCGTGCTGACCGCGTTCATCGGCAGGTGGCGCTACCCGCTGGTCGGCACGGCGCTGCTCATCGTCTCGGCCATCATCGTCGGGGTCATCTATCCGTGGGGTGTGCAGAAGCTCATCGTCGCGCCGAGCGAGAAGACGATCGAGTCCACGTACATCGCCAGATCGATCAAGTCGACGCAGCAGGCGTTCGGCGTCGACAACGTGAAGGTGAGCACGTACGACGCGAAGACGGATGCCAAGCAGGGCGCGCTGCGCAAGGATGCCGACACCACGGCGAGCATCCGCATCCTCGACCCGTCCGTCGTGTCGGGGGCGTTCGCCCAGCTGCAGCAGTTCCGGCAGTACTACGGGTTCAGTCAGGACCTCGACGTGGATCGCTACACGATCGACGGCAAGGAGCAGGACAGCGTGGTGGCGGTGCGCGAGCTGCACCAGTCCGGCCTGGGCGATTCCGGCAAGTACAACGACACCTTCGTGTACACGCACGGTTACGGCCTCGTCGCTGCGTACGGCAACAAGCGGCAAGCCGACGGACAGCCGGACTTCTTCGAATCCGGCATTCCGACCTCAGGCGCGCTCGGCGAATACCAGCCGCGGGTGTACTTCGGCGAGGACTCGCCGCGGTACTCGATCGTGGGTGCCCCGAAGGGCTCGAAACCGGTCGAGCTGGACTACCCGGCCGGCTCGGGCAGCGAGCAGGCGACGTACACCACGTACTCCGGCAACGGCGGCCCGAAGCTCGACAACCTCTTCACGCGTCTCGCCTACGCGATCAAGTTCCAGGATGAGCAGATCGTGCTGTCGGATGCCGTCAACAACGACTCGCAGATCCTCTACAACCGAGACCCGCTCTCGCGCGTGCGACAGGTGGCGCCGTATCTCACGTTGGACAGCGACCCGTACCCTTCGGTGGTGAACGGCCGCATCGTATGGATCATCGACGGATACACGACCAGCGACCAGTACCCGTACTCTCAGGAGGTCTCGTACGGCGACGCCATCTCCGACTCGCAGAACTCCTCGACCACCGGGTTCGGTATGGACAACGTGAACTACATCCGCAACTCGGTGAAGGCCACGGTCGACGCGTATTCGGGCAAGGTGACGCTGTACGCGTGGGACGCGTCGGACCCCGTGCTGAAGACGTGGGAGAAGATCTTCCCCGGCACGGTGAAGCCGCTCAGCGACATGAGCGGTGCTCTGATGAGCCACGTGCGCTACCCGGCCGACCTGTTCAAGGTGCAGCGCGAGATCCTCGCTCAGTACCACGTGACCGATCCCGGGTCGTTCTTCTCGCGCACCGACGCGTGGCAGGTTCCCGACGATCCCTCGAGCTCGGATGCCACGTCGCTGCAGCCGCCGTACTACCTGACGATGCAGATGCCCGGCCAGAAGTCGCCGCAGTTCTCGCTCTACACCACCTACATTCCGCAGTCGACGAGCGCATCGAACCGCAGCATCCTCAAGGGATACCTGGCGGTCGACTCCAACGCCGGGAACAAGCCGGGCACGAAGGCATCCGACTACGGAACGCTGCGACTACTGCGTCTGCCGTCGCAGGACACGATCCCCGGGCCGGGCCAGGTGCAGAACAATTTCGACTCCGATCCGGGAGTGTCCACGGCGTTGAACCTGCTGAGACAGGGGTCGACGAAGGTGATCAACGGCAACCTGCTGACGTTGCCCGTCGGCGGCGGCCTTCTCTACGTCGAACCGGTGTACGTGCAGTCCAGCGGTTCCACGAGCTACCCGCTTCTGCAGAAGGTGCTGGTCTCGTTCGGTGACAAGATCGCGTTCGAGAACACCCTCGACGGCGCGCTCGACGTGCTGTTCGGAGGCGACTCCGGTGCGACGGCCGGCGACACAGGGGCGGGCTCCACGAGCGAGCCGACGACCAGCCCGTCCACCGGCACGGGCGGTTCCGGCGCATCGTCGCAGAACGCCTCAGAGGAGCAGAAGCTGCAGGCTGCGCTGACCGACGCCAAGCAGGCACTCGCCGACCGTGACGCCGCGCTGAAGGCGGGCGACTGGACAACATATGGCGCACAGGATGCCCGGCTGCAGAAAGACCTCGCCGACGCGCTCGCCGCACAGCAGGCGCTCTCCGGCTCGGGTTCGTCGGGTTCGAGTTCGTCGTCCGGCTCGAAGTAGCGAGAATCGGCGTGGGCGGAGGGGTGTGGTCGTCGGGCAAGCGTCGCGTTCTGACGATCCTCGACGACTACCAGCGGATCGCGCTGCGCTCCGCGGACTGGTCATCCCTCCTCGACGTGTTCGACATCGACGTCGTGGAGCGGCATCTCGAGGGGGCAGAGCTGCTGGAGCGCATCCGCTCCAGTGAGGCGATCGTGGCCATGCGAGAACGCACCGCGTTCCCGGCCGAGGTGCTTGAGAGTTTGCCGTCGTTGCGGCTGCTCGTCACGACGGGCATGCGCAACGCGTCGATCGATCTGGATGCCGCGAGACGGGCGGGCATCGTCGTGTGCGGCACGGGGTCGGGGGGCAACGGCGTCGCAGAGCTGACGATCGGCATGATGATCGCATTGATGCGGCACTTCGTGGAGGAGGACGCTGCCGTCCGCTCGGGCGGATGGCAGCACACGATCGGGCCAGGGCTCGCCGGGCGCACGCTGGGCGTGCTCGGGCTCGGACGTCTCGGCGTCCCAGTCGCGCGGCTGGCACAGGCGTTCGGCATGCGTGTGATCGCGTGGAGCCGTTCGCTCACGCAGGATCGTGCCTCAGAGCACGGTGTGACGGCTGTGACACGCGACGAACTGTTCTCGGTGCCGGACATCCTGACGATCCATCTGCCGCTTACACCGGGAACGCGGGGTCTCGTGGGTGCAGCAGAGCTCGCACTGATGCGTGAGGACGCCTACCTGATCAACACCTCCCGCGGCCCCATCGTCGATGAGGCGGCGCTGTTGGATGCCCTGCGCAACGGCAGCATCGCGGGCGCGGCGCTCGACGTGTACGACCGCGAGCCGATGCCGGCCGACCACCCGTTGCGTTCCGCGCCGAACACGCTGCTGCTCCCACACATCGGCTACGTCTCCACCGACAACTACCGGGCGTTCTACGGCGACGCCGTCGACGACGTTCTGGCGTACCTCGGCGGCACGCCGGTGCGGGTGCTGACGGCACCGGCGTAGTCGAGCAGACCCGGCGGCGCACGGCCTAGCGTGGCTGACATGACGGAACCCTTCATCCCAGACTCGCCGTTCGACCTCTCCGGCAGCGCCGTGCTCGTCACGGGCGCCCGGCGCGGACTCGGCCGCGCCGTCGCCCTCGAGTTCGCCCGCTCAGGCGCCGACGTCGCCATCGGACTGCGCGACGAGACGGACGACGCAGGACTGGCATCCGAGATCGAGGCTCTCGGTCGTCGCGCACTGCCCGTGCGCATGGATGTCACTGACCTCGACGCAGCCAGGGCGGCCATCGACCGCACGGTCGACGAGTTCGGCCGGCTTCATACCCTGGTCAACAACGCCGGCGGTGGAATCGTGGCACCGGCCATCGACGTGACGGAGCAGGACTTCGACCGGGTGTGGGCGCTCAACACGAAGTCGACGTACTTCCTGTCGCAGCACGCCGCCCGGCACATGCGAAACGCGGGCGGCGGTGCCATCGTGAACATTGCCTCCCAGGCCGGGCTCGTGGCACTGCCAGGGGAGTCGTCGTACTGCATCGCGAAGGCGGCCGTCGTGCACATGACGCGATGCCACGCGGTCGAGTGGGGCGAATACGGCATCCGGGTGAACGCGCTCGCCCCGACCTTCATCGAGACCGACGGCACCGAGGCGGCACTCTCCGACCCTGCGTTCCGAGCGGACACGGTGGAGCGCATCGCCGGCCTCCATCGCATCGGCACCCCGCGCGAAGTGTCCGGCGCGGCCGTGTTCCTCGCCTCACCGGCCGCATCGCTGATCACGGGTCAGACGCTGGCCGTAGACGGCGGGTGGACCGCACGCTGAGCCCGGGGCCGAGGCGAGCGCTCAGCGCCGCTTGACGCTGCCGGTCAGCTCGGCGACGGCATCCAGTCGCGGCGGCCGCAGCACGGCCCACGCGACGGCGATCACGATGAGCGAGACGACGAACACGACGAGGCCGACCCAGGTGTCGTCATCTCGCAGCCCGTACAGGTGGTTGAGGTTGCGCAGCGGCTCGGTGAGCAGAACGAGCGCGACGTGCACCACGGTGAACGCCACGAACCAGATCATCGTCGCGAAATGGATGACCCGGGCCACCGGCAGCGGGAACCGCTTGTCGAACCGCCGCCACCGAACGGAGAGACCCGGTGCGAGACGGATGCCCGTGAGCACCGCGAGCGGCGCCGCGACGAACACGGTGACGAAGTAGGTCAGCAGCTGCAGTGCGTTGTAATTCACCCAGCCGTCGGTGTGCGGCCAGTGGAACGAGACGTACTGCAGCGCGGCGGAGACGGCGTTCGGGATCGCATCCCACCTGGTCGGAACGATGCGCACCCACTGCCCCGTGCTGAACAGCAGCACGACGAACAGCAGACCGGTAAGCACCCAGAGGGCGTCCACCGTGAGGTGCCACCACGACGTGAGCGTGATGCGCACCGGCGGGTTGGGCGTGCGGACGAGGCGGTCGTTGTCGCGGATCCAGAACTCGCGCGGCCGGGTGCCTGAGCGCCGGGTGCGCCGCACGGTCCAGCCGGAGAGCACGATGAACAGCAGGAACGCGCCGCTCAGGAAGTGCAGGACCGCCAGCCACAGCGGAAAGCCGACCGGCGCCCACGACGGCAGCTCGCTCTGCCCGGGGTACGTACGGATGAAGTCGGCGACGGCCGGAAGCGCCACGAACCAGCGTGCGACGAGCACCACGACCACGGCGCCCACGACGACGAGCGGGATGATCCACGTGAGCGGACGCCACCTGCTGCGCGTTCCGACCGCGGCCTGCTCCTGCGTTGTCATCGGGGTTCACCGTAACTCATGCGAGTGGGAGGCTGCGCCGCGCGGACGTGGCGCGGCCGGCTCACCCGGTGGACTGGTCGTCGGGGCCGGCTCACCCGACCGACACCGCGGCGTTCGAGACGGCGACCTGCTCGTCGCGTGAGACGACCTTGACCCGCTCGCGCTCCACGGGTGACGTGTCGGCCGCGCCGAGTGCGCGCTCATGGGCATCGAGGGCCAGCCAGCCCTGCCACGTCGTGTACTGGATGCCACGCTCCTCCAGCAGCGCGAGCACCGCGTCCGGCTCGGCCTCGGCTGCCCGGGGCAGGTCGTCGAAGTCGCTGACCAGGTGTTCGATCGTCTCCATTGCGTCGCCTTTGGTGTGGCCGATCAGGCCGACCGGGCCGCGCTTGATCCAGCCGGTCGTGTACAGGCCGGGAATCGGGGCGCCGTCCTGGCCCAGAACCCGCCCCTCCTCGTTGCGCACGACCCCGTGCTCGGCGTCGAACGGCACGTCGGGCACCGGCGACCCGACGTAGCCGACCGCGCGGTAGAGCGCCTGCACGGAGTGGTCACGGAACTCGCCCGTGCCGACGGCCGCGCCGCCGCGCAGAACCGTGCGCTCGAACCGCACGCCCTCGACCGCATCCGTGCCGAGCACCTGCACCGGCCGGTGCCAGAAGTGCAGGTGCAGCCTGCGCGCCGCATCCGTTCGCGCACGCTCGAGCCAGCCGCGCATGGTGCGCGTCATCACCTTGACCTGGTTCGTGCCCGCCGCCGCGACGACCTCGTCGATGCCCGCGACGTCGGCGAAGTCCTCCTCGTACACGATCGTGTCGACGCCCGGGATCTCACCGAGCTCGCGCAGCTCGATGGGCGTGAACCGCACGTGCGCAGGGCCGCGCCGGCCGAACACGTGCACGTCGGTGACGGGCGACGCGGCCAGACCGGCGTGCACATTGGCCGGGATGTCGGTGCGCAGCATGTCCTGTGGCAGCTTCGCGAGCACGCGTGCCACGTCGAGCGCCACATTGCCGTTGCCGATCACCGCGATCTCGCGGGCGTTCAAGGGCCACTCGCGCGGGACATCCGGATGCCCGTCGTACCAGCTCACGACATCCGCCGCACCGAACGATCCGGGCAGGTCGATGCCCGGGATGTCGAGCTCGGCATCGCGGGACGCCCCGGTCGCGATGATGACCGCGTCGTACAGCCGGCGTGCGTCGGCCAGAGTGAGGTCGCGACCGAACGTGACGTTGCCGAGCAGCCTGATGCTGCCGCCGTCGAGCATCTCGTGCAGGGAGTTCACGATGCCCTTGATGCGCGGGTGATCGGGGGCGACGCCGTAGCGGATCAGACCATATGGCGCCGGCAGCGCCTCGAACAGGTCGATCGAGACGTCCAGTCCGGTTCGGCTCAGGATGTCGCCGGCGTAGATGCCGGCCGGGCCGGCGCCGACGATCGCGACGCGTAAGTGCCGGGTCATTGCTGTTGGTTCCTCTCGTACAGGTTCACGACGTCGCCCACCACGGTGACGGCGGGCGGACGGATGTCTGCGATCGCAGCGATCGCCGCGATGGTGCCAAGCGTGCCGGTCGTCACGCGCTGCCGCGGTCCGAAGCCGTCTTCGATCACTGCGACCGGGGTTTCGGGGCGTCGGCCGGCTCGCACCAGGGCGGCCGCGCTTGCGGCGAGACCGCCTACGCCCATCAGCAGCACGACGGTGTGGTTCGATCCGCCGGGGATGTCGGCGATGTCCTCGTGTCCGGTGAGCACCGTGAAGCCGTTCGCGATACCGCGCGCCGTCACGGGAATGCCCACGGCTGCCGGCACGGCGATCGCGCTGGAGACTCCGGGTACGACCTCGACGGGCACCCCCGCCGCGCGGCACGCGGCGACCTCTTCCGGACCTCTGCCGAACACGAACGGGTCGCCGCCCTTCAACCGCACGACGGCCCGGCCGGCGAGGGCGTGCTCGACGATGATGCGGTCGATCTCGTGCTGCGGCACCGGATGATGGCCTGGATGCTTGCCCACGTCGATCACGAGCACGTCGTCAGCGAGCTCGCCGAGCAGAGAGCGGGGGCCGAGCCGGTCGGCGACGACGACGTCGGCGGCGTGCAGCAGCTCGAGCCCGCGTACGGTGATCAGTCCCGCGTCGCCGGGGCCGCCGCCGATCAGCGCGACACTGCCGATCCCCGCGGTGACCACGGCGGATGCGGCGGACTCGCTCACCGCTCACCACCGCGCGCAAGGCCGCGGGAGCGAGCCAGCCTGCGTTCGATCGGGGCGAAAACGAGCAGTTCGACGACGATGCCGATCGCGAGGATCGACAGGATCGCGACGAAGACCCCCGAGATGTCGGCGAGCTGCCTGCTCTGGTCGAGCAGGGTGCCCAGCCCGAAACCCATGGTGCCGCCGGTCGTGATGATCTCGGCCGCCATGAGCGAGCGCCAGCTGAACGCCCACCCCTGCTTGAGCCCGCCGAGATACCCGGGCAAGGCGGCCGGGAGCACGATCAGCGTGCCCTGCTGCACACGCCCGGCACCGAGCACGGTTCCGACGCGCCGGAACAGCGGCGGCACCTGGTCGACGCCGTTCAGCAGACCGTTCACGATCGACGGGATCGCCCCCATCAGCACGACGAAGTATGCGGTGGCATCCGTGAGTCCGAACCAGAGGATCGCGGCGGGAACCCACGCGACCGACGGAAGCACCTGCAGCCCGGTGATCAGCGGGCCGAACGCACGTCGCAGCACCCGCACCTCGGCCAGCAGCAGCCCGAACGGTGTCGCGACGGCCGCGGCGACGAGAAACCCGATCACACCGCGCTCGAGGCTCGTGAGCACGGCCTGCTGCAGGCGCCCCGCGGACCAGAGCTGGCCGAATGAGCCCACCACGTCTCCGGGGCTCGGCACGATGTCCGGACGCGGATGCGCGACCGTCACGTACAACTGCCACGCCACGACCAGCACGACGAGGAGTGCGACGGGCAGCAGCACGCTGCCCAGCACGCGGCGCCACGAGCGGCCCGACCCCGCGTTCTCCGCTTGCAGGGAGTCGAGCCCGGACTCGAGGGACCGCAGGTCGGAGTCGAGGGGACCGCCGACGGATGACGGTGCATCGGCGTCGTCTCGATACGCGTCCTTCCGGACGTCGCGCGCGACGGATCCTGAGCTTGCCGGAAGGCGAGCTGTGGTGACCGGGGCTTCAAGCGGCACGGCGGATCTCCGTTCGGAGGTGGTCGGTGATCTCGATCGCCAGGCGCGAGACCTCCGGCGATTCGATGCGGCGGTCGTCGGCCTCGTCGAAGGCGGATCCGACCTGCCACTGCGCCGCGATGCGTCCCGGCCGCGACGACAGCAGCACGACCCGCTCACCGAGGCGCACGGCCTCGCGCACGTTGTGCGTGACGAAGACGATCGTGCGACCCGTTTCCCGCCAGACCCGCACGAGCTCGTCGTGCAGGAGGTCGCGGGTGATGGCATCCAGGGCGGCGAACGGTTCGTCCATCAGGAGCACGTCGCGATCCTGGGCAAGTGCCCTGGCCAGTGCGACGCGTTGCCGCATGCCTCCGGAGAGCTCGTGCGGCCGTCGGTCCGCGGCGTCTGCCAGGTTCACGAGGTCGAGCAGCTCGAGCGCCCGAGGGCGGCGGCGGGATTTGGGCGTGCCCGCGAGCTTCAGAGCGAGTTCGACGTTGCGGGATGCACTCAGCCAGGGAAACAGCGCAGGCTCCTGGAACATCACGGCGGCGCGGCCGCTGGGCACGTCGACGGTGCCCGAGGTAGGGGCTTCCAGGCCCGCGATGATGTTCAAGAGTGTCGACTTGCCGCATCCGGATGCCCCGACCAGACACGCGAACTCACCCTTCGCGATGGAGAGTGAGACATCGTCCAGCACGACGGGCCCGCGGGCGGCATAGCGTTTCGTTAGCGCCCGGATGTCGACGGCGGCACTCTCCCCGCCGGCCGCGTGGCCGCGAGGCGGCGTGCCGGCACCCGTGGACACGGCGCTCATTGTCGGCCCAGCCCTGCCGCGGAGACCGGTGCAGCCCCGCTCTTCTTCAGCGCCGTGTTCACTATGCGCAGATCGAAGAGGCCGTTCAGCTTCGCGTTCTTCGCCAGCCCCGCGTCGACGGCATGCTTCAGCTGCAGGGGGAAAGTCGAGGCGAGAGGGTCGACGCTGAACGACACGTTCTTCAGCGCACGCGCGACGACGGCGTCGGGGATTGCGGATCCACCGTCCGCGGTCAGCCGGGCGTTGATCGCCTTCACGGACTCTGCGGAGTCGTGGTGGTTCAGCCAGGAGATGGCATCCCGCTCGCCGGCGATCAGGGCGGCGACGGTCTGCGGATGCTGTTGCAAGAAGTCGGTGCGCACCACGAGCACCGTCGTGGGGAACGCGCCGCCCTTCCACTGCGTGTGCTCGTCGACGAGAACGTGAGCACCGGCATCCAGAACCAGGCGGGACGCCCACGGCTCCGGCAGCCACGCGCCATCCACCTTGCCCTGCTTGAAGAGCTGCAGGGTCTGGGCGTTGTCCGTCGGGGTGATGGTGACGTCGCCGCCGCCGCTGACCGAGGTCTTCAGGCCGTTCTTCGCCAGGTAGGTGCGCAGAGCGACGTCTTGCGTGTTGCCGAGCTGGGGCGTCGCGAGCGTGGTGCCCTTCAGCTGTGACACATTGTCGATGCCCTTGCGCACGACGAGCGCGGCACCGCCGTTGGTCGCCCCGGCGACCACCCGGAGCGATGCGCCGCCGCTGGCCGTGAACGAGTTGATCGCGGGAGACGGACCGAGGAAGGCGGCATCGATAGCGCCGGCGCTCAGCGCCTCAATGGTGGCAGGGCCGGCATTGAATCGCTCGGTCTTGAGCGCCACGGAGCCAAGCGACTTGCTGAAGATGCCCTCCTGCACGCCGATCAACGCGGGCGCGTGGGTGACGTTGTCGAAGTACCCGAGCCTGAGTTGCCTAGCGCTCGTGGTCGCCGCTGCGTCGGCGGCGGGGGAGGAGCATCCGGATGCCATGATCGCCACGCCGGCGCACATCGCCAGCACGCTCAGGAGTCGGAGGATGGGCTTACTGGTGCGTAACGCCATGGTGGTGCTCCTTTCGTGTCGGAGATTCGTTGCGGATGCAGGTTCAGGCGGCGGTGTCGATGACCGTGCCGGCCGCGAGTGTGGCGCCGTCTTGCGGGTGGATGACGACGAACGCTCCGGCCCTGCGGTGCTCGGCGTACGGCTGCAGCGGCAGCGCCGACGCCAGGCGCAGGGTCGCCCGTCCGATGTCGTTGATCTCGAGCCGCTCGGCCGGATGCAGCCCGAGCGTGTCGAGGTCGAACCTGCCCTGCAGTTCCCGCACGAGCGCCTGCACGGTCGCGGTGCCGTATTTGACGAGAATGCGCGCTCCGGGCGTGAGCGGGCGCGGGTCAAGCCAGAACAGCGACGCCGTGAGGTCGGACGAGGGGAGCGGATGCGTGCCCTCCGCCACGATCACGTGCCCACGCGCCACGTCGAGGTCGTCCGCCAACCGCAGCGCGAGCGACTGCGTGGCGAACGCGGTCTCTCTCGCCTCGCCGGCACGGTCTATCGCGGTGACGGTGGTCGTTGCGCCGCCGGGGATCACGGTGACGCGGTCGCCCACCCGTACGGAGCCGGATGCGACCTGGCCGGCATACCCGCGATAGTCCCGGTAGTCATCGGCATCCAGTCCAGGCGCGAGAGCACCCTGCGGACGGATGACCGATTGCACCGGAAATCGGAAGGGCGCCGTCGCGGACTCCACCTCGTCGACGACGCTGAGGGTCTCCAGCAGCTCGAGCAGGGCGGGACCCTCGTACCACGGCGTGTTCGCGGACGGCTCGACGACGTTGTCTCCCTCCAGCGCGGACACCGGGATGACCCGTGGGTCGTCGATGCCGAGTTCGGTCGCGACGGCGATCACCTCCGACTCGACTGCCCGGAAGACCGCCTCCTCGTAGCCGACGAGGTCGACCTTGTTGACGGCCACGACGAGGTGCGGAACGCGCAGCAGCCGCACGACCGACAGGTGGCGGCGGGTCTGCTCGAGAACGCCCTTGCGCACGTCGACCAGCACGACGACCGCGTCCGCCGTGGTCGCTCCGGTGACCATGTTGCGGGTGTACTGCACGTGACCGGGGCAGTCGGCGAGGATGAAGCTGCGCCGGTCGGTCGCGAAGTACCGGTAGGCGACGTCGATCGTGATGCCTTGCTCGCGCTCGGCCCGGAGCCCGTCGGTGAGCAGCGCGAAGTCGAGACGATCGCCGCCGCCGAATCCGCGGGCGGCGCTGGCCCGGGTGAGGGCATCCAGCTGGTCGACGAGGATGGCTTTGCTGTCGTGCAGCAGGCGTCCGACGAGGGTGGACTTGCCGTCATCGACGGATCCGGCCGTGGCGAACCGGAACAGCGTGTTATCGGCCCGCGACAGCACAGCTGTCTCGGCGCTGGGGTCGCGGCGAAGGTTCACTGGACCTTCGCTTTCAGCTCCACCGCGCATCAGAAGTACCCGTCCTTTTTGCGATCTTCCATCCCGGCCTCTGAGATGCGGTCGTCGGCTCGGGTCGCACCGCGCTCGGTGATGGTGGATGCCGCCACCTCGCGCACGACGGCGGCGACGTCGGCGGCATCCGACTCAACGGCTCCCGTGCACGACATGTCGCCCACCGTTCGATAGCGCACCGAGCGTCGTTCGACGTGCTCGTCCGGACGGGGTGGGGAGACCGGGCCGACCGCGCGCCACATGCCGTCGCGCCGGTACACGTCGCGTTCGTGCGCGTAGTACAGAGGCGGCAGCTCGATTCCCTCGCGCTGGATGTATCGCCACACGTCGAGCTCTGCCCAGTTGCTGATCGGGAACGCACGCACATGCTGTCCGGGCGTGTGCCGGCCGTTGTAGAGGTTCCAGAGCTCGGGGCGCTGGTTGCGCGGATCCCATTGGCCGAACTCGTCGCGCAGCGAGATGATGCGTTCCTTGGCCCTGGCCTTGTCCTCGTCTCGCCGTCCGCCGCCGAAGACGGCATCGTGCCTTCCTTCGCGGATGGCGTCGAGCAGGGGCAGCGTCTGCAACGGGTTGCGGGTGCCGTCGGGACGCTCGGACAGGCGTCCGTCGTCGATGTAGTCCTGCACGCGCGCGACGTGCAGCCGTAGCCCCAGCCGTTCGACCGTCGCGTCTCGGAACGCGATCACCTCGGGGAAGTTGTGCCCGGTGTCCACGTGCAGCACGGGGAACGGTATGCGCGCTGGCCAGAACGCCTTTGCCGCCAGGTGCAGCATGACGACGGAGTCCTTGCCGCCGGAGAACAGCATCACCGGCCGCTCGAACTCGGCGACGACCTCGCGGATGATGTGGATCGCCTCGTTCTCGAGCGCGTCCAAGGCGGTGCCTGCATTGCCGGAGCCCGTACGCCCGCCGGCCTCGCCGGGCACGACAGCGCGGGTATCGAAACCCGCCGTCGCGGTCAGCGTCGCGTCGCTCATAGATGTATCCCGCATTCCGTCTTGGCGAGCCCGGCCCAGCGACCGGACCGCGGATCCTCTCCGGGCGCCACCTGCCGCGTGCACGGTTCGCACCCGATTGACGGATACCCGTTGCTCAGCAGCAGGTTCAGCGGCACGGCGTGCTCGGCGGCGTAGTCGAGCAGCTCGTCGAAGCTCCACGCGGCAAGCGGGTTCACCTTGACCAGCCCGTGGCGCTCGTCCCACTGGATCAGCGGGGTCCCGGTGCGGGTGGGTGCCTCATCGCGACGCACCCCGGTGAACCACACCTCGTAGCCGGCCAGCGCCTTCTTCAACGGTGCTACCTTGCGCAGGGCGCAGCAGAGGCCAGGATCGCGGGAGAAGAGCTCGGCGCCGTACTCGGCGTCCTGCTGCGCGACGGTCTGTTCGGGCAGCACGTCGACCACGGTGACATCGAGCGACCGCGCCACCTCGTCGCGCGTGATCCTCGTCTCCAGAAAGTGATAGCCCGTGTCGAGGAACAGCACATCGACACCGGGCAGCTGCTGCGAGACGAGGTGCGGCAGCACGGCATCCGCCATGGAGCAGGCGACGGCTGCAGCACGCACGCCGAAGTTCTCCGCGACCCACGCGACGACCTCGGCGGCGGATGCCTCGACATCCGTCCCCGAACCGACCGCTGCGGCACCCGCCTCGGCCAGCTTCCGCAGCTCCTCCGTCGAGCGGGTGCCGGTTCGCGTTCCGCTCATCGCAGCGCCTCCTCGTCTGCCGCATTCGCCCACTCGGCGAACGTCTGGCCGTCGCTGCGGTCGGCGAGGTACCGGCGCACGAGCCGCTCGACGTAGTCGGGCAGATCGGATGCGATGACCTTGAGCCCGCGCACGGTGCGGCCGAGCGCTGCCTCTGCCCGCGTGTGCGAGGCGAGACCCCCGCCGAGGTGCACCTGGAACCCCGGATGCTGCACGCCGTGCTCGTCGGTGACGATCTGGCCCTTCAGCCCGATGTCGGCAGCCTGGATGCGCGCGCACGAGTTCGGGCATCCGTTCACGTGAAGGCTGATGGCCTCCGGCAGCTCGACGTCGGCGAGCCGTCGCTCGAGCTCCGCGATCGTGTCGCGCGCCGTGTCCTTCGTGTCGACGATGGCGAGCTTGCAGTACTCCAGCCCGGTGCACGCCATGGTACTGCGGCGGAACGGACTCGGTCTGCTGGAGAGGCCGAGGGCGTCCAGGTCAGCGACCATGGAGGGAACGAGCTCCTCGGCGACGTCGAGTACGAGCACCTTCTGGAATGCGGTGAACCGCAGGCGCTCGGACCCGTGCCGCTCGACGGCATCCGCCAGCTGGATGAGCTCGGTACCGGAGGTACGGCCGACCGTGGTCGCTGCGCCGATGTAGTACCGGCCATCCTTCTGCTTGTGCACGCCGACGTGGTCGCCTGGGCCGGTCGCCCGCCGCGGGGCGGGGCCGTCGGGCAACGAGTAGCCGAGGTATTCGGTCTCCAGAACGTGCCGGAACCGCTCAGGTCCCCAGTCGGCGAGCAGGAACTTCAGCCTGGCCTTGTTGCGCAACCGGCGGTATCCGTAGTCCCGGAAGATGCCGGTGACACCCTCCCACACCTCCGGCACGCGCTCCTCGGAGACGAACGCTCCGAGTCGCTCGGCGAATCTCGGAGTCGCAGCGAGCGCCCCGCCGACCCAGAGGTCGAAGCCTGGGCCGAGCTCGGGATGCACGACGCCGACGAACGACACGTCGTTGATCTCGTGGGCGACGTCGAGACTCGGATGCCCGGTGATCGCGGTCTTGTACTTGCGCGGCAGGTTCGAGTACCTGGGGTCTCCGATGTACCGTTCGCTCAGCACGCGGAGCGCGGCGGTCGGGTCGATGATCTCGTCCGCCGCGATACCGGCCACCGGGCTGCCGAGCATGGTGCGCGGCACGTCACCGCACGCCTCGGTGGTGCGCATGCCGACTTCTTCGAGCCGGCGCCAGATCTCGGGCACGTTCTCGATCTCGACCCAGTGCAGCTGCACGTTCTGCCGGTCGCTGATGTCGGCTGTGTTGCGGGCGAAATCGCGGGAGAGCTCGCCGATCGTCCGCACCTGCCTGGTGTTCAGCACACCCCCGTCGGTGCGGATGCGCATCATGAAGTAGCGGTCTTCGAGCTCTTCAGGCTCGAGCGTCGCGGTCTTGCCGCCATCGATGCCCTGCCGGCGCTGTGTGTAGAGGCCCCACCACCGGAACCTGCCGTGCAGGTCGGTCGACTCGATGCTGTCGAAGCCGTTCTTCGCGTAGATGGTCTCGATGCGCTCGCGCACGTTGAGTCCGTCGTCGTCGCGTTTGAGCACTTCGGTCGGGTTCAGCGGCTCGGCGCCGTCGACCTTCCACTGCCCGTTCGGGGTGCCAGCTCGCGGCGGGCGCACCCGCCGTGCCGGTCGTGATTCCACTGACGTCATGCTCACCTCGCTGGAGTCGGTCCGGCGACGGTTGCGCAGTGCTGCTGCGCTTGGAATGACGGTGCTGTATGTCCGGACCGGCGTTCACGCTACGTGCGCCCGTCTGGATGCGCGACCGCCGCCGCAACAGCGGTACACGGAGCGTCATAGTTCGTGACGTGCTTGCGTTGGGGAGGCGTTGCTCATATGAGCGCCTGCCGATGCGTCAGACGAGTGCGGTGGCCCGATCCAGCACGATACCGACCAGCTCCTGAGGCGTCGAACGCGGTGTGAGCAGAGGCTCGGACACGAGGTCCGCTCCCGCCTGATGCGTGAGATCCGCGAAGTACCCCGGAGCCAGGAGATAGGTAGCGATCGCGACGGGCGCCCCTGGATTCCGACGCCGCGCTGACGAGACGGCCTCGGCAAGTGGCGGCTGGGACGCGGAGATGAACCCGGCCTCGACCGGAATGCCGAGTTCATCGGCGAGCATGCCGGCTGTGCGCCGGCAGTCCGCGACGGCTCGTTCATCGCTGGAGCCTGCAGCGCCGAGCACCACGGATGTGCCGGGTGCATATCCCGCTTCGCGAAGACGCCGGGCCAGCACTGCGACCAGCCGGTCATCCGGGCCGAGCGCGGCAGCGACCGTCGCCGGAAGCGGCGCCCGCTCCGCACTCTCCGCGAGGTCGACGTACACGTGATACCCGGCGGAGAGCAGCAACGGTACGATGACGGCTCGCTCGGCATTGTCCGCGATACCGGCGAGCGCGGTGTCGGCATCCGGTTGCTCAACGTCCACGTGGCATCCGATCACCGGAATGTCGAGCGAGGTGGCAACGCGCTCCACGAGCATCCGTACCGCCGTGCGTCCGGCAATGGAGGAGGTTCCGTGCGATGCGGCGAGGACGGCGGTGTGCACCGGTGGCTATACCTCCCAGGGAAGCGGTTCGTCGTGGGCGACGGGGTCGAGCGGGATGACGATCACCGGGTGGTGCTGTCGGTGGGCGAGGTGAACGGCTACGGATCCGTTGAAGAACTCGTGCGCCGTCGTTCGCAGGCCGCGCTTGCGTGTGCCGACGACGATGGCCAAGGCGTTCACCTCGTGCGCAAGCCTAGCCAGTTCGTGGGCAGGGTCTCCGGCCAGTGCACGAAAGCTCCATCGGATGCCCGAGCGCTCCAGCATCGGCGTGACGTGTTCGGTCAGACGCGGATCGACGACTTCCGTGACGGAGTCGGCGGAGTCCGGATCGATCGGGAAGGCGGACACCGTCCCGTCTGCGTTGCGTCGGGTCGTGTACCTGGTCGTGTCGACGTTCGCCAGTACGAGTTCGGCGCCCAGCATCCGGGCGAAGCGGATGGCCTCGATCAGCACGGCGTCGGAGGTCACGTTGCCCGATTCACCGGCCATGACGCCCACGACCAGCACGTGTTCTCGTGCAGCAGGTTCGGACATCGTCGACCGCCTCTCCTACGTTTCAGGATGCGCTGCCGGGCACATGCAGGCAACAGCATCCTCACCCCAGCAGAGTGCACAGTGCAGCCTCGGGTGCCCCCTTGAGCGACAGCAGTTCGCCGGCGCGATACCGATCGAGCACACGCGGGTCGATGTAGCTGGCCCGGGCGACAGCAGGTGTGTTGCCGAGCGCCTCGGCTGCGGCGTCGACGGCAGCGCGGGCGGCCGAGTCCCGTTCGCGCTTGGTGCGTTGCGGACCGATCTCGGCGAGCGCCGAGGCCGCCACGATCGTGCCCCGAAGCGTGCGGAAGTCCTTGGCTGTGGCATCCACTCCCGTTCGAAGCCGGATGTAGCCGTTGACCTCGCCGGTGGTGAGCGCGTGCCAGGCGGAGGTGCGCCACGCGATCGCCCGACCGGTGGGGCGGCGAGTGCCGATCACCTCGCCGAGGAAGCGCGCGAGTTCGGCGTCCGCGACCCGCGACTCGAACCGCTGACCGCTCTTGGCGGGGAAGTGGAGCGTGAGCTCGTCGCCGTCGACCACCACGTCGCGGCACTGCAGCGTGGTGAGGCCACGGCTGCCGTAGCGTCGCAGATACTCCTCGCTGCCGATGCGCAGCGAGACACGGTCGATGATCCTGAACGCGGCCGCCAGTGCACGCTCGTGAGTGAACCCGTCTCGCTTCAGGTCACGGGTGACGGCGCGTCGCGCGGCGGGGAGCGCACGGGCCAGCAGAAGCGCGCGGTCGAACTTGGCGGCATCCCGTTGCTTGCGCCAGTCCTCGTGATAGAGGTATTGCCGCCGCCCCGCGTCGTCGGTGCCCACGGCCTGGATGTGCCCGCGTTCGTCCGCGCTGATCCAGACCTCCTGCCACGCGGGCGGGATCGCGAGCGCGAGGATCCGATCCAGCTGGTGCCGATCGGTGAGGTGCCGCCCTCGGGCATCCACGAACCTGGGCGGATCAGCGTTCACGCGATGGATGCCCGGCCCGTTCGGATCGCTGCGCTTCAGCCGTGCCCGCCGCACAACGGCGGCCGTGTCGGTGACGGATGCGATGGCGGATGTCCTTTCGTCGCCCGTGTCGAGTGCCCTGCTCTCCGCCGTCATGCGGGCGATGCTAGCCAGCCCGGGATCGCGCGTGCGAGACGTTGACAGCGCGCGCTGTTACGTTCGAGGGAGCGCATCGCCGGGAGCTTCACGTCGAAAGATCCGCCGCCATGGAGCATCCGGCATCAGAAGCGCACAGCGCTCGGCGCAACCACCGCAGCGCGACGCACGTATCACGCGAAAGGCCGCATCGATGCTGTACTCAGCCAAGAGCCCCGCCGACAAGCGAGCCGACCTGCGAGCCGCGCTCGCCGCCGGCGGTCTCCTGCGGTTCCCGGGCGCCTTCAACCCGCTCAGCGCACGACTGATCGAGCGCAAGGGCTTCGACGGGGTCTACATCTCCGGCGCCGTTCTCTCCGCCGATCTCGGCCTTCCGGACATCGGCCTCACGACTCTCACCGAGGTCGCCGGGCGGGCGCGTCAGATCGCTCGCATGACGGATCTGCCGGCCCTCGTCGACGCGGACACCGGTTTCGGCGAGCCGATGAACGTCGCACGCACCGTGCAGGAGCTGGAGGATGCCGGACTCGCCGGGCTGCACATCGAAGACCAGGTGAATCCCAAGCGGTGCGGCCATCTCGACGGCAAGCAGGTGGTCGACGAGCAGACGGCGCTGCAGCGGATCCGTGCGGCGGTGGATGCGCGTCGCGACTCGAACTTCCTGGTGATGGCGCGCACGGACATCCGTGCTGTCGATGGCCTCGAGGCTGCAATCGACCGGGCGAAGGCGCTTGAAGATGCCGGTGCGGACGCGATCTTCCCCGAAGCGATGACGACTTTGGAGGAGTTCTCTGCGGTGCGAGCCGCTGTCGACGTGCCGCTGCTGGCGAACATGACGGAGTTCGGCAAGAGCGAGCTGTTCACCGTGCAGCAGCTCGCCGATGTGGGCATGAACATCGTGATCTGGCCGGTGTCACTCCTGCGTCTGGCGATGGGCGCCGCGATGAGCGGCCTCGACGAGCTGGTCGACAACGGCTCTCTGACGGGCAAGCTCGGCGACATGCAGCACCGTTCCGAGCTCTACGATCTCATCGATTACGAGGGCTACAACAGATTCGACTCGTCGATCTTCGACTTCAAGCTCTGAGCTTCGGCCGCTGAACCGCTGCCGGTCGTGCCATGGTGGAAGTGAGCGCCTGCGGCCCGCCACCACGCGGATCGCGGGCACGCGTGAATCCGCGGGCTCGACGCATCCTCATAAGGGACCGCGCGACCCCCGAGCAGGCAAGGAGGCCGGCATGTACAACCATCGGACGTTCTCGAATCGAGCCGCGGGGGTGACCGCGCCGTGATCGACAAGGTGGTGGGTTCAGCGGCTGAGGCGGTCGCCGACATCCCGAGCGGTGCCAGCGTGGCCGTCGGTGGATTCGGCCTGTGCGGTATTCCGATGGTGCTGATCGGCGCGCTTCTGGAGGCGGGTGTCGACGAGCTGAGCGTCGTCTCGAACAACTGCGGCGTGGACGACTGGGGTCTCGGCGTACTGCTCGCCGCGCACCGCATCCGCAAGATGACGTCGTCGTATGTGGGCGAGAACAAGGAGTTCGAGCGGCAGTTCCTCTCCGGTGAGCTGGAGTTGGAGTTGACGCCGCAGGGCACGCTGGCGGAGAAGTTGCGCGCCGGTGGCAGCGGCATCGCCGCATTCTTCACGCAGACCGGTGTGGGGACGCAGGTCGCCGAGGGCGGCCTTCCGCGCCGGTACAACGCGGATGGCAGTGTGGCGGTGGCGTCTCCGGCGAAGCCGGTGCAGTCCTTCACCGTGGACGGGGTGGAGAAGGACTTCGTGCTGGAAGAGGCGATCAGCACCGACTTCTCGCTGGTGCATGCCAGGGTGGCGGATCGGCACGGGAATCTGGTGTTCCACGAGTCCGCCCGCAACTTCTCCCCGCTGGCGGCCATGGCCGGCCGGGTGTGTGTCGCGCAGGTGGAGCGGGTGGTGGATGCCGGTGCGATCGATCCCGATGCGGTGCACCTGCCTGGGATCTACGTCGACCGGGTCGTGGTGGTCGGTCCGGATGTCGAGAAGCGCGTTGAGCGACGCACGGTGCGGAAGGAGGCCTGAGCATGGGCCTGAG
Organism: Humibacter ginsengiterrae; assembly: GCF_054780115.1. Classification (NCBI taxonomy): domain Bacteria; kingdom Bacillati; phylum Actinomycetota; class Actinomycetes; order Micrococcales; family Microbacteriaceae; genus Humibacter; species Humibacter ginsengiterrae. The sequence continues at coordinate 24,067 of NZ_BAAGWY010000011.1, forward strand.
CAGGGAGCAGATGGCCGCCCGTGCGGCACTGGAGCTGCCGGATGGCGCGTACGTGAACCTGGGGATCGGGCTGCCCACCCTGGTGCCGAACTACGTGCCAGACGGCGTGACGGTGGTGCTGCAGTCCGAGAACGGCATCCTCGGCGTCGGACCGTATCCCACGGACGAGAACGTGGACCCGGATCTGATCAACGCCGGCAAGGAGACGGTGACGTTGAACCCGGGCGCGGCGTTCTTCGACTCGGGTCTGAGCTTCGGGATGATCCGTGGCGGCAAGATCGATGCCGCGATCCTGGGCGCGATGCAGGTGTCCGTCACGGGCGATCTGGCGAACTGGATGATCCCGGGGAAGATGGTCAAGGGCCCGGGCGGTGCGATGGACCTGGTGCACGGTGCCCGCAAGGTGATCGTGCTGATGGAGCACGTGGCGAAGGACGGCTCCCCGAAGATCGTCGACCAGTGCACGCTGCCGTTGACCGGCAAGGGCGTGGTGGACCGGATCATCACCGACCTCGCCGTGATCGACGTCACCGAGGCCGGGCTCGTGCTCAGGGAACTCGCCCCCGACGTCACCGTCGAGCAGGTCACTGCCGCTACCGAACCACCGCTGCAGATCGCGGTGTGACGGACCGAGTACATCGAAGAGGTGCAGTTCCGCGCAACCCCTTGATGCCGCTTGGCGTTCGCGGGAGCCTTGCGCCGATCGCAAAGGGGAAGGACGCGGCATGCGCGACGAGAGGAACATCGAGCGGCAGACCTCGTACAGCCCGTCGAGCGAGCGCGAGACGGAGGTGCGGCAGCACGAGTCGCCGAAGGGCGACGAGGCGCTGAACGACCCGGACATCGACAAGGCCGCCGTGAAGGCGGGCCCTGGCGAGGGCGGTCCCGACGACGTGGGCGACGTGGAGGCGCCGCCCGACGAGGTCGGCGACATCGACGACGTGATGCGCAGAGGGGAACGCGGGCTGCACGAGGAAGGCGACGAGGGCGCTTGACCGACACGCCTCAGACAGGCATCCACTTGCCTCGGAATGCGGTAGGAGGCAGCCGCGCCGCGTGCGCTGCCCCGACGCGGTGTGGTGTGCTTCTGACATGTCCCACGATCCGCGCCCTGGCATCCTGTACGTCGAGGACGACCGCGAGATCGCGGGCATGGTCATCGAGGTGCTTTCCGAGACGTACGACGTCGACCACGTCACCGACGGCGAGACGGCGCTACGCCACGCACTGCTGGAGAACTATGACGCGCTGATCGTCGATCGGAGGCTCCCCGGGTCCGATGGCATCGAACTCGTGCGCGCGGTGCGCAAGGCGCAGATCACCACCCCGATCCTGCTGCTGACCGCCCTGGATGCCGCGCGGGATCGCGTCGAGGGGCTGGATGCCGGAGCCAACGACTACCTCGTCAAACCGTTCGACTTCGACGAACTCCTGGCACGGCTGCGAGCGCTCCGCCGCGGATTCCGAGCGGAGGGACAACGACGCTACGTGGCGGACTGGCTGTACGTGCCCGACTCGCAGGCGATGTACTCGCAGGGCGGCTCGCGCGTCGCGTTGACCACCACCGAGAACGCCCTGCTGAAGCTGCTCACCGACAGTCCGGAGCACGTGTTCACCCGTGAGGAGATCCTCGCGTCCGTCTTTCCGGGCGGCGAGAGTCCCGGTTCCGTCGACACGTACGTGCACTTCATCAGGCGCAAGACGGCAAGAGAGGTCATCGAGACCGTTCGCGCGCGCGGATACCGGGCGGGTTCGATATGAGCGATGATCAACGGCGCGCACGGAGAGCCTCGCTCTCCGTGGGGCTCTTCGTCGGCGTGGCGTCCGCGGTGATCATCGCGGCGGGCGTCGGCATCCTGCTCGCAGTCATCCTCGCCACCGGCCGGCACGAGGGCGGCCCGGGTGGGCCGGGTGGACCTCCGGATGGACGACGTTTCGTGGGCGACAGCTTCGTCGTCGACGTGGACCGCGTGCTGCCCTGGGTGATCGGCCTCGGGATCGTCGGCGTCGCACTGCTCGCCGTCGTCGGCTGGCTGGCCGCGCGACGCGCCTCGCGGCCGCTGTCGGATGCACTGACGCTGCAACGTCATTTCGTCGCTGACGCGAGCCACGAGCTGCGCACCCCGCTGACCGCCCTGAGCAGCCGCATCCAGCTGCTGCAGCGCCGCCACGACCGCGGACAGCCGATCGATGAAACGCTCGTGGAACTGCGCCGCGACGTCGGCGCCATGACGGCGCTCCTCACCGATCTGCTGCTTACCGCTGAGGGAACGGCCGTCGTGCCAGAACGACCGGTGCTCGTGGCGGACGCCGTCCGGCAGGCGATCGACGCGATGGGGCCCTTGGCTGAGGATGCCGACGTGCGGCTCGCCGCCGACATCGAATCGGATGTCGCGGTGGAGGTCCCTGCGACGACCATCGCCAGGGTGGTCATCGCCCTCATCGACAATGCGGTACAGCACGCGCCGGCGCAGACCGCCGTGACCGTGCAGGTCGGCAGGCAGGACGCGTTCGCGACCGTGCGGGTTCGGGACGAGGGCGGCGGCATCCGGGGCATCGACCCTGACCGCGTGTTCGACAGGTTCGCCCGCTCCGGCGAGACGGGCAGGCGACGCGGCTTCGGCATCGGCCTCGCCCTTGTGCGGCAGGTCGCCGCGCGCTATGGAGGCAGCGTGGCGGTCGAGTTGACCTCTCCCGAAGGAACGGTCTTCCTGCTCAGGCTGCCGGCGGCAAGCCGGGAACCGATGCGGACCCGTCCCACGTCGTGAGCTCGACTCCGCGCGCGAACCGCCGTACACCGCCGGTGGGGGAGACGACGAGGCCCGACTGCACTCGTGGCGCAGTGATCCACGAGAGGTCATGGAATCCGGCGATCACGGCCGTCGTCGCCCACAGGTCCGCGTCCGTGACACCATCGGCTACAACGGTCGCGGAGGCGACAGAGAGCGCAGGCGAACCGGTTCGCGGATCGACGATGTGGGATCCGCGCTCGGCCGTGCCGGACGTGGCGACCGCTCCCGTTCCCACTTCCACGGTCGCGACGACCTGACCTGCTCCGTGTGGATCGGCGATGCCGACGTGCCACGACCAGTCCGAGCCGGGTGCTGTGTACAGCTGCATGTCGCCGCCCACACCGAGGCCGACAGCCTGCACGCCCCCGTGACCGAGCAGCGGGCGCAACGCTCGCTCTGCCGCTGTCTCGATCGCCCAGCCCTTGACGTACCCGGTGGGATCGAACCAGCCCTGATGCCAGGCATCGAAGAGGCCACCCGTCGCCTCCTTCGCCTCCACGCAGGCGCCATGGACGACCGCAACGCGCGGATCAGCGGCGCCGAGGCCGAGCTCGCCGGTGCGCAGACGCGAGACGTCGGAGTCCGGCCGATATGTCGAGAACACCCGATCCAGGTCGTGCAGCTCCTCGAAGCAAGCGCGAACGGCGACCTCGAGCCTCTCGGAGAGCGCGGCATCCTCGGACGAAGCGGGGCCGTCGACGATGAGATGGATGCTCGCCACGGTGCCCATCACCTGATCGGTTAGCACGTGACGTCGTCGGTCAATAGAGGTCATGATTTCGCCTGGTCGAGAGCGCTCTGCAGCGACTGCTCGTATCCGTCGCTCGTGAACGTCGCGCCGGAGACCATGTCGATCTTCGCGCTCTGCGCGCTCAGCGTCTCGGAGACCAGCTGCGGGACCGCCTGCTGGTTGATCTCCTGGTCGCGGAAGCTCTCCGTGGGGTAGGTGGGCACATCCACCTGCGTGATCTTCCCGCCCGACACGGTCACGCGCACCTGCACGGGACCGTACCGGGTGTCAACGGACTGCCCCGTGAACGTGCCGTCCTTGAGGCCGCTCGAGGAGGCGGAGGCGGAGGCCGAGGGAGACGCGGAGGAGGTCGACCCACTCTTCGTGGAACTCGAGCTCGAGTTCGAACTCGACGAGGACGCCGACGACGAACCGGAGCCGCTCGTGAAGGAACCGGAGCCGGTCGTGCTCGTCGCCGACGTCGGATTCACCGCCTCGAGCGACGTGCGGTAGCTCAGCAGCAGCACGGTGCCGGTCACGGTGGCCAGCAGCCCGTAGATGATCTTCTTCATCGCGTGAACTCCATTCCTCGCCCGGTCACACCGAGAACCGTTCCGTGTGGATGCGCGCCGCCGGCATGCCCGCCGCCCGCAGATCGTGCGTGACACTGCGCATCCACGGCTCGGGCCCGCACACGTACGCGTCGTACTCCTCGAGATCCGGCGCCAGGTAACGGATCAGCTCGGCACCCGGCCAGTCCGCATGGGATTCCGGGAGCCAGACGGATGCTCCCCTCGAGCGGCGGCCGTCCAGCCGCGCGTACCGAAGGCCCCGCCCACGCACCAGCTCGCCGATCGCTTCTCCGCGCAGGCCGTCGCCCGGCGCGCGGTCGCGCACGACGAGCGTGGCCTCACCGGGCGCGTACGGCTCCGACTCGAGAAGGGACACGAGCGGCGCGACTCCTGCTCCGGCGCCCAGCATGATCAGCTTGCGACCCTGCCGGTCGCGGCCGGTCAGCCGGCCGAACGGTCCCTCGAAGACGACCCGCGTGCCAGGTCGCATGCCCGCCAGCCGACGGGTGCCGTCGCCCAGCACCCGTGCGGAGATCGCTAGCTCATCCCCGCTGGGAGCCGCGGTCAGCGAGAACGGATGTCCGCGCATCCAGCCGGGTCCGTCGAGGAAGCGCCAGACGAAGAACTGACCCGACTCGGCGCGCAGCCTGCTGAGCCCGCGGCCCTGCATGCGCACCAGAACACCACGGTCGCCGTCGCGCTCCACCGACGCCACCCGAAGGCTGTGCCGCATCGATCGCACCACAGGCACCACTACGCGATACACGACGACGCTTCCGGCCGCGAGCGCCCACAGCGTCCACCAGTAGACGGTGGCTGGCGCCGACGACAGGAAGTCCGCGCCGGTCCAGAGCATGTGGGGGATGGAGAATCCGACGCCGAGGTAGGCGTACAGGTGCAGCAGGTGCCACGACTCGTAGCGGATGCGCCGCCGCGCTCGCCGCATCGACGTCACGACCACGAGGATCAGCAGCGCCGTGCCGGCGGTCGCCAGCAGCATGCCCGGGTAGTCCCACACGAACTGCCACGCCTGCACCACGAGGTTCGTGCCGCTCTCCGCGGCGTAGCCGATCGTGATCAGCACGATGTGGGCGAGCATGAGCCAGAACGACCAGAATCCGACCAGCCGGTGCATCCTCGTCATGCCGTCGCGGCCGAAGCCGCGCTCGAAGAGCGGGATGCGCGCCATGAGCAGCACCTGGTACAGCAGCAGGTTGGCTGCGACGAGGCCGGTGATGCGGCCGAGCGTATCGATGGTGTCGGCGTTCCAGCGCAGCAGATCCTCCACCGCGCCGCCGCCCACCCAGAGCGCCACGACGAAGAGGCTCGTCATCCACACCACCGAGACCGCGCCGACCCGCCACCAGTCGGTGACGGTGCGGCCACGCTCGCCGGGAACGGCCCAGCCGACGCCGGTGCTCGGGGCGTCGGACGAGAGCCGGGAAGGTTCCTGTCGATACGTGGTCATACTGCGATGGTCCTGGTGCCGTTTTGAGACGAGCGCAAGAATCGACCTCTCCCAGGCAGGTCAAAGTACATGCATAGGCATGTACAGGTGTGGTAGCTCGCCCTGGCGTTGCGCGGGATTCAGGGGTTGTTCTTGCGGCGGCTTGTCCGTGGGCGCCCGGCCAGCGGCAGGCTCAGGATGCTGCGCCGCGCGCCGTCGGCGATGCCCAGCGCACCGAGGGCCACGATCGGGTACGCCACGAGGGTGGATACGAGCGGCGGCCAGGAACCCAGCAGTGCGCCGGCGAGGCCGAGCAGCGCCCACAGCACGAGCGGATGCGCGAGGAAGACACCGAACGACCGGTCCGAGAGGTAGTCGAGAGCGCGGTGCGGGGCGCCGGGATTGCGATCCACCCACCAGGCGCCGATCGCCAGCAGCGCAATGCCCGCGACGACAGACCAGGCGATGACGACCGGCTGGTAGGCGGTCGCCGCCCGGTAGGCGGAGTAGCCCCACTGAAGCTGCAGCAGGTACACGCCGATCGCGGCGGCCGCGGCGATCGGCGTCACGATGGCGATGAGGCGCAGGTGGTCGCGCACCCACTGCAGCGCGGCATCCGAGTGGTAGGCCGCGACGGCGCCCCCGATGATGAACGCCTGGTAGTTGATCACGTTGCTGAACAGATTGATCCAGTGCAGCGAGCCGGGCTTGTAGGCATCCAGAGCGCTGATCGTCAGTTGCACCGCGAACGCGAGTGCGACGAGCTGCCAGTGCCACCTGCGCGTCGCCTTCACCAGCGCGATGAGCAGCGGGAACAGCAGATAGATCTGCATCGTGACGAGCAGGAAGTACAGGTGGTAGTACGCCGTCCCGGTCAGCGTGGCATAGAGGAAGTGCAGCACGAATCCGCCGAGGTCGAACGGTTTGCCGATCGCGCTGATGACGCAGTAGACGAACGACCACACCACGTAGGGCACGCCGACCAGGAGGAACCGCTTCGGCCAGAACTGGCGCATCGGCTTCGGTTTGCGCAGGTAGCTGAACGTCAGAACGAAGCCGGTCAACGCGAAGAACACTTCACGCGTGAAGTGCAGCAGCGTCAGAGAGGCGACGATCGGCACGCTTCCGCGGGAGGTGTGGCTGATCACGTGCACCGCGATGACGCAGGCGAAAGTGAGTACGCGTACGACCTCGAGTTCGTAGAGCTTGCGTCGAGCCGAATGCGCCGTCACTGTTACGTGTCGTCTCCTGTTGGTTACGGATTCGTCCATGGTGTCGAGGGCTTCCATGGGGACGAAGGACCTGAACACCCTAGGGCATCCGGCGCCTGGGCGAATTCTGAGAGCGCTATGGAAAGGCTGACGCCAAGGTGCGTCTCCCGGTGCGGACCGGTTCCAGCGGGGAGTATTCCTGACCTCGAAGGGGGTGCCGATGATGATCTGGGCGTGGGTGACCGTGGGGTTCGTCGTTGCAGCGATGGGGCTCGGCGCGCTCTTCCTGGCTGCGGCGGTCGTCTCCGCGCGGGAGCAGCGAGCCCGCAGCGAGACGAGCGCGGCTACGACCGCGGCGAAAGCAGATACATCGCGGTCGCATGCGACGCTAAGCGAGCGCTGACCTGTTCGGCGCCGGTCGAGCCGCGGCCCATGGTGACCTTCGTCGTGGTCCACAGGTCCCGGGCGGTGAAGTCTGCACCGATGCCGAGCGACTCCGCCGTCACCTTCAGCCGCTGCGGGTGTGACGCGAGGTTCGTGATCGTGAGAGACGACGAACCGTCGGCAAGGCGTTTGAGCAGCACGAGCTCGGACGGAGACGATCGGATGACCGTTGGCGCGGCCCCGAGCCGGTCCTGATCGACCCTGATCACGCCGCGGCTTCCGAGGATGCGCAGCGCAGATGGCGATGCCGTGCGCAGGTCGCACCCGATGAGAAGCGGCGCGGACAGCTGCGCCCAGAGCTCGAAGTGGCTGCGCTGCTCGTCGGCGCTCATCCCTCCGTTGTCTACCTCGAGCATGTCCGGGTCGTTCCAGAATCCCGGCCCGGCCAGGTGCGAGACCTTCAGCGTCGAGCGCACGATCGAGACTACAGAGGCCCACGAGTCCTGGATGTCGGGCGTGGTGCGGGAGAGGTCGGACACCCAGTGGCGCCAGGCAGGCACCGGCTGCTCCGGCTTGTCGTGGATGCTGAGCACGATAGAACGGCCGGTCGCGTTCAGCGCGGCCCGCATGCGCGCGAACGCCTGCTCGTGGCCGACGCCCTCGCGATCGGCGGCGCACCAGTCGTACTTCAGGTAGTCGACGCCCCAGTCCGCGAACGTGTCGGCATCCTGCTGCTCGTGCCCCAGGCTGCCGAGCCGTCCGGGGTATCCCTGGTAGCGCTCTGCGCACGTCTGCGCGCCGGGCGAGGCGTAGATGCCGAACCTCAGACCCTTCGAGTGCACGTAGGCGGCCAGCGCGGCGATGCCGTCGGGAAACCGCTTCGGATCCGCACGCAGTGCGCCCTCCCGGCCACGGGTCGGCGCCTGCCAGCAGTCGTCGACGTTCACGTAGCGGTAGCCGGCCGACCGCAGTCCGTCGGCGACGATCGCGTCGGCTGCCGCCTTCACGTCGGCCTCGGTGACGGAGCATCCGAAATGATTCCAGCTGTTCCAGCCCATCGGCGGCGTGGCGACATCCGGGGCGACGGATGCCGGTGAGCACGCCGTCAGCGCGGCGCCCGCGACGCAGAGAACCGCTGCAGCGGCGACCAGCCTGAATCTTCGGGCGGGAGTGAGCCTTCCGGCCCGCTTGGGCCCTCCGGCCGGCTCGGGCCCGACGAGAAGCCGGCGCATGCTCACACCAGCGCCGCGGGCTTCACCCGTACAGGCGACATCCAGAGCGCGACGATCACTGCCGTGATGGCGCCGGTCGCCATGATGGATGCCAGCACCACGATCTGGAACCGGCCCGCCTCCAGCGGTGAGACGCCGCCGAAGATCGCACCAACGAATGCGCCGGGCAGTGTGACCAGCCCCGTCGTCTTGGTCTGGTCGGTCGATGGGATGAGCGCCGCGTAGACCGCGTCTCGCGCGAGCTCATGCGTGGACTGGCGCGGAGTCGCGCCAAGCGACATCCACGCCTCGACCTGGTCCCAGCGGTCGCGCACGAGCTCCACGAACCGTCGTCCGGCCAGCGTGGCGATCGTCATCGTGTTGCCGATGACGATGCCGCCGATCGCGAGCACATAGCGCGCTGAGAATTCGATGGTGCCGGTGACGAACACGATCGTGAGCGTCAGGGCGATACCGGCCGCCATCGCCGAAACGATCATGATCGCGTGCTGAAGGTTCCAGCCGATGCGCCGGATCGCGGTCGCGCACGCCACCCCGAACATGACGAGCAGCGCGAGCGCCACCCACCACCCGTTGGTGATGACGCCGGTGAGAATGATGCTCACGACCGCCAGCTGCAGGACGCCGCGCAGCACCGCCAGCGCCGGCGCCCAGTGGTGCGGGGCGCCGTAGTACCACAGAACTCCGGTGGCGAGGGCGATGAGAACGGCGATGCCGACGAGGCTGTTCACCAGCACAGTGGTCATGACAGGAGCCTATGGGCGATTGAGATGAGAGCCGGGCGAGTTCGCTCGCACGGCCGAACCGATCCCGCCTACGATTCGACTCCCGTGAACGATCCGCCGGCGAGTGCCCGCTCCCGTCGAGGCGCCCGAACGTAGATGAACCCGACGAGAGCCGCCATCAAGAGCACGAGAGCAAGCGCCACCGGGCCTTCTCCCGCACCGAGTCCGCCGTCTGCTCGCGGCTTGCCGAGCCAGTCGGCGATCGAAGCGCCGAGCGGGCGGGTGACCACGTAGGCGAACCAGAAGCAGAACACACCATTCCAGCGGGCGAACCGGAATCCGAGTGCCGGAATGAGGATGACCACGGCGAAGACGACGATGGACGCCAGATAGCCCATGCCGAAGCCGATCGCGGTGAGGTCGCCGAGTGCGGTGCCCATCGCGAAGGTGGCGACGACGGCCGCCCAGTACAGCAGTTCGCGCCGCGGCGTGACGATGTCGTGCACCGACAGCGTGTGCTCGAGCCGTCGCCAGAGCACGAAGACGGCGGCCAGGACCACGGCGTAGAACGTCGTACTCACCACGTAGGGAACGCCGAGCGCGACATGCATGACGTCCGCCGCCATCGTGCCGAACACGCCGACCATGCCGACGGTGAGCCAGTACGACCAGGGGGTGTACCTGCCGCGGGTGAGCTGCACGATCAGTGCGATCACGAACAGGGCGAAACCGCACAGCACCGCCACCACCGGAGGGAGCACGTGGATGGAGTAGTCCGAGACGGCCTCGCCCATGGCGGTCGAGACGGCCTTCGTGATCCAGAAGACCGGCGTCGGGTCGGGAACGCGGGGGAGTCGGGGGCTGCTGTGGCGGGCGGTGGCGGGTGGTGTCATCCGTTGTCTCTGTCGATGGGGTGCTGGGGGTCTTGGATGCCTGTCAGCGGGTGAACAGGTAGATCACGCTTCGATGCAGCGAGTAGTGCGCGGTCTCGTGGTAGCCCAGCCGCTCGAGCGACTCGGTGCCCCACAGGTACACCTGGCCCGGCATGGAGTACTCCACGACCCACACCCGGTCGATTCCGTGAAAGCGGCCGAGCTCGGCAGCCTGCTGCACCGAATACGCCGAGTCGTACCAAGTGTCGTTCTGCGCGTATGGCACCCGCAGTGTGACATCTTTCACGGCCGAGAATGCCGCCGGGTCCGTACTCATCGCGAGCCGGGTGCGGCGGGACGGACGAACGCCCTCGTCGAACACGATGCCGTCACCCTGATGGGCGTTCGCGTGCACGGTCGCGGCGATCTCGTTCCAATCCGACTCGTTCATCGAGTAGGGCCCCCGCTGGCTCACCCAGACCGGCGCAGCGGCGATCAGCACGGCGGCGATGCCGGCGATGCCCACCCATCGGTGGGCGGTCAGACCCCACCGGCGTGCGGTCAGGCTCACGAGGCGATCGATGCCGGCGGCGATGAGGATGGCCGCAGCGGGTGCCGCCATGGTGCCGTATCTGGCGGTGAAGTCGTTGAAGACGGCGCTCGTAGCGATCAAGATGCCCATGGGCAGCACGAGCCAGCACAGCCCGAGCACGACGAGGTCGGCCTTGCCACCCGCGAAGCTGCGCACCGCGGCGGTGCCGGCCGGCATGGAGCGCGACCGCCGGCGGCTGCGCTCGGTGCGCAGCACCAGGTCGCCGACGGCCACGAGGATGAGGAGCCATGCCACGATGGCGAACGGCACGGCGCTGAACCACATCTGCACGAAGACGGCCGACGACGTCACCTCCGCCTGATCGGCCAGGTACGCCACCTGGGCGCGTTCCAGATAGGCGAACACGAGCAGCGGCGCCGAGGCGAGCACGGCGGTGCCGGTCGCCGTCACGAACGCGCGGAGGTGCCTGCGCGCCATCGGCGTCATGGCGAGGAACACACCGATCGCGATCACGATGAGCAGGTTGTAGAGGAACAGGTAGGTGGCGAAGACGAGCACGATGCCGTACGCCGTCCACAGACCCAGGCTCCGCCGGCGGCTGAGGACGATCTCGACGACGATCGCGCACAGCACGGCGCAGAGGGCGGCATCCGTGGCGTACGACCGCGCCTCCTCGCCCGCATAGGTCAGGCGGGGAAGCACGGCGACGACGATGCCGGCGATCACGGCGAACCGTGCGCCGCGCATCCTGCCGCACATCCAGGCCACGGCGGCCGCGCCGATGCCCACGCCGACCGCGCTCGGCAGCCGGATGGCGAACGGCGATGTGCCCGCGAGGTGCACCCAGAAGTGCAACAGCACGTAGTAGAGGCCGTGCACGGCATCCACGTGTCCGAGCATCGTGAAGAGGCTGCCGAACGAGCGCTGCGCCGACAGCAGGCTGGCAGCCTCGTCGCCCCACAGCGAGGGAATCCATGAGCCGACCAGGCTGACCACCATGGCAGCCGCGCCCGCCGCCACGGCGATCACGCCGAGACGGCGTCTCTCGCTCATGCGGACGGCGCTGACGACCGGTGCGGTGGCAGTGTCGACCATGCTGGCAGTCAAATCGCGCGAGTCCAAGAACCGGCTAAGACCGCGCCGTTCGGCGCGCTTCCTGTCAGCATTCAGAGAGGAGCTCACCGGCCGGCCCGAAGACCTGCACATGAGGTTTCTTAGACCACCATGAGGACGCCGAGACGAACATGGTGCCGTGGATGCCCGAACGCGCACCGCGCCTCCGCTTTCGCCGGAGGCCGGCGCCCAGGAGACGCGGCGCGCCCGGCGCGCGCTGGCGCCGTTGCGGCATCCTGCGCTCTGGGTCGCAGCCGGCATCGCCGCGATGGTCCTCGTACTCGTGACCGGGCTCGTGCTCGACGGACATCCGTCGTGGTCCGCGGCCGAGCTCGCCGTCGACGAGTGGGCCGGAGTCGGGTCGCCGGCGCTCATCGGCGTCGTCGCCCTCGTCTTCGACATCACGGTCAGCACGGCGGCAGGGGTCGTTCTGCTGCTCATCGCCGCGCTCATGGTGTACCTGATGGCGGACGGGGCGACAGCCGTCGTCTTCGTCGGCGGCGTGTGCCTGGCGTGGCTGGCCTCGACCGCCGTGTCACTGGCGGTGAACCGGCCGCTCCTCGAGTCGTCCGCCGGACACACCGTCGTCTCACCGGGAGCGCTCAGCTACCCGAGCACGCCCACGGCGTTCGGCACAGCGACCGTCATCGGGCTGCTGCTCGCCGCGCGCGGAAGCAACTGGCGCTGGCTCGTGGCGCTCGCCGGAGGCATCGCCCTGGCCGTCTCGCTCTGGGCCAGGCTCTACCTCGGAGCCGGCTACCCTACGGATGTGGTCGCCGGCGTCCTGGTCGGCGGCGCGGTCGCAGCGATCTACTATCCGGTCATGCTCGATCTGGTGCTGCCGGCGATGCGCCGCAGGAATCCGTCGCGCTGAGCACCGAACCCGCCGAACGCGTCCGGCGCGTCACTCGTCTGCCTCGTCGGCGTCGTCGGCAGTCGCCTCCTCGTTCCGGAGACGCCTCTCGTTGCCGAGCAGCGCCAGCGCGAAGAAGGCCGCACCGGCAAGCAGCGTCGCACCCAGCGTCGCGGTCGCGGCCATCCATTTGACGCCCACAGGTCCTCCCGAATCTCCTGCCGAGTGTGCCATTCGTCATCCCAGTTTCGTCTCAGAAGATGGCTGGTCGAGTGCCTCACGGGTGTTTGCATCGCGACGTTCACGCTCGTGGCAGCGTGAGCGTGAAGGTGGTGCCTGCCGCGGAGGTGTCGGCGATCTCGATGCGTCCGCCGTACCGTTCGGCAATGTCTCGCACGAGCGCGAGCCCGATCCCGAATCCCGACCGGGCACCGTCCTGGGCGGCGCCGTCTCCGTGAGCGAACCGCTCGAAGAGGCGCTTCGGGTCGATGCCGATGATGCCCCCTCCGTGGTCGCGCACCGAGAGAGTGAAGTATCCGCGGTCTCTGGCCGACGCGAGCACGACCTCCACTGAGCCGCCATCCGGCGAGTGCGCGATCGCGTTGTCGACGAGCGCCACGATGCAGCGGCGCAGGGTGCTGGCCGGCACACGCGTCTGTGTCTCCTCGAGCCTGGCGCCCTCCAGGTCGTCGTCGGCGATCAGGGAGAGCGTGATGTCGCGCCGGCCGGCGATCATCCGCAGATCGGCGATCGCCGCGCGGGACAGCGCTGCCACGGAGGTGAGCCGCTCCGGTTCGGCATCAGCGGGGGGTGCGGCGGTGAGCAGCAGGTCGGTGATCACGTCGCCGAGCACGCGCACGTCATCCCGCAGCCCTGCGAGGTTCTCAGCCGTGTCAGTCCCCGCGTCGATCTCCTGCCCGAGCAGTTCGACGCGCGCGGCGACGACCGCCACGGGCGTGCGCAGCTCGTGGCTGGCATCCGCGACGAACGTGCGCTGGATGCGCAGCGCCTCGCCGAGCGGACGCACCGCGCGGCGGGCGATCACCCAGCTCATCAGACCGGCCAGCGCGATCGCGATGATGCCGACCACGATGAGCGCGACGAGCATCTCGTTCGCGTCGACGTAGATCTTCGTCTGCCCGGGTGCAGGCTTCTCGAGGAGCTCCCTCGGCTCGGACTGCTTCTTGATGAACGCCACCGACAGCGCGACAACGAGAACGACTATGGCGGCGGCAGCCACCGTGATCTGCGCGGTCACGACCCGGGAGGCGTGGGAGATCGCGGCGGCATCCGTTCCGTCGCCCGGCCGCCGCCGGCTCACAGCTGTCCCAGTCGGTAGCCCTTGCGCCGCACGGTCAGCACGATGTCGCGATCGGTCTTGCGGCGCAGGTAATGCACGTACGTGTCGACGGTTCCTGGCTGGTCGTCGGCGCTGAACACGGTGCGCAGGATCTGCTCCCTGGTGAACGTGCGCTCGGGGTTCTCGGCGAGCAGGCGAAGCAGTGCGCATTCGCGAGGAGTCAGAAGGATGCGTCCGATGTGCGGCGAGTAGATGCATCCGTCGTCGGGATAGAAGGTCCATTCGCCCACGGGTAGGCCGGCGCCCTGGGGATCGAAACGTCTCGTGAGCGCACGCAGCCTGGCCAGCAGCTCGTCGAATTCGAACGGCTTCACGAGGTAGTCGTTCGCGCCCGCATCGAGCCCGTCGACCTTGTCGGCAGTGGTGCCGAGCGCCGTCAGCAGCATGATCGGCGTCGCCACGCGTTCGTGCCTGACGTTCTGCACGATGCTCAGTCCGTCCATCGATGGCAGCCGTCGGTCGATGACCATGACGTCGTGGTCTCCGCTGAGGGCGCGTTCGCAGCCCTGCTGCCCGTCGGCTATCAGCTCGACCTCGAACGATGACTGCAGCACCTTCGCCATGAGCGGCCCCAGCTTCGGGTCGTCCTCGACGAGCAGGAGGAAGGGGCGTGTCTCGCCGTTCGCGCTATTTCCCATGAATGGCACCCTCTGCTCCGGTTCGTTCCACACCGGTACCCCACCGTCCGCGCACCGCGGGCATCGCAACGTTCAGGATCAGGGGTATCACGACGCCGGCGACAGAGACCGTCAGCAGAACGGATGCCGTGACATCCGTCGGAAAGTGCACTCCCAGATACATCCGCGACCACGCCACGAGCACCACGAGGCCGGAGCCGAGCACGATGACGACCCACTCGTATCGCCAGTCGCGCAGAGTCAGCAGCAGCGCGAGCACGATTGCGCACGCGAACGCGGTGTGCCCGCTCGGAAAGCTGAAGCTGGCGGGCGTCTCGAACACCGGTGCGGAGAGGCGGGGCCGCGGCCTCTGCACCAGGAACTTCATGCTCTCCGTGGCGCCCCAGCACACTCCGACCGTGACGGCGAACACGAGCGCGCGCGTGAATGAGCGGGTCAGCGCCCAGACCGCTACCGCGATCAGGAACGTGAGCGGGGCCGCGACCGGCGGGGAGAAGAACCACGCGATGAACCCGGCGAGCGCCAGCCCTGCCGGCGTGTGGGTGGTCGCGATGGCGTTCAGCGCGTCCGTCTCCCACGCCGTCCACTGCGGCGCGTGCGTGACGGCGAATCCGAGCGCTCCGGTGAACACGATGCCGCAGATCCCCAGTACGAGGAGGGGAATCGGATGCCGCACCGGGCGCAGCGGATCGCTTGCGGTCATCCGGCGCTCAGCCTCGCGGCATCCGCGATGCCGGTGAACTCCTCGGCCACCTCCGCGCGATAGGCGTCGGCGTCGAGCGAGCTGGGCGGAACCTCGCCGTTCAGGTACGCGAGCAAGCCGTCGGCCAGAGCGGAATCGGTCTGACCGACGACGTGGATCGCGTCGTCCGGCAGCGCGTCGTGCACGGACGCGAACGCGGTGGAGACGATCGGGAGACGGCACACGGCCGCCTCCAGCAGCACCATCGGCTGCCCCTCGTAGACGCTGGAGAGCACGAAGCAATCGCACGCGGCGAGGATCGCGAACGGGTTCTGATAGGCGCCGGTCAGCGTCACGACGTCTGTGAGCCCGAGCTCGTCGATCAGGGACTGCAGCTCGTCGCGGAGCGGTCCGCCGCCCACGATCAGCAGGCGGGCATCCGGGCGCCGCTCGTGCACCGTCGAGAACGCTCGGATGAGTCGCGCGTGGTTCTTCTCCGGCGACAACCGCCCCACCGTCACGAACCAGCGGCCCTCGTGCTGTTCGAGCTGCCGCACCCAGTCCGGCACGAGCACTTCCTCGGTCTCCGGGTCGATCGGATGCCCGGCGAGCTCGGCCAGCGGCTGCTGCATTCCGGAGAGCACGCGTTCCACATTCGGGAGGTTCCGCACGGTCACGAAGCGCTCGGCCGGCGCGAACTCCGCCAGTTCGCTGCGGTTCAGGTCGGTCAGCCGCGGAGAGACCGAGACCAGCTGATCGTAGGAGCGATACAGCGCGAACACGTGGCCGAGGCTGCGCAGCATGCGCTTCTTGCCATTCACCTCGCGGTGCCGGTCGGCCGCCATCTCGTTGTGCAGCCAGATCGCCCGCGGGGCATCGGGGGAGTGCAGCAGGAGCGTGGCCCAGAACGGGCTGTATCCGCTGAAGTCGGCGACCCAGTCGAACTTCGCGTCGCCGAAGACGCGCTTCCACTCGTCGTCCCACAGTGCCTTGTACCGCAGCGGATCGTCGTGCTGGAGCACCTCGCCACGCCGCTCGTCGAGCTTGCGGCGCACGTGAGCCAGCTTGCTGCCGTTCATTCCTCCGACACGGTAGATCTGCCGCACCTGCGGTGGGATCAGCGCCTGATTCGCGCGCGCCCATCCGCGCCGCGAATACGACATCAGAGCGGTCACGTCGTAGTGCTCGTGGTCGATGCCGGCCAGAAGATTCATGGCGGCGGTCGTGATGCCGTTTGAGCGCATCCCGCCGAGGTAGAGAAGCAGACGGCGGCGTCCGTCGTTGCCGGCGGCCCGCACGTGGTGGCCGTCCACGATGCCCTTGAACACGATGTCGATGACGCGCTGAGTCGCGTGGCCGTCCTCGTGCGAGGCGAAGCGGTCGCGCCACTGTTCGTAGCGCTCGGTGAGCGGATCGTCCTTCAACAGTCGCGCCATCGCCTGGCCGGCCAGCGCGGCGTCGTCGACGACCGGTCCCGGAAGTTCCTCCGGCGGAAAGTACGTTCCGCGCGTCTCCGTGTACTCATCGGCATCCGGCGTGTAGAAGACGATCGGCTTTCCGGTGGCGAGGTAGTCGAAGAAGATCGACGAGTAGTCGGTGATGAGCCCATCGCACACCCCGAGGATCACGTTCGTCGGCAAGGAGTTCGGGGCGAGTATGCGCCGCAGCTCGGGTCTGGATGCCGCGAATCCGTGCACGATCTGGTGAGTCTTCAGCAGCACGACGTGGTCGGGACCCAGCTCGCGTTGCAGTCGCTGCACGTCCACGATCAGCTGGTCGACGTCATCCTCTGGTCGTCCGAACGTCTCGCCGTGCCAGGTCGGCGCGTAGAGCACGATGCCGCGCCCGCCGAGTTCGGCCCCTGACCGCTCCAGGGCAGCCCGCACCCGCCCGATGGCCGGGCTGTCCAGCCGCTGCCGGTCGATGCGGGGGTAGCCCTCGGTGATGATGCGCCCGGTGTACACGTTCCGCAGGCGGTAGGCATCCTCGTACATGCGCTCGGCCATGAAGTCGTTCGCTGCGAGCAGGAAGTCAGCGGCCAGGAAGTTGCGCAGCGTGTTCGCCGAGTCGAGCGCCCCGCCCGGCATGTCGAAGCCCATCTGCTTCAGGGGAGTGCCGTGCCAGGTGTTGAGGTACACCTGGCCAGGTCGCTTGCTGAACTCTGCGGGGAACGTCGCGTTGTTCACGAGATACTGGCTGGTCGCGAGCGCCTTGTAGTAAGCCCCGCTGCGGTATCGCACGAAGGTGACGCGGGGATCGTTCGCGAACTCGCGCACCAGTTCGGGGGCGGAGTCGCGTTCGGCCAGCGCCCATACGTGTTCGAACCCGGCGAATTCGGGATCGGCGATCAGGCCGCGGAAGATCGCCTCCGGGTTGCACAGGGCGCCGTTGCCGGAGAACGACTCGTACAGCACCGTGCCCGGTCGAACCGGCTGCTTGCGCCAGTATGCGTGCCTGTCGTACTCGGCAGCGCGCTTGAGCTTTCGCGCTTGTCGGCGGATGCGTGCGAGCGGTGACTTCACTAACGACTCCTGGCAATACGTGGCCGCGATGAGTCTTTGCATGCGGCTCAAAGACTCCTCACATCGTAGGCGGCGCCGCTGTACCACCCCTTCGCGGTTGAAGGAAAGCGGGTGACGCCCGATGCCGTCCTTCCTAGCGTTGCTCTCGCAAAGCAGAGTAGAGAGGAGAGGCGGATGAGCGCGAATGTCCATCTGTCGGGTGCCGAGAGGCCGCCCATGGACCCGAACACGTCAGAGGCCACGAAGCGGCAACTGGAGCTCGCCATCGGGCAGGGCGACGCCTATCACAAGGCCGTGGAGTACATGGTCGGCGACATCGCCAAGGGCGGCGGCATGCAGAAGAAGGGCGACTACCTGATCGGCTACGCGGTTGAGGATGCCGAGGGCATGTACAGCTTCGACGACGGCACGCTGACGTGGAACAACCCGCAGGAGGAGAACCAGCACCTGGAGATCGTCGTTTGCGACGGATCGGACGGCCGCTTCATTCCCGGTGTCTCCGTCACGGCGACCCTGATCACGCCGAGCGGCGAAGAGCTGGGACCGCACGACCAGGTTCTGGTGTGGCATCCGATGATCTACCACTACGCCCGCAACTGGACGCTGCCCGAAGACGGCGAGTACGTGCTGCGCGTGCACGTCGACCCGCCGACTTTCATGCGTCACGACGAGGTCAACGGCCGTCGGTTCACCGAACCCGTCGACGTGGAGTTCACCGGCGTCAAGATCGAGCGCGGCGCGGAGCCGGTCACCCCGCCGTCCCACTAGCCCCATCGCGAGGGTGCGCGTTCTCCCGCGCGAGGGTGCGTCTGCTTCTCCGCGAGGGTGCGCGTTCTTCCCTGCGAGGGTGCGCGTTCTTCCCTGCGAGGGTGCGTCTTCTTCCGCCCGAGAGCGTGCGATTTATGCTGCCGGAAGTGCCTCGATTTTCGGGTGTCGGTCCACCGTGCTAGGCTCATTGATCGTGCCGCGGGGTGGAGCAGCTCGGTAGCTCGCTGGGCTCATAACCCAGAGGTCGTAGGTTCAAATCCTGCCCCCGCAACCAAATGAGAAGGCGTCCCGCGAGGGGCGCCTTCTTCGTATCGCCTCGCGCGAGGCGCTCGAGCGGATGGTGGCATCGTGTCGAATTCAGAGACGCTCGTTCCGGTCGCGGTCGCGCAGTTCGCACCCGGTCCCGACACGGGGGCGAACCTCGACGCGATCGCCGGCCTTGCATCGCAGGCTGCTCAGCGCGGCGCCCGGCTTGTCGTCTTCCCGGAGTACTCGTCGTACTTCGTCGATCCGGTCGACGCCCGGTTCCTCGACCATGCCGAGCCGCTCGACGGCCCTTTTACGAGTTCCCTCGCACGGTTGGCGGATGAACTCGGGCTCACGATCGTCGCGGGCTTCGCCGAGCGCACGGATGATCCGCACCGCTTCTCCAACACGCTCGCGGCCGTAGCGCCGGGCTCGGGCATCCGCGCGGTGTACCGCAAGCAGCACCTGTACGACGCTTTCGGCGTCCGCGAGTCCGATGTTGTGCAACCCGGACCGCTCGAGGCGCCGCAGGTGTTCAGCGTCGAAGGTCTGACTGTCGGACTCCAGACCTGTTACGACCTGCGCTTCCCGGAGATCACGCGCACCATCGTGGATGCCGGTGCCGATATCGTCGTCGTGCCGAGCGAGTGGGTGCGCGGCCCGCTCAAGGAGCATCATTGGCGCACGCTGATCACGGCGCGGGCGATCGAGAACACCGTGTTCGTCGCCGCAGCCGACCAAGTAGGGGGCGTCAGTATCGGCTCGAGCCTGATCGTGGACCCGATGGGTGTCGTGCTGGCGGATGCCGGTGAGCAGCCCGGGCTCGCCCTCGCCTTGATCGATCGCGAGCGACTCGGTCAGGTGCGAACCCTGAATCCTGCGCTGTCCCTGCGCCGTTACGCCGTCGTGCCGAGGGCCTGACCGAGGCGAGCAAGTTGCGCTGCAGCTCGCTCGAGCACGTCGACGCGTTTGCAGAACGCGAAGCGCACGAGCGATGCCGCTTCTTCGCGCGTACGCGGTCCGCAGAACGCGCTGATCGGAACACCGACCACTCCGGCGAGTGAGGGGAGTTCGCGGCAGAAGGCGACGGCATCCGCGTAGCCGAGGGGTGCGGCATCCGCCACGACGAAGTACGAGCCGTGCGACGGGAAGACCCGGAACCCGGCGCTTTCCAGGCCGGCCGAGAGCAGGTCGCGCTTCGCGGCGAGTGTCGCGGCGATCTCGGTGAAGAAGGAATCGGGCATCCTCAGCCCTGCCGCGATAGCGGGCTGGAATGGCGCGCCGTTCACGTAGGTGAGGAACTGCTTCACCGCGGTGATCGCCGTCACGAGCGCTGGGGGAGCGGTCAGCCAGCCGATCTTCCAGCCCGTGGTGTTGAACGTTTTGCCGCCCGAGGAGATCGTCACCGTGCGATCCCGGCCGCCGGGAAGTGTGGCGATCGGAATGTGCGGCCGATCGAACGTGAGGTGCTCGTACACCTCGTCCGTCACGATGACGGCGTCGTGCGCGTGCGCGAGCTCCACGATGGTCTCGAGCGTCTCGCGTCCGAATACGGTGCCCGTCGGGTTGTGCGGATCGTTCACCAGGATGACCCTGGTCCTGTCGGTCACTGCCGATCGCAACTCGTCGAGATCCGGCTCGAAGTCCGGCGCCCGCAGGGCCACCGTGCGATGGATGCCGCCCGCCAACGCGATGATCGCTCCGTACGAGTCGTAGAACGGCTCGAACGTCACGACCTCGTCGCCGTCCTGCAGCAGTGCGAGCAGCGTTGCGGCGATCGCCTCGGTCGCGCCCGCGGTGACCAGCACTTCGCGATCCGGATCGATGGTGAGCCCGTAGAAGCGCTGCTGGTGTTCGGCGATCGCCTCGCGCAGAACGGGCATCCCGATGCCCGGCGGATACTGGTTGACACCGTCACGGATGCTCCGCACTGCCATGTCGAGCACCTCGGCCGGTCCGTCTTCGTCGGGGAACCCCTGCCCGAGGTTGAGCGCTCCGGTTCGCGAGGCAAGAGCGCTCATCTCAGCGAAGATCGTCGCCGACACCGTGCCCTCCGGGCTCAGGAGTCCCGCACCGTGCGCCGCGCGCTGCCAGTTGCCGGGAATCAACGCCGTCATCGTTCCTCCGCCTCCTCGTGGTCCACGGCTGCTCCTCGCCGCGGACTGTGTTTTCAAGGTAGTGCGCCGGTCGAGGCTGCGCCTGTTTTCCACTGCGTACGGATGCGTGCCCGTGCCGCCTGTGGATAACACCTGCCTCGAAAACCGTCGTGTCCTACGGTTGTCCCCATGTCACTGCGCCGACGGATGCCCGCAGCGGCCATCGCCGCGCTCCTCGCGATGCCGCTGGCCGCCTGTAGCCCCACGCAGCCGACCCCCTCGCCGACGCCCACCGCCCCACACACGCCGCTCTTCGCCTCCGACGCGGAAGCGCTGAAGGCCGCAACGGATGCCTATGCCGCGTATCAGCACGTGTCCAATACGATCGCCAACGACGGCGGCAAGGATCCCGACCGGATCAGGTCGTACGTCACGGCAGACCAGTTGCCACGAGAGTTGAAGGGCTTTGAAGCCTTCAGTGCGAACCACCGTCGTACCACTGGCTCGGGGACATTTGATTCCGCCAGGTTGGGGAGCTACGACAGATCACGCGGCGCGATCGAGCTTTTCTTGTGTCAGGACACGACCGGAACTCGGGTGCTTGATCAGAATGGCCAAGACGTGACTCCAGCCGATCGCCCTGCGCGGTTGCCGATGGATGTCTTTCTTCAAGCGCAGGGGCAGAAGCTGCTCGTTGCAAGGAGCGAGGTATGGTCCGGCAAAGACTTCTGCTAGCCGCCATCGCAATGAGCATGGTCGTCGCTTCATCCAGCAACTTGTCTGCCTCGGCCTCTGAGCCCGGGTGCACCTACAGCGAAGCCCTGGCAGGTCTCTGCTCCACCGGCTCCATAGCCGGCGATCACGTCGACGTGGGTGCGCACGGCGGCTCCGACGGGAGTGCAAGCGACGGCAACGCGTCAGACGACGAGGCGTCAGACGACACGAATGCCGCGACCCCGCCAGCAGGCGTCCCCTGTCCGGCCGGGGTGGCATGCGGCGGCAACGTTGTCGTGCAAGTGCAGGGCGGCGTCACGATGTCGGCTCTCGCGTCGTTCTATCCGCAGAAGCCGACGGTCTCCGGCGAGCCGAACGGGTGGGCGATCATCGGACTCGACGCGAACTTCGTGTCCAGCGCCGGCCGCCACACGGCATCCGGACCCCTGGCAGGACAGCCCGCCACCGTGCGCTTCACGCCGGTGCGCTTCGAGTGGGACTACGGCGACGGCGTACACGCATCGACCGCGACAGGCGGTGCCACATGGCGCTCACTCGGCGTCCCAGAGTTCAGCCCGACGCCCACCAGCCACGTCTACACCGCGGCCGGCAGCTACGGCGTCAGCCTCACCGTGGAGTACACCGCGCAATATCGAATCGGGGGCGGTCCATGGCGAGACGTGCCGGGTACGCTGACGTTGTCCGCACCGACGTTCACGGTCATCGCAGCCGATGCGAAGACCGTGCTGGTGCAGCGCAACTGTCAGGCTGACCCGCGCGGCCCGGGCTGCTGACGCAAGGGGACCGATATCCGCACATCGCTACGCGCAGGCGCGGCGCGTCAGCCAATCACTCATTCCGGTCCCATGGGATCGTTCTAGTCCGTTCACAGATTGCCCATAAGCGATGCCCAGCATGACAGCGGATGCTTGGAGTGCTTGGAAGGAGCACGACAGATGACCGACACACCGAAGGATCCCGCGGAGACGCCGGAGACGGCACCGCAGCAGCCGCCCGCGCAGGACTCGGTTGCCGACTCGGCGCAGTCCGCCCAGCACCCTGAGGCGGCGCAGTCCGTCCAGCACCCTGGGGACGCGCAGTCCGCGGCGGAGCAGTCGACGGCTGATCAGCCCACGGCCGAGCAGTCCGCTCACGACGCCCAGGCCAACCAGACCCAGCCGACGGAGCAACTGCCGCCGTACACTGCCGCCGCGCCGGCACCGGCGCAGCCCGAGCAGGGCTCGCAGAACCCGTACGCGCAGGAGGGCTACCACTACGGCCAGCAGCCCGGCTACCCGCAGCAGCCCGGTCACTACCAGTACGCATCGCAGCAGGCGGGTCAGCCGACGGGCCAGCAGGCTCCTCAGCACGGAGCATTCGGCCAGCCCACCTACGCGGGCCAGCAGCCCTACGCGCAGCAGCAGCCGGGTGAAGCACCGAAGCCCGCCAGGCAGAAGGACGGCAAGGGCAACCGAGCCGGACTGCTCATCACCGGATTCGTGCTCGCGGGTCTCCTCGGCGGCGGCGTCGGTGCCGGCGTGGTCGGTATCTATGCGGCGAACTCGAACACGGGTAGGCCTGTGGCATCTACGGGCGCGACCAATGTCACGGTGAACGACCCGCAGACCGCCACCAACGTCACCGCGGTGGCGTCGAAGGTCAGCCCGAGCGTCGTCACGATCAACGTCACGGGCGGCCAGGAAGCGGGCACCGGGTCGGGCGTCATCCTCAGCTCCGACGGTTACATCCTGACGAATACGCACGTGGTGACCCTCGACGGGTCCACCGGCAACCCGACTGTGAGCGTGACGACGAACGACGGCAAGATCTACCAGGCCAAGGTGGTCGGCACCGATCCCATCCTCGACCTCGCGGTGATCAAGCTGCAGAACGCCAGCGGCCTCACGCCGGTGACGTTCGCGAACTCCGACAAGGTCAACGTCGGCGACCAGACCATCGCGATCGGCGCCCCGCTCGGCCTGTCCGGCACCGTGACCAACGGCATCGTCAGCTCGCTGAACCGCAGCATCTCGATCGCCTCGTCCGCGGCTCCCAAGCAGGACCAGAACGACCAGGGTGGCAACAGCCCGTTCAACTTCTGGAACTTCGGGCAGAACGGCAACAGCCAGGGCCAGTCGTCGGCACAGAGCACCATCTCGCTCCCTGTCATCCAGACGGATGCCGCGATCAACCCGGGCAACTCCGGCGGCCCCCTGCTCAACGGCAAGGGCCAGGTCATGGGCATCAACGTCGCGATCGCGAGTGCGAACTCGTCGAGCGACTCCAGCGGCCAGTCCGGAAGCATCGGAGTGGGCTTCGCCATCCCGTCGAACGTGGCTCAGCGCGTCGCGAACGACATCATCAAGAACGGCAAAGCGACGAGCGGTCTGCTTGGCGCGACGGTCACCGACTCGACGTCGGACAAGAACGCGACGACGGTGGGTGCGCTGATCAAGTCGGTCAGCTCTGGCGGCGCGGCGGCGAACGCGGGCCTGCAGGCCGGTGACATCGTCACCAACTTCAACGGCAAGCCGATCACCGACTCCACCGATCTCACGGCCCAGGTTCGGGCACTGGCCGGCGGCAGCAAGGCCACGCTCACCTACGACCGAGGCGGGCAGACGAAGCAGGTCGACGTCACGCTGGGCACGCTGTCGAGCGACTGAATCGGAGCACGGCACCGCGGGTTGAGTTCGAACAATCGGACTCAACCCGCGATCGTTTCTGCCCCCTAGGGCGCTGAGCCGGCTCTCATCGCGCTGATAGGCTGAGCCGACGATTCGACGAGCGGATGTGATGGGCGAGGCCAGCAGTTCAGGCGCCGAAAGCGCCCTCGACAGGGCGGGTGCACTTCCAGGTGTCTCGTACGTGATGCCGGTGCTGAACGAAGCGCCGTACGTGCGCGCAGCGGTGGAGCGTCTTCTCGCTCAGGACTACCAGGGCCCCTACGACATCACGCTCGCGGTCGGACCCAGCACCGACGGCACCGAGGACGTGCTCGACGAGCTCGCGCGCGAGCATCCGAACGTTCGCGTCGTGCCCAACCCGGTCGCGTCCACCTCCGCCGGACTGAACGCCGCGATCAGGGCATCCTCGTACCCGATCGTGGTGCGTGTCGACGCGCACTCGCTGCTGCCACCCGAGTACACCCGCATCGCCGTCGAGACGCTGCAGCTCACAGGCGCCGACAACGTCGGGGGACTGATGGATGCCCGCGGCACGACCCCCTTCGAGAAGGCGGTCGCCCGTGCCTACCGTTCCCGGACCGGCCTTGGCGGCACGCAGCACCACGTCGGCGGCAAGGAGGGCCCTGCGCAGACCGCGTATCTCGGCTCGTTCCGGCGTGACCGCCTCGAGGCGGCGGGTCTGTTCGACGAGGGCGTGCGTCGCGGCCAGGACTGGGAGCTCAACCGCCGCCTGCGAGCCGCCGGGGGCACCGTCTGGTTCACTCCGCGACTTGTGGTGACGTATCAGCCGCGGTCGAGCATCCGCTCGCTTGTCAACCAGTTCTTCGCCACCGGCATGTGGCGTGGCGAGCTCGTGCGACGTTTCCCGTCCGCGAACTCATTGCGCTACTTGGCGCCGCCCGTGCTCGTCCTCCTGCTCGCGG
This sequence comes from Humibacter ginsengiterrae, assembly GCF_054780115.1. Lineage (NCBI taxonomy): Bacteria > Bacillati > Actinomycetota > Actinomycetes > Micrococcales > Microbacteriaceae > Humibacter > Humibacter ginsengiterrae. The sequence goes on from NZ_BAAGWY010000011.1 coordinate 49,187, forward strand.
CAGCGGTCATCGTCGGCCTGCTGGGCATCGCCGGTCTGATCATCGGAGCGCCGCTCGGCTGGCTGACCCTGGCCTTCGTCATTCCCGTGCTCTATCTTCTGTTCGTTCTCGCAGCCTCGTTCACCATCGGCTCCCGAGACGGGGCCCCCGCTATGCTGCGTTTCGTCATCGTCGTGCCGACGATCCACCTGAGCTGGGGCATCGGTTTCATCGGCGGATTCTTCGAGCTGTCGCACGACCTGCACAGCCGATCCGGGAGGTAGCGTGTCGGCTTCGGATTCCTACCGCCGGCCGGCGTCCATCGCCCAATTGCGCGAAGTGACGCAACCGCCTGAGGTGCGGCAGCGGCGCAACGCCGAGCACTGGACGGCGCACCTCTACCTGCGCGACATCTCGCCGTATCTCACCTGGACGCTCTTGAAGACCCGCATCAGCGCGAACGGCGTGACGGGCTTCATGATCCTGACCGGATGGCTCACCGCGGCCGCCCTGCTCATCCCCGGTTTCTGGGGTGCACTGATCGCCGTCGTGCTCGGCCAGCTGCAGATGCTGTTCGACTGCTGCGACGGCGAGGTCGCCAGATGGCGCAACAGTTCGTCGCCGGCGGGGCACTTCCTGGATGCCGTCGGCCATTACTCCACGGAGACGTTCATCGCCATCGTCCTCGGCCTGCGCGCCGCGGCGTGGCCGTTCGAGGCACCGGACGACTACCTGTGGACCACGCTCGGCTTCGCGCTCGCCCTCGTGCTCGTGCTCAACAAGGCGCTGAACGATCTCACCCGGGTCGCACGTGCCTATGCCGGCCTGCCCCGGCTCGGCAATGCCGAAGCGGATGCCGCCCCGCAGCACCGCCTCATCGCCTTGGCTCGTCGCGCGGTGAAGTTCTTCCCATTCCACCGGATGTTCCACTCCGTCGAGCTGACGCTGCTCACGTTCGTCGTCGCCATCATCGCCCTGTTCACCGGGTCGCCGGTCACTGAACGTGTCTACCTCGTCGTACTGCTCGCATTCGCGATCCTGGGGCTGATCGGTCACTTCCTGGCGATCATGAGTTCGAAGCGGCTCAAGTCATGAGCTCCGGCGTGCCCACGGTCGGCGTCGTGGTGCTCACGCAGGGAACACGGCCGCGGGAACTCGCGCAGGCACTGGCATCCGTTCTCGCACAGCGCGACGTCGAGGTCGACATCGTCTGCGTGGGCAACGGCTGGAGGCCGACCGGCCTGCCGGCGCGGGTGAAAGCGCTCGGGCTGCCCGAGAACCTCGGCATCCCTGCCGGCCGCAATGCCGGTGTGCCGGAGACGACGGGGGAGTTCCTGTTCTTTCTGGACGACGACGAATACGTCGAATCCGAGACGTTCCTTATCGATGCCATCGCCCGCTTCCGTGCCGACCGCACGATCGGGGTGCTGCAGCCGCGGGTGCGCACGATCGACGACTCGATCCCACCGCGCCGCTGGGTCCCGCGCATGCGGAAGGGGGATCCTGCACGGCCGAGCGCTGTCTTCTCGCTCGTCGAGGGCGCGATCGTGATGCCACGCAGCGTGTTCGAGGCGGTGGGCGGCTGGGCCGGGCCGTTCTTCTACGCCCACGAGGGCATCGAGCTCGCGTGGCGTGTCTGGGACCAGGGCAAACGTGCCTGGTACGCGGGCGACTTGGAGGCACGGCATCCGAACGTGCCGACGACCCGGCACAGGGACTTCTACTGGCGCAACGCGCGCAACCGGGTGTGGGTCGCAAGGCGCAACCTTCCTGCCGTGCTCGCGCCCGTGTATGTGGCGACGTGGACGGGCGTGCAACTCCTGCGTGGCGGCCGCAACCCGAAGACGCTGCGCCCCTGGTTCGCCGGCTGGGCGGCGGGCTGGAGAGACGACCCCGGCGAACGACGCCCGATCCGCTGGCGCACCGTGTGGCGCATGACCCTGGCCGGGCGCCCGCCCGTCGTCTGAACTGCAGTAGTCGATTGCGTCGCGCGCTGCGAAGCGGGCGTACCGAAACCGCCGTTACTCGACGACAACCAGCTCGGCTCCGTCGACAGGTTCCTCTGCCGCCGCAACGTCCAGTGCCGCAGGAAAGACCTCGGGCAGCGACCCGAACGCGACGTGCGCGGATCGCACGACCCGGGATCCCGTGATGCGGTTTCCCGCTCCGCCGACGACGGCGCCGATGCCGAACGGAAGCGCTTTGCCGAGGATGCTCGCCGTCCCCTTCGTTGCAAGCCGCTTCGCCGCAGCGGACTGAAGGCGTTGCACGAGCGGGCCGATGACGACGCGCGGGATGCTGCTGGAGACCACCTGCCGCCAGTACACCTCGCGGGTGACCTCACGCTGGGTCAGCTCCACGCCCCACTGACGCACGAGGTCGGATCCCTCTTTGCCGAGCATGAGAGCCAGCACCAGCGCGCGGGCGCGTTCCGGGTCGTCCACAGGCAGGCCGTGCAGTTCGGCGATCGACTGAGCGAACAGCGCCGTCGCCTCGAGGAACGCCGCGGTCTCGACCGCCGAGAGCGCCAGCGTCGTGACGGTGCCGACCGCCGGGATTACGGCCGTCGTACCTACCGCTGCACCACTCGTGGTGACGGCCGCAAGGTAGCGCCGGCCCAGGATGTACGCGACTTCGCCGGGTGCGGCATCCGGATGCCTGCGTCTGATGCTCCTCAGATGCGCCAGCACGACGGGTCGCTGCACGGCGAGAAAGCGGTCGACCCCGCGGTTCAGCCGGGTCGGGATGGCGACACCGCGAGCTGTGCTCGTGCCGGTGACGCCGACGAACGGCTTGACCTTCTTGGAGCGAGCCATGCTTCCGAGTCTACGGACGGGACCTATTCCGCACGCCGCATAGGCGACCGCGGGACTGCACCTTGGGTGGTTTCTCCTAAGCTGGCCGGGTGCCTCGCCTGATCACGCAGAACGACTTCGACGACGTGCGCCTCCGCGCCGACCGAGCGGACGGCTCCATCGCCGAGACCTTGCGTGCGTGGGCGATGGAGACCGACCGTTATCGCCTGGCAGACGACGTCTCGCGCGCAGCCGTGCTGATCGAGGCCGGCGAGGACTTCGGCTATGCGGGCGACCACGCCGAGGCGCTGCGCATGTACGAGGCGGCCCGGGACGACGGCGGTCCCGCCTACGTCGATCCGCGTGCCCTGATCGTGCAGGCGCTGTACCAGGGCGGTCAGACGGATGCCGCACTCGAGCTCGCGGACGCCTTGCGCAAGGAGTCCCCGCGGCAGCTCAATACGTTCCTGGTGCTGGGTGGTTTCTTCGAACTCGTCGATGAGTTCAAGCAGGCGCAGCGCTGGTACTCGATGGGCATCCGCGCGATGGACAGCGGCAACGTCGCGGGCTCGGAGTCGCAGTACGAGTCGATGCTGATCGGCCGAGCACGTGTTCGCTCCGAGCTCGGGATGCCGCGCGACACCCTCGACGACGCGGCCGCGATCATCATCGAGCGCTACGCGGCCGAGCTCGAGTCCGACGAGGAGTGAGACGGGTGCCTCGCACGATCACCGAAGACGACGTCCGCGCCCTCGAGGTCTCCCGGCCCGCGAAGGGTCAATCACGCGACGACATGCTGCGGCAGCGTATCGAGACGCTGATCGAATGGACCTACAGCGCGGACATCGAGCTGGATGGCATCACGCGCGCTCACCTGCTCTGCATCGCGGCGGAGCACTCCTTGACCCTGGGCGATGCGCCGCGGGCCCTCGAACTGGCGCGCGCCGCAAAGGCCAGCGGCGACCCCGACTCATTCGATGCCGTCCCCGACCTCGTGACGGCGCTTCTCACACTCGACCGAGGTGACGAGGTGACAGACGTTGTGAAGGAAGCACGTGCTCTCGTTCGTGAGGATGCGAGTGCGCTTCCGTGGACGGTGCTCGAGCGGGTGGGTGAGGAGCTGGCCTACTTCGGAAGGCTGGATGACGCCGAGCGCTGGTTCGCGATGTGCGTGCGCGTTTCCGAACGCACAGATGTCGGCGACCTGGCTGCCGCTCGTGCGCTGACGTTCCGCTGGGCGACGCGTCGTCGCGCCGGAAAGCCGCAGGATGCGATGGATCAGGAGGCCGAGCGCGTCGCGGCCGCTCGTGGCTGGGAGAGCCCGAACCCCCTGGTCTTCCGCGAAGACGAAGGAGCGTAGCGGTCGCCGGGCGAGTTCGTCCTGCGAGCCTCTGCTCGCTAGATTCTCTACGAACCTCACCCAATAGGGCACGAACACTCTGGATACGAACGCTGCCTGATTCGTAGACAAGAAGGCGTGGTCGAGCCGTTCTCCAACGCCGCTGGCGTCTTCGGGAAGCGGCTGCGCGCCATCCGCACCGGGCTGGCGCTGAGCCAGGAAGAGGTGGCGCACCTCGCGGAGATCCACCCGACCAATTACGGCAAGCTCGAACGCGGTCGCGCGAACCCGAACATGGAGACGATCATCCGAATCTCCACCGTGCTCGGAGTCGAACCGGGGGAGTTGCTGCAGGGGCTGACGACGGCGGACTACCCGGGCCATCAGCACAACGTCACTGCCAAGGAATGGCTCGAGGCGCGCCAACGGATGCGTTAGCGCGCGTCAGAAGCTCGCTCGCCACAGGTACTCGTCGCCGTTGGCCCGGTGCCATCGCACGACGAGAACTGTCGACCGCGCGAGATCCTGCCCGTAGATCGGGATCTCGGCGACCGCGCCCGGTTCGAGCGTGATCGGTGCCTGCACGGGCATGCTGCCCGCACCGAGGAGGGAGAACCTCACGCCGGTCAGTGTCTCCAGACTTGCGTTGCGCAGTCGATAGCGCGGGGGAGAGCTGCGGTCGAAGGCGAACGGAACCGGGTACGCGAGGGTCGAGTCCTCGGTGGGCTCGTCGGGTCGAGTCGTGGTCATGCAGGGAGGCTAGGCGGGGCATCCGACGAGCCGGCATCCGCTGTGGATGCCCTCTTCGACCGGTCTTCTGTGCACGGAGAGAGCCGGTCTGAACTGGGACGCCTCAGGCGCCGTAATCGCTGTTGTAGCGCGCCAGAACGGAATCGATGTCGGAGTCGAGCGCGAGCCCGTGGTCGTTGAGATAGAGGCCGCGGGTGCAGAAGCGACGGATCTCCTTCTCGTTGTGCGAGACGAAGAACATCGTCCGACCCTGGCTGAGCATCTCCTCTATGCGCTTGTAGCACTTCTCCCGGAACATGCGGTCACCCACTGCGAGCACCTCGTCCACGATGAGGATCGGCTCGTCGAGCTGCGTGATCACTGCGAACGCAATGCGCACCTTCATGCCGCTGGAGAGGTGCTTGTACGGCGTGTCCAGGAAGTTGCCGATGTCGGCGAAGCCGGTGATGTCGTCGAATCGCTCGTCGATTTCCGCCTTGGACATGCCGTGGAGTCCTGCGGTCAGGTAGACGTTGTCGCGCACGCTCAGGTCGTCGACGAAGCCGCCGGTGATCTCGATGAGCGGGGCGGTTCCCGCCTTCACCTCGACCGTGCCCTCGTCGGGCAGGATGACGCCGGCCACCAACTTCAGCAGCGTGGACTTGCCCTGCCCGTTGCGTCCGACAACACCGACGGCCTCACCCGCGGGCACGGCGAACGACACGTTGCGCAGAGCCCAGAACTCGTCGGGCTTCGACCGGCGCTGACGCGACGAGAACAGATCCTTGAAGCTACGACGCGATGAACGGTTCCTCTTGAAGCGGATGCCGACATCCGTCGCCTCGATCATCGTGCCGGTGGTGGTCGAAGTCGTCATCACATCTCCTTCAGCACGCTGCGGATCGTGCGGGAGTAGACCAGCCAGCCGATGATGAGAAAGATCACGCTGCCGATCGCCGAACTGAGCACCAGGTCCCAGTGCAAGTCGTTCGGGAAGAACGCCGAATGGTAGATGCCGAACAGGCCCACCAGCGGATTCAGATCCGAGAACACCTTGAAGATCGGGAAGTCTTTGGGCACCGCGGTCGCCGGATAGAGCACGGCGGAGACGTAGAAGAGCAGACGTAGCAGCAGCCTGACGACGCGCTCGAGGTCGCGGAAGAACATCACGAGTGGGGCGACCAGCAGCCCCAGGCCGATGAGCAGCACAGCTTGGATGAGGAGCGCAAGGGGCATGAGCGCGAGCTGCCAGTGCACCTGTGCCCCGGTGACGATGACGAAGAACGCCAGCACGGGAAGCGAGAAGAGATACTCGATGCCCTTGCTGAGCACGATGCGGTTGATCCAGATCGTGCGCGGAATCGCTACGGAACGGATGAGCTTGGCGTCTCGGCTGTACGCCCGGGTGAAGTCGGAGACGGCCCCGTTGAACCACGTCCACGGCAGCATCCCGGAGAGCAGGAAGACGATGTACGGCTCCTCGGTGATGCCACCGCGGTGGAAGATCACGGTGAAGACGAGGAAGTAGATGCCCGCCATGAGCAGTGGGTCGAGAATCGACCACACGTAACCGAGCGCGTTCGTCGCGTAGCGCACGTGCAGGTCGCGCTTGGTCAGCAACCACAGTGAATGCCGGTAGCGCCCGACCGGCGACCGCTGAATGCGCTCGGTCGGTCGCGCGGCGGCAGAGATCGTCACTCCACGATCGTAGCGATGACCGGCTGAGCAGAAGACGGATGCCGCCGACCCAGCGGGCCGACGGCATCCGTCACATTGTGGAGCGGTTGGTTCAGACGAAGAGGTTCGCGCGCTCCAGGTCTTCTGCGAAGTCGATCTCGACCGCGTACAGGTCGGAGATGTCGATGGGCTCCACGAGCATTCCGTCGTGCTGGATGGCCAGCTCGAGGCCGCGCTCGAAGTAGTCCTGGTCGTCGACGCGCTGCAGGTGATGCAGCAGTGCGGCCTTGTCGTGACTGGAGACGTAGTTGATGCCGACGGCCTCGCCGAGTCCGCCCTTGACGGTCTTCGAGAGCTTTTCGATGTAGCCCTCGGCGCCGGTGGTGTACTTGACCTCTTCGTCGGAGACCTTGGCGGTGTTCACCGTGACGAAGGACTGATCACGAGCGATCGCGGCCGCAGCGCGCACCAGCACACCCGGGTCGAAGACGACGTCGCCGTTCATCCAGAGCACGCCACCGTTACTGCTCGACTTGAGCGCACGCATGAGGCTCTTCGACGTGTTGGTCTGGTCGTACTGCTCGTTGTAGACGAAGGACGCGTCCGGGAAGGCCTCGACGATGTGCTCGAGCTTGTAGCCGACAACGATGGTGACCTTGACCTTCGGTCCGAAGGCGGCGTGGATATTGTCGAACTGCTGCTGCATGATCGTGCGGCCGTCACTGAGCTCCGTCAGCGGCTTCGGGAGCGAACGCCCGAGCCGGCTGCCCATACCTGCCGCGAGAATCACGACCTGCGGTGCGGTGGTCACGTTTCGTCTCCTGTCATTCGTGCGCATAGTCGACCCCCCATGAGTTGAACTGTGTGACTTGCGGATGACAGCCGATCGGCAGTGAATCTTGGAGGTGCGTTTCCGCGCCGACCGCTTCCGTTCACCGAAGTGTCACTGATGCGTGTGTACAAAGACACCGCGTTGTGCCGAAATCGAATCTACCGGCTCTCTGCGCCCCGAATGCGGGGCGTTGCCGTTTCGTGATCGTTTTATGGGAGTGCTCTTAGAAAGCGGATGTCGGCCGGCCGCCTGAATGTCTGCCTGTTCCACCTGAGTTTCGGAGGATCAGAACGGGATGTTCGACGGGAGCCACACCTTGTGGCGCAGGCACCATGACAGCAGAGAACGATGGGTCCATCCAGGGGTGTTCCGACGAAGATTGGTACGTTAGCGTAGAGCGTTCGAGGGGACCACGGTAACGGGGGTAAGGCGCGTGCAAGAAGACCCGCAGACGACAATCGCGGGTGGCGCCCAGACGGTGAGTGGAACGGATACTCCCAGTTCCGGCTCATCAGGCGACGCCCCCGTTGTCGGCACGCGTGGCGCGAAGTCGAGCGATGCTCGCCGTGGTGGGAGGCCTCGCGCGACCGGGGCTGCCGCGGACACCTCCGTCGTGGCCGATGCTGCTGGGGGCGAACCTGCCGCCGTCGTGACGGCCACGGGACCGCGCGGTCCGAGGGGCTCCTCCCGCGCGCGCGGCACGGTGACCCGGGCGACGAAGGGAGCCGGCATCTCGACCTCGGCTCGGCCCGCCGTCGTCGTCGAGCCGAGGACTCCTGCGGTCGCCGAGCCGAGAACTACTGAGCCGAAGACTGTGGAACCGCGCAAGCCCGAGCCGAAGGCAGCGGAGCCGACAACAGTCGAGCCTCAGACCGCGGAGCCGAGAACGGTCGAGCCGAAGGCCCCCGAGCCGGATCACGACAACGTCGACACGGGACCGATGCCTGTGCTGTCCTCGACAGTCGACGAGAACACCGGATCCCGCCAGCGCATCACACTCTTCGGACGACGGCGACGGGCCGCTGCAGCTGCGGCGGCGCACGCTGAGGCCGAGCGAGAGGTGGAAGAGGGCGGCCCCGACCTGCTGGCGGAGTTGGTGCGGGAGACCGAGGCGGACGACACGCCTAGCCGCGCACCGTCCGTGGAGCAGCTCGAACCTGATCGGCGAGAAGAGACGCTCAATGCGCGTGCGCCCGAGGACGAGTTCCTGCAGGAGACGATCGATCGCTCGACGCTGACGCGCCAGGACGACTCATCCGCGACCGGACTCGAAACCTCGCCGCCCCCGCGTGCGCGCCGCGCGGCCGAGACCCGGGCCTACCCGCCCGCGCGGCCGGCTCCGCCGACGACGGCGCCGGTGGTGCTGGCGGTCACAGGTCTGCACAAGCGGTACGGCGACGTGGTCGCGGTCGACGGCGTCAACCTCAGCATCCGTGCCGGATCGATGTACGGCATCGTCGGACCGAACGGCGCCGGCAAGACCACCACACTGTCCATCGTGACCGGCCTGCTCCGGGCCGACTCCGGTGCCGTCTTTGTCAACGGTGTGGATGCCCGCAAGCATCCGCGAGCCGCGAAACGCGCCATCGGGGTGCTGCCCGACCACCTGCGCACCTTCGACAAGCTCACCGGCGCGCAGCTTCTGTACTACGCAGGAACGCTGCGCGGGCTCGACGCCTCCACCACCCGGCAGCGCTCAGCCGACCTCGCCGCCGCATTCGGCATCGAAGACGCCATGGGGCGTCTGGTCGCGGACTACTCGGCCGGCATGACGAAGAAGGTGTCGCTGGCCGCGGCCATGATCCACTCGCCCAGACTTCTGGTGCTCGACGAACCGTTCGAGGGGGTCGATCCGGTGTCGGCGGCGACCGTCACGGGCATCCTTCAGCGGTACGTGGATGCCGGGGGCACCGTGCTGCTGTCCAGCCACGGCATGGACCTCGTGCAGCGCATCTGCGACAGCGTCGCCATCATCGTCGGCGGTATCGTGCTCGACTCCGGACCCGTGGACGAGGTGCGCGGAGAGAAGACGCTCGAGGACCACTTCATCGAACTCGCAGGCGGCCGCAAGGCCGTGGAGGGGCTCGAATGGTTGCACAGTTTCTCCGATTGAAGCTGGCGTCGCTCGGCAGCGGATTCCGTCGGGGCGGCTGGCACGCGTTCGGACTGGTCGTCGGCCTGCTTTACACGGCGGCGCTGACCGTCGTCGTCTGCGGGGTTCTGGCGTCGGCGCGCACTGCCAGCGACGGGCAGCTGGTGCGCGACATCCTCGTGATCGCCGGCGGCGCCGCCGCCTTGTGCTTCCTGCTCGTGCCGCTGTTCAGCAGGCACGACGGGACGTTCGACCCGCGGTCGTACGCCATGCTGGGCCTCGAGTCACGGCAGATCGCTGTCGGGCTGGGCGCCGCGGCGCTGGCATCGGTGCCGGCGCTCGTGCTTCTCGTGTGCTCGTTGTTCACCGTGGTGACGTGGTCGAGATCCCCGGGCGCGGCCGTGCTCGCGTTCATCGCGGCGGTGATCTGCGTGCCGACGTGGATGCTCGCGGCGCGACTGACGTCATCCGTTGCCGCGTTCGCGCTGTCGACGCGTCGCGCCCGGGAGTTCAGCGCGACGGTCGCGGTGCTGATCGTGGTCATGCTTCTGCCTGTCGCGTTCTTCCTGGCGACCCTGAACTGGAGCCGAGACGGTCTCCGGGTCGTGCACTCCGCAGCGAACTGGGTGAGCTGGACGCCTTTCGGGGCCGCCTGGTCGGTGGGCGGCGACGCTGCAGCCGGTCGATGGGGCCTGGCCGTGCTGAAGCTACTGATCGCCATCGTGACGCTCGCCATCGTCGCCGGCGCGTGGTGGGCCCTGGTGCGCCACATGGTCGTCACGCCCGATCGGCAGGTGTCGGTGAAGACCTACGTCGGTCTGGGCTGGTTCGGTAGGATGCCCGCGCGCCCGGCAGGTGCGATCGCCGCCCGCAGCCTCACCTACTGGGGTCGCGACTCGCGTTACTGGGTGCAGCTCGTGCTCGTCCCGCTGTTCCCGCTCATCATGGTGGCGGCGCTGCTCATCTCCGGCGCTGTGCGGCCGCACGACCTCGCACTCATCCCGCTGCCCGTGATCTGCCTGTTCGTCGGGTGGGTGGCGCACAACGACATCGCGTACGACGGAACGGCCATCTGGCTGCACATCGCCTCCGGAACCCGCGGTGTTCCCGATCGCCTCGGCCGCCTCGCGCCCGTGGTGCTGATCGCGGTTCCCGTGGTCGCGGTGGGGAGCATCCTCACGGTGCTCGCGTATGGGAACTGGGACGTTCTGCCCGCGGTGACGGGCGTGAGCGTGTGCCTCGTGCTGACCGGACTCGGACTCTCCAGCGTGTCGTCGGCGCTCACGCCGTATGCGGCTCCGCGCCCCGGTGACAGCGCGTTCGCGCATCCGCAGCACACAGGCGGAGCGGCGACGTTCGCGCAGTTCGCGAGCCTGTTGCTCACCGCGCTGTTCGCGGGAGCGCCCATCGCCATGATGGTGCTCGGCGTCGTACAGAGCCCGGAGTGGTTCACGATGTGCCTGTGGACCGGGCTCGGCATCGGAGTCGTCCTCTTCGTCGCGGGCGTGCTGCTCGGCGCAGTCGCCTACAACCGCAGGGGACCCGAGATCATGGCGTTCGCACTGCGCAACGCCTGACGTCCGGCGGCCGCTCGGTTAAGCTGTCGGGATGGTCGACAACAGCATCGCAGAACCCGGCGGTCCCGGCGCGGCACCCGACGGCGGCGGCCTGGCCACCCTCGACCGCGAGCTCGAGGAGCTGACCCAGAACGAGCAGATGGAGCCGGGCGACCACGAGCGCTTCTCGCACTACGTGCGCAAGGAGCAGATCCTGGAGTCCGCGGTCACCGGCAAGCCGGTCATCGCGCTGTGCGGCAAAAAGTGGACGCCGAATCGCGACCCCCAGAAGTTCCCGGTATGCCCGGAGTGCAAGAAGATCTACGAGGGTCTCAGCGACGAGTAGCGCATCTCAGACGTACTCCGTCTGCAGGGCCGGCTCGCCACGCCCGAGCCGGAACGCCGATTCGGGCAGTTCCTCCCGCACTATCGCGTGATGGCGTCGCGCCGCCTCGACGCCCGCCGCGCCGAGATACTCGCGCCCGGCGACGCCGTCGCGCATGAGCGGCACGTGCAGGTGGCGGCCCGCCGGCATCGGGGTCGCGCTCTGCAGCACGTGGATCTCCTCTGCGGATGCCATACCGAGCTTGTCGATCGCCCGCACGGGCACCTTGGCTCCGCCGATGGACGCCTTGCCGGTGGATGCCTTGGCGACCGGCACCCACGCGCCGGCCGCATCCTTCCGCGCAACGAGCTTGTACACCATGCCGGCCGTCGGCGCACCGGATCCGGTCACCAGCGACGTACCCACTCCATAGGAATCGACGGGCGAGGCGCGCAGCGCGGCGATGGCGAACTCGTCCAGGTCGTTCGTCACGGTGATGCGGGTGTTGCGAGCACCGAGTGCGTCCAGCTGTGCCCGCACCGACCCGACGAGCACCGGCAGATCGCCCGAGTCGAGCCGCACGGCCCCCAGCTCGGTCCCCGCGACGCGGACGGCGGTCTCTATCGCCTTGTGCACATCGTAGGTGTCCACGAGAAGCGTGGTTCCGGGACCGAGGGAGCGCACCTGCGCGCGGAAGGCATCCTCTTCGGTGTCGTGCAGAAGGGTGAACGCGTGCGCGGCGGTGCCCATGGTGGGGATGCCCCAGGTGCGGCCGGCCTCGAGGTTGGACGTCGCGCTGAACCCCGCGATGTAGGCGGCACGGGCAGCGGCGATCGCCGCCTCTTCATGTGCGCGCCGAGAGCCCATCTCGGCCAAGGGCCGTCCAGCTGCGGCAGAGACCATGCGCGCGGCCGCGCTGGCGATCGCGGAGTCATGGTTCAGCACGCTCAGCGCCAGGGTCTCCAGCAGCACGCCCTCACCGAACGGGGCATCCACGACGAGGATCGGCGACCCCGGAAAGTACAGTTCGCCTTCCCGATAGCCGCGGATCGTGCCGTTGAACCGGTAGTCGGCCAGCCAGTCGAGCGTCTCGTCGCGCACCACGCGGTTGTCGCGCAGCCACTCGAGTTCTGCATCCTCGAACCGGAATCGCTCGATCAGCTCGAGCAGCCGTCCCGTACCAGCGACGACGCCGTAGCGACGTCCGCCCGGCAGCGAACGTGCGAAGACCTCGAACACGCACTCGCGTTCGTGGGTGCCGGAGAGCATGGCGGCGTCGAGCATGGTGAGTTCATAGCGGTCCGTGAGTAGCGCGGAGGAGCGGCGCTCGTGCGGTGGCGTCACGTGCCTCAGCCTATTGGAGCAGGTGGCGGCCGTATCCTGGAGGACTGTGACAGACGCTCCGATCGGCATCCTTGATTCGGGCGTGGGCGGGCTCACCGTCGCCCGCGCCGTGCGTGACCAGCTGCCGAACGAGTCGGTGCTGTACGTCGGCGACACGGCGAACTCGCCGTACGGCCCGAAGCCGATCGCGCAGGTGCGCGCACTCGCGCTCGAGGCGCTGGACTTCCTGGTAGATCAGGGCGTCAAGATGCTGGTTATCGCGTGCAACACCGCATCGTCAGCCATGCTGCGGGACGCGCGCGAACGTTACGACGTTCCCGTCGTCGAGGTGATCCAGCCCGCTGTGCGCCGGGCCGTCGCCACGACGCGCAGCGGCCGCGTCGGGGTGATCGGCACCGTCGGAACGGTGAATTCCCGCGCCTACGAGGACGCCTTCGCCGCCGCTCCGTCGCTGCAGCTCTTCACGCAGGCGTGTCCGCGTTTCGTGGAATTCGTGGAGGCGGGCGTGACGAGCGGACCAGAGCTGCTGGATGTCGCGGCGGGATACCTGCGTCCGCTTCAAGACGCCCGTGTGGACACCCTGGTGCTCGGGTGCACGCACTACCCGTTCCTCAAAGGCGCGATCTCGTACGTGATGGGCGAGGGAGTGTCGCTGGTCTCCAGCGATGTGGAGACGGCGAACGACGTGTACCGGGTGCTGGTGTCGCAAGGACTGGAGCGCACGGCGGCGAGCGAGCCGAGCATCCGGTACGAGGCGACCGGCGACGACACAGAAGCCTTCGTGCGGCTCGCGCACCGGATGCTCGGCACCGAGGTGCCGGTCGTCGACGTCGTGCGCACCGGCGCGATCGATCTGCCCGGGTTCGACGCTCGCCGATAGGCCAACACCCGCCGATAGGCCCACGCCCGCCGATAGGCCCGCGCTCGCCGATAAGGTGGAGCGGTGAGCGAGACCATCCGAGCCGACGGCAGAACGACCGACCAGTTGCGCCCGATCACCATCGAGCGGGGCTGGAACGAACAGGCGGAGGGGAGTGCGCTCATCTCGTTCGGGCGCACGCGCGTGCTGTGCACGGCATCCTTCACGAACGGCGTTCCGCGTTGGCTGACCGGTAAGGGCAAGGGCTGGGTGACCGCCGAGTACTCGATGCTCCCGCGATCGACCAACGAGCGCACCGATCGGGAATCGGTGAAGGGACGCATCGGTGGCCGGACGCACGAGATCAGCCGCCTGATCGGTCGCAGCCTCCGTGCGGTCGTGGACATGAAGGCGCTCGGAGAGAACACGATCGTGCTCGACTGCGACGTGCTGCAGGCAGACGGCGGCACCCGCACGGCGGCCATCACCGGTGCCTACGTCGCGCTCGCGGATGCGCTGGCGTGGGGCAAGGAGCGCAAGTTCATCGCGCAGCGCGCGACACCGCTCATCGACAGCGTCTCCGCAGTGTCGGTCGGCATCATCGACGGCGAGCCCATGCTCGATCTGGCATATGTCGAAGACGTACGCGCCGAAACGGACATGAACGTCGTCGTCACAGGTCGTGGCCTCTTCGTCGAGGTGCAGGGAACCGCCGAGGGTGCACCGTTCGACCGTCGCGAGCTCGGCTCCCTGCTCGACCTCGCGGAGAACGGGTGCCGCGAGCTGGCCTCGTTCCAATCCCGGGCTCTCGGTGACGGCTCGTCCGAAGGCGAGGCCGGCCGTAGTGGTGCCCAGCAGGCCACGGCGAGCAGCGGGTCCGACGCTGCCGGGTCGTGAGCGAGGTGCGGCAGACGGGCATCCGAACGGATGATCGGGTCCGTGTCGTGCTCGCGACGCACAACAAGCACAAGCTCGAGGAGTTCGGCGCGATCATCGCGCAGCGCATGCCCCAGGTCGAACTCGTCGAGTACGACGGGCCGGAGCCGGTCGAAGACGGGGTGACGTTCGCCGAGAACGCGTTGATCAAGGCGCGCGTCGCGGCGGAGCACACCGGCCTCATCGCGCTCGCGGACGACTCGGGCATCTGCGTAGACGTGCTCGGCGGCTCGCCAGGCGTGTTCTCCGCACGCTGGAGCGGCAGGCACGGCGACGACGCCGGAAACCTGGCTCTGCTCCTCGCTCAGGTGGCCGACGTGCCCGACCGTCACCGCGGTGCGCACTACACCTGCGCCATCGCACTCGTGAGACCTGCCGAAGACGGCCGCGTCGCCGACGAGCGCACCGTGGAGGGGGAATGGGACGGCACGCTAGCGCGCGAACCGCGCGGGACCAACGGGTTCGGCTACGACCCCGCATTCGTGCCCGACGGTTCGACGCACACGGCTGCCGAGCTCGACTCCGACGTCAAGAACGCGGACAGCCACCGCGCGCGGGCATTCCGCGCGATGGTTCCGGTGCTGCACGAGTTGCTCGCGGGGGAGTAGCCACCAGATCGGGGCCCTGGACGCGCGCCTACCCTTGAAGAGACATGTCGCAT
The DNA here is from genome assembly GCF_054780115.1 of Humibacter ginsengiterrae. Classification (NCBI taxonomy): domain Bacteria; kingdom Bacillati; phylum Actinomycetota; class Actinomycetes; order Micrococcales; family Microbacteriaceae; genus Humibacter; species Humibacter ginsengiterrae. The sequence goes on from NZ_BAAGWY010000011.1 coordinate 64,311, forward strand.
TCCCACGATCACGGCGTCGGTCACGACCACGGCGCTCACGCATCCAGCAGGCGCCGCCTGGTGGTCGTCATCGCGATCGTGCTCGGTGTCTTCGTGCTCGAGATCATCGGCGCGCTCCTCAGCGGATCCCTCGCGCTGCTCGCAGACGCCGGACATCTCGTCAGCGACCTGGTCGGCCTGATCGTGGCACTCGTCGCCGCGACGGTCGCCGCTCGTCCTGCCACCGATCGCCAGACGTTCGGATTCCGGCGGGTCGAGGTGTTCGGTGCGCTCGTGAATTCCCTCATCCTGATCGGTGTGGCCGTGTCTGTCGCGATTGGTGCGGCGTTCCGTCTGGGCGGGCATCCGGACGTGCAGGGCGACTGGATGCTCGTGGTCGCCGTGATCGGGCTCGCCGGCAATGTGGCCGGGCTGTTGGTGCTGCGAGGTGGAGCGCAGGCATCCATCAACATGCGTGGCGCGTACCTCGAAGTGCTCGGTGACACTCTGGGCTCGCTCGCCACGATCGCCGCTGCAGTGGTCATTCTGGCCACCGGGATCGGCTGGGCCGACGCCATCGCGTCGCTCGTCATCGCGGCGCTCATCGTTCCTCGCGCGCTCAGCCTGCTGCGCGAGGTGGTGCGCGTGCTCAGCGAGTCGGCGCCCGCGTCGACTGACGTGGCCGAGATCCGCAAACACATCCTCGGCACAGACGGAGTGGTCGCGGTTCACGACGTGCACGTGTGGGCGATCACTTCGGGTGCTCCGGTGTTCTCCGCGCACGTCGTCGTGTCGCCGGACATCTTCGCGCGCGGTCACGCCGGAGCACTGCTCGACCAGCTGGGCGGATGCCTGGCCGAGCACTTCGACGTCGCACACTCGACGTTCCAGCTCGAGCCGGCCGAACACGCGGAGCACGAGGGCGACACGCATCGCTGACGTCTCGAGTTGCGCTGAGATCAGCCGCCGAAGACCTCGGGCTCGTCGGCGTGACGCTTCGAGGACGAAGCCGGCTCGGACGCCACCGCCTGATCGGGCGTGGCGGAGTGAGCATCCGTCGCCGCAGCCTCCGCCTTGGCCTTGCGCGACTTGCGAAGGCCCAGCAGGTAGTGCACGAGGGCCGGGACCACCGTCACCACCACGGCGAGGATCAGGATCATGTCGATGTAGTGCTCGACGAAGTGCGCGACGGGCGGGATGAAGCCGAGCAGCCAGCCGAACAGCGTCAGCCCTGCTCCCCAGAGGAAGGCACCGATCGCGTTGTAGAGCGTGTAGCGGCGGTAGCTCATGTGCCCGACGCCTGCAGCTACGGGCGCGAACGTTCGCACCACGGGCACGAAGCGCGCGAGGATGATCGCGAACGGCCCGAAGCGTTCGAAGAACCGGTTCGTCCGCTTCACGTTCTCAATGCTGAACAGTCCGCTCTCTTTGCGTTCGAAGATGCTGGGGCCGGCTTTGTGGCCGATGAGGTAGCCCACTTCTCCGCCGATGAACGCTGCGATGGCGATGAAGACGCAGACCCACCAGATCGGCAGGCCGTAGACCATCTTCGTGAACGTCAGGATGCCGCTGATCACCAGAAGCGTGTCGCCGGGCAGGATGAACCCCACCAGCAGCCCAGTCTCCGCGAAGATGATCCCGCACACCACGAGAAGTGCCCACGGACCGACCGAGTGGATGATGACGTTGGGGTCGAGCCACGGTATGAGTGCGGTGTGGAACACGAGTCTCCTGTCGTCGGCGCCCGCTGAACGCGGCAACCGGCCATCGGCGATGAGCTGAGGGATGTGACGCTGAGCAGTGCGTCGAATACGCGTTTGCAGTGAGTCTACCGACGGCGGGTCGAGCGAAACCGGGTGTTAACCCCACGAATCGAGGGTGGGGCTGCTCCGCTCGTCCAGCGTCGCAGACGCAGGGTAAGGAACGCCTAAGAGGAGTGATCGCGATGCTTCGCATCGCTCAACAAGCTCAATCGGCTCGGGAAAGTGAGCGAGCTCCCTTTCCCGAGCCTCAATCGTTTGTGCGGGAGAGGGGACTTGAACCCCCACGCTCGAAAGCACAGGAACCTAAATCCTGCGTGTCTGCCAATTTCACCACTCCCGCGAGGGCGCCCATCAGCATAGCTGCAGCGCGTTCCGGCGCTCATCCTTGGTGGATTCCCGCCGGCGGCCCGATGCCTGGGGATAACTTCGGCGAGGCATCCGGCACTGGCGGCATCATGACCGCATGAACGATCCCGTGCGCCTCATCGCCGACCGCGTGCGAGACCGGGTGCGACGCGACGGAGTCGACCTCACGACGGATGCTCCGCGAGCGATGGCCTATGCGCGCGACGAGGTGCGCCGGTACTCGGAGCACGCGCTGGGCGGGTCGTTGCCGCTGGTGGCAGACGAGGTGCGTACGGAACGGGAGGTGCTCGCCTCGCTCACCGGCTTCGGACCGCTGCAGCCCTATCTCGACGACCCGACGGTCGAGGAGATCTGGCTCAACGCCCCCGACCGCGTCTTCATCGCGCGTGACGGGCGCTCGGAGCGCATCGATCTCGCGCTCACCGACGCGCAGGTGCGCGACCTGGTGGAGCGGATGCTGCAGGCATCCGGCCGCAGGGTCGACGTCTCGTCCCCGTTCGTCGACGCCTCGTTGCCGGACGGGTCGCGACTGCACGTGGTGATCCCGGATGTCACGAGGGCGCACTGGGCGGTCAACGTGCGCAAGTTCTCGCAACGGATCAGGGACCTCGGTCGGTTGGTGGCACTCGGTTCCATCACCAGGCAGGCCGCGGAATTCCTGCGGATGTGCGTACTCGCGAACCAGAACGTGCTCATCTCCGGTGCGACCCAGAGCGGCAAGACCACACTGCTCGGTGCGCTCTTGGCGGCGGCGCGCCCCGGTGAGCGCATCGTCACCGTGGAGGAGACGTTCGAACTCGACCTCACGGCGACCGATGTTGTGAGCATGCAATGCAGGCAGCCCAGCCTCGAGGGAACCGGTGAGATCACCCTGCGGCGCCTCATCAAGGAGGCGTTGCGGATGCGCCCCGACCGGCTCGTCGTGGGCGAGGTGCGTGAGGCGGAGAGTCTCGACCTGCTCCTTGCTCTCAACTCCGGACTGCCCGGCGCGTGCTCCATTCATGCGAACAGCGCACGCGAGGCGTTGGCTAAGTTGTGCACCCTGCCACTGCTGGCCGGTCGCAACATCGACTCGAGCTTCGTCGTCCCCACGGTGGCTTCTTGTGTCGACATCGTGGTGTTCTGCTCGCTGGAGCGCGACGGGCGACGACGCGTGACCGAGATCTTGGCACCGACCGGGAGTGTGACCGGCGGTGTGATCGAGGCGAGCCAGGTGTTCGCGACCCGGAACGGAGAGCTCGTCGCCACCGGCGGATACCCGGCGAAGCGGGCCAAGTTCGAAGCGGCGGGCCTCGATCCCGCGGTGGTGCTCGCACGATGATCGCGGGGATCGGCCTTGGCGGTGCCCTCGGCGTAGGCCTGTTGCTGGCAGCCTCGCCGTTCCTGTGGCCCTCGCGCGTGACGATGCGGAAGGCGCCGCGGGCGGGCGGGCTGCGCCGGAAGCTGGTGCTCGCGGGCATGCCAGCGCTCCCTCCTTCGGCGTTCGTCGCCGTCAGCACCTTGCTCGCACTCGTCTTCTTCGCCATTGCGCAAGCGGTGTTCGGCCTCGTCGCGCTGTCCGTCGGGCTGGCCGCGGTGGGCGCCTGGTTACCGTGGAGTCTTGTCTCCTGGCGCGCTGCGACCCGGTCGCGCGCCAATCGCACGATGTGGCCGGACGTGGTGGACCAACTCGTCTCAGCCGTGCGCTCCGGACTCGCCCTCCCCGACGGTGTCGCGGCCCTCGCCCGCACGGCGCCCGAATCCACGCGGGACGCGTTCGCCGCCTTCGAACGCGACTACCGGTCCAGCGGAGTCTTCGCGCCCGCAGCGGACCGCCTCAAGACCGTCCTGGCCGATCCCGTCGCCGATCGCATCATCGAGACCCTGAAGATGGCGCGCGAGGTCGGAGGCGGTGAGCTCGTCGGCGTGCTGAAGGCGCTGGCCGCGTCGTTGCGCGACGATGCGGCGGTGCGGGCCGAGATCGAGGCGCGGCAATCCTGGACGGTCGGTGCCGCGCGCCTCGGAGTCGCCGCGCCGTGGCTTGTTCTCGCGTTGCTGGCCACCCGCCCCGAGGCATCCGTCGCGTACAACACGCCGCTTGGTGCCGTGGTCATCGTGGTTGGCCTCGTGGTCTCGCTGGTGGCGTACCGCGTCATGTTGGCGATCGGCCGGCTTCCCGAGGAGCACAGGTGGTTCCGATGACCAGCGAGCTCGGATGGGGCGTGCTGTGCGGCATCGGCCTGGGACTCGGAATGTGGTCGCTGGTGGCGTTGCTCCCGCGCATGCGGCGGCCGCGCCTGGCCGATCGGGTGGCGCCGTACCTCGTGGACGTCTCCGAGGCTGCGCGGGCACATGCCGCACGAAGCACGGTGCAGCCGCTCCCGGTGATCGGCTCCGTGCTCGCTCCGGCGCTGGGCGCGCTGCGTAACGCGGCGTCCAGGCTGCTCGGCGGCAGCGAAGCGATCGCGGCCCGCCTTCGCCAGTGCGCGAGCCCTCTCACTGTGGAGGAGTTCCGCCTGCATCAGGTGGCATGGTCGCTGGGTGCCCTTGTCACGGGTGGAGCGCTCGCTGCCGTCGTCGGTTCACTGCGGCCGCTTCCTCCCGCCGTACTTGTTGCGTTGCCGATCGTGCTGGCGGCGATCGGGTTCCTTCTGCCGGATCGCCTGCTGTCCAGGCGGGTGACGCGACGGCTGACCCGCATGACGGAGGAATTCCCGACCGTTCTCGAACTGTTGACGCTGTCGTTGAGCGCGGGCGAAGGCATCCTCGACGCAATGCGACGTGTAGCACGCACCGGCTCCGGTGAGCTGGCAGCGGAACTCGGTCGCGTGGTCGCGGAGACGGGCATGGGCGTGCCGCTGGCGACGGCGCTGAACGAGGCGAGCCGGGACATCCGCCTGCCGCAGTTCACGCGTTGCGTCGACGCGGTTATCACCGCTCTCGAGCGCGGCACTCCGGTGGTGGAGGTGCTGCGTGCACAGGCGACCGATGCCAGGGAGTCGGCGAAGCGCGGACTCCTCGAGCAGGCGGGCAAGAAGGAGATCGGGATGCTCGTTCCACTCGTGTTCTTGATTCTTCCCGTGACCGTGCTGTTCGCCGTGTTCCCCGGGATCGTCGTGCTGGAAACGGGCTTCTGATGAGCGGACGAAGACGCGCGCTGAAGCGGCGAGAAGAGCGGGAAGAGAACCAGAGACGTGAAGAAGGAGGGACGGGGTCGATGAGCAGAAGGCGCTGGAGGGATGCTCTGTGGCGGAGCGGAGAACGCACGGTGTCCCTGGTGGAGGACGAACGCGGCGATGTGCCGGGCTGGGTGCTCATCACCCTGATGACCGCAGGTCTGGTCATCATCATCTGGGGTCTGGCCGGACCGGCGCTGAGCGGGGTGTTCCAGCAGGCGATCGAACGCGTCACGTCGTTCTGATATGCGGAAGTGGCGTCAGGAACGAGGTTCCGCCCCAGCCGAGTTCGTAATGGTCGGCGCATTGCTGACCGTTCTGACGGTCGCGGTGCTGCAGCTCGGCCTCGCTCTGCTCGTGCGCAACACGCTCATCGACGCGGCTGCCGAGGGCGCACACATCGCCGCGCTGGCCGATAACACCCTCGGCGACGGCAAGCAGCGCACTCGTGAGCTCATCGGTTCGGCACTCGGAGACGGTTACGCGAAGGGCGTATCCGCGACGTACGGAACGTATCGGGGCACGCGATCGGTGATCGTGACGGTTCGCGCCCCGCTGCCGCTGGCAGGTCTGTTCGGGCCGAGTCGAGCGCTGGAGGTGAGCGGTCATGCGCCCGCGGAATCGCTCGGCTGAGAATCCGTCAGCCGAGGGTCGGGCGGCCCGGGCTCACCTCGCGCGCCTTGTGGCATCCGACCGCGGTACCGCAGCCCTCGAGTTCGTGACCGCTGGACTCATCCTCCTCGTACCCACCGTGTACCTCGTCGTCGCGCTGGCGAGCATCCAGGGCGCGGAACTCGCGGCTGCGGGCGCAGCGCGCCAGGCGGCACGGGTGTTCGTGCAGGCTCCGAGCGAGACGGAGGCTTCGGCCGAGGCGTCCGCTGCTATCGCGTTCGCGCTCGCCGACTTCGGGCTGTCTACCGACGCCGCTACGGTTCGTGTGCGGTGCGCGCCGCGACCGGATGCCTGCCTCACGCGACTCGGCACCGTCACGGTCACCGTGCAGGTGCGTGCGTCACTTCCGCTGGTTCCGGATGTGCTCGATCTGCGACACGACGCGTCAGTGACGGTGCAGGCGACCAGCACCAACCGGGTGTCGCGACTGTGGGGTGCGAGATGAGTGAAACACGACTCGCGATCCTGTTCCATCGGAGCCCGCGTTCGCCGGCGTTGGCCCGCAGGCTCACGGACGATACGGGGTCGATCCTGCCGCTCGTGATCTTCTATGCGTTCCTCTGCCTCGTCCTCGTCTTGCTGGTCTCCTCGATCACGTCGCTGTATCTGGAACGCGAGCGCCTGTATGCGGTGGCGGACGGCGCGGCGCTCGCCGGCGCCGAGTCCTACGACCTCGAGAGCGTCGCCGTGGTCGACGGGCAGCCCCGCCCGACGTTGGAGGCACCGGCGGTGCAGGCCGCGGTCGCTGAATTCCTCTCGACGGCGGTCACCGACGGTTTCGATGCGCTCGAGGTCGAACGGGCGGGATGCGCCGACGGACGCAGCGCCGTTGTGGAGTTGTCGGCGGTGTGGCATCCGCCGGTGGTCTCGGTGCTCGTGCCCGCGGGCATCCGCATCGGTGTCACCTCCACGGCGCGCAGCGTCTTCTGGTGAGCGTCAGGGTTCGCGCTTCGCGCTCTGCTCTCACCCCGAAGTCGTCAGGGTTCGCGCTTCGCGTTCAACCGGCTCCATGGTCTCGGCCGCGCGAGCAAGCTCGCTTTGCTCTCGGCTCAGTGAACGTGGCGGTTCCTCCGGATCGCGTACAGCACACCGCCGGCGCACACGACCAGAAGCAGGGAGACGCCTGCCGTGACAAGAGCGGAGCCGACGGCCGACGGCAGATCTATGCCATCGGAGCCGCCACTGCCGTCGTTCGCCACCGGCGGGGCCGTAGCGCCGCCGCCCGGCATTGCGGGTGGCGCGGGGGAGGCCGGGGCATGGCAGTTGTTCTCGGTATAGGAGACCATGAGTTCGGGATCGACGACGGCGGCACCCCCTCCGTCGTAGCCGTGGTCTGGAGCACGCGGCCCGCAGCCGCCGAAGTAGTCCCCGATCGTGGCGTTCACGGTGCCGCCCGCGCCGGCTGCCATGACAATGGCCGCCTGCGTGACTCCGTCGAAGGTCGTTCCGATCACGATCACGCTGCCGGTCACCGATCCGGCGTCGATCTTCAGTCCCGTGCCGAAGTGGGCGAGACTTGAGTCCTCGACATCAACGACGGACGACGGGCCGGATGTCGCCGAGAGCTGGATAGCCGGACCCGATCCGCTTCCGTTGCCAGACGGATTCAGTCGCGCGATCTCGGCGCCATGGCTGCCTGTCACGAGCACCGCCGGCCCGGTCGCCCCTACTACGAGAGTGCCGTTGACGACCGCCTCGCTGACCGCATCCAGCGCCACCGCGGTGCCGACCCGGGAGAACGTGTTCGAGTCGAGGAGCGGCGTCGCCGTTCCCTGGATGACCACGCCGGTGTCGTCGTCCTCGAACGTGTTGCCCAGCATCGTCACACCGTCGGCATCCGTCGCGCTCACGCCGACCCCTCGGCGGTCGGGTGATCGACGGCCGAGCAACGAGTCGCCCTGCAGATAGGAGTCGCCGGCGCCGTCGAGCCGGATGCCGGTGGCGCACTGCAGCACGGGAGAGCCAACGACGCGCACATGCTGCGCTGTCACCTCCACGCCGGTCGGCGACCCGCTCGCGTCGGAACAACTGGTCGCGACGGAGTCGATCGTGACGTTGCCGGCGGTGACGGCGATCGCCGCGCCGCCGTCCGGCGCGTTCACGGTCGCCTGATCGGCGGAAAGTGTGATCGCCTTGTCGATCAGCACGGTTCCTCGGTAGATCCCGGGTCGCAATGCGACGGTGTCGCCGGGACGGGCTTGCGCTATAGCGGCATTCACGTCGCCTCCGCTGTTCACGCTGATCGTGCGGGCTGATGCGGCGGATGCGATCGGGGCGAATGCCAGCACGAAATCGGCCGTCGTGCCGAACAACACGACGGCGAGGGCACCGGCCTTCAGTCGCGATGTGCGCAGCAGGAGGGCCACCTCCCGTCAGATCCACGCTTTCGCTTCCAGGATCCTCTTGTGCTCCGACCGCGACAAGCGTCGCTCCGGTCGAAGCTCACCCGTTTGCGGCAACGCGCCTTCGCGGGATGTATCTGGGGGCATAGCGCACGAGCATCCAGGCGCCGACCAGCCCCAGAACACCCATCGACACGGAGGCCGCCGCGAGGGAGAACAGCGCCGTCACGCCGGAGACCAACATGGGTGCTCCCGCCTGGCCGACGTCGTTCGTGAAACGCCACGCGCCGAGGAACGGGGCCGGGTCGGACCGCGGCGCGAGGTCGGCTCCGAGCGTCATGAGGATGCCGCTGCCTACGCCGTTCACGACGGCCATCGCGATCGCGACCACCGTGAACCACGTCTGGTCGGAGACGAAGGCGAGCGCGAGGTGTGTCACGCTCAGTCCCAGCATCGAGGGCAGCGCGGACCACAGGCGTCCGAAGCGGTCCATGATCTGCCCGGAGGTGTAGAACAATGCGAAGTCGACGGCGCCGGCGATGCCGATGATCAGTGCGGTATTGGTGGCGGACATCCCGATCGCGACGGCGGCCAGGGGCAGTATCACGGTGCGGGATGATCGCAGTGCCGAGATCAGGGCGGCGCACGTTCCCATGCGCAGCAGCACGGCGCGGTGGGTCCAGATGGTGCGGAAGAGGCCTTCCGTGCGCTGCTCCGCCTCCACGCGGCCGGCATCCCGGATATCGGGCGCCTGGGAAGCGGGCACCGCGACGCCACCGGTCGTCGCGCTCGAGACGGGACGCGAGGCGACGATCTTCTCGGTGGGGTCGGGAACGATGATCAGCACAGCCGTCGACGCGAGGCACATGACGATGTGCACCCAGAACACGGCGTGCGCATTGCCGAACAGCGCTATCACGCCTGCGCTGATGAACGGCCCGACGAACCAACCGCCGCGAAAGACACCACCGAGGGTCGACAGGGCGCGTGCTCGATACTGCAGGGGCACATAACCGGTCATGAAGGCATGCCGCGCGAGAGCGAACACGCTCGTCGCGAGACCGATGAGGAACACGCCGATCGTCAGCATGAGATCGCCCGGCGCGAGAAGACAGATCACGAGGCCGACGACGCAAAGCAGGGCGGAACCGATCATCGAACGCCGCTCGCCGAATCGGGAGACGACCCAGCCGCTCGGAATGTCGCCCACCATCTCGCCGACCATGATCATGCCGCCGATGAACCCGGCGAGAGCGAGTCCCGCGCCCAGGTTGTGGGCGAGCACGGGAATGATCGGTATGACAGCGCCCTCGCCGATCGAGAACAGCGCCGTCGGCAGGAACGCGGCGAGCGCGATATCGCGGATGCTGAAGTTCGCGTCGCTCGAGGTCATGTCGGCTTCCAGCCTAGGGCAGTTGGTATACCAAGCCGCGCTCAGTGATCGCGGCTGCGCGGCTCGGTCGGCTCGGCCGTGAGAGCGAGCTCTCACGGCTCTCGCCTCGGTCGCCGCTGTTCGCGGCTGCGCCGCTCGACTGACTCAATCGACTCGGCTGTGCGAGCAAGCTCGCCCAGCTCTCATCTCAATCGCCAGTATCGCGGCTGCGCGGCTCGGTCGGCTCGGCCGTGAGAGCGAGCTCTCACGGCTCTCGCCTCGGTCGCCGCTAGGCTTGTGCGGTCATGATCGAACTGGACCTGAGCGCGCAGATCGCCGAAGTGCGTGCGACCTTCGCAGAGATCCGCGCCGTCTCCGACGTGGACCAGCTGCGTGCCGACATCGAGCGGCTGAGCGAGGAAGCCGGCGCCCCCGATCTGTGGGACGACCCGGAGAAGGCGCAGCGGGTGACGAGCGCGCTGAGCCACCGTCAGGCCGAACTCACCCGACTGAACGGCATCGAGCAGCGTCTGGACGACCTCGAGGTGCTTGTCGAGCTCGCCAACTCCGAGGGTGACGACGAGTCGGCCGAGGAGGCCCGCAACGAACTGCAGGAGCTGCAGAAGACCGTCGGCGACCTCGAGGTGCAGACCCTCCTCGACGGCGAGTACGACGAGCGGCCGGCGGTGGTCACCATCCGCGCCGGCGCGGGCGGGGTGGATGCCGCCGACTTCGCCGAGATGCTCCTGCGCATGTACCTGAGGTGGGCCGAGCAGCACGGCTATTCGGCCCGGGTCATGGACACCAGCTACGCCGAGGAGGCCGGCATCAAGTCGGCCACGTTCGAGGTGGACGCTCCGTACGCGTTCGGCACGCTCTCGGTCGAAGCGGGCACGCATCGTCTCGTGCGCATGAGCCCGTTCAACTCGGCGGGCAAGCGGCAGACATCCTTCGCTGCCGTCGAGGTCATTCCACTGATGGAGGAAGCGCAGGAGGTCGACGTTCCGGAGGCGGACATCCGGGTGGATGTCTTCCGCTCGTCGGGGCCCGGCGGCCAGTCGGTGAACACGACGGACTCCGCCGTGCGCATCACGCACCTGCCCACGGGCATCGTGGTGTCGATGCAGAACGAGAAGTCGCAGATCCAGAACCGTGCCGCCGCCATGCGCGTGCTGCAGTCGCGACTGCTGCTGCTGCAGCGCGAAGCCGAGGCTGCGGCCAAGAAGGAGCTCGCAGGCAACATCACGGCGAGCTGGGGCGACCAGATGCGCTCCTACGTGCTGGCCCCTTACCAGATGGTGAAAGACCTCCGCACAGAGCACGAGGTGAACAACCCGCAGGCGGTGTTCGACGGCGACCTCGACGGGTTCATTGCAGCGGGCATCCGCTGGCGCAAGCAAAAGCCGACGGACTGACGACGACCGTAGGTGAGTCGCTCGGTCGCATCGGCGGGGCGAGTGCTTAGGCTGAGCGGGTCATGATCCGATTCGACCACGTCAGCAAGAGCTACAAGGGAACCCCCCGCCCGGCCCTCGACGACATCACGACCGAGATTCTCCGCGGGGAGTTCGTGTTCGTGGTCGGCGCGTCCGGATCGGGGAAGTCCACCTTCCTGCGCCTCATCCTCCGTGAGGAACGCGCCACCCGCGGCAAGTTGCACGTGCTGGGCCAGAACCTCAGCAGCATCTCCAACCGCAAGGTGCCCTACTTCCGGCGGAACGTCGGCGTGGTCTTCCAGGACTTCCGCCTGCTCACCAATAAGACCGTCTTCGACAACGTTGCCTTCACCCTTCAGGTGATCGGCAAGTCGAAGGGCTTCATCCACGAGGCCGTTCCCGACGTGCTCGCGATGGTCGGGCTCGAGGGCAAGGGGCAGCGCTTCCCGCACGAGCTCTCCGGTGGAGAGCAGCAGCGCGTGGCCATCGCCCGCGCCGTGGTGAACAAGCCGCAGATCCTGCTCGCCGACGAGCCCACCGGAAACCTCGACCCCGCCACCAGCGCGGGGATCACGGCGGTCCTGGAGCGCATCAACGCGTCGGGCACGACGGTGCTGATGGCCACGCACGAGGCCGGGCTGGTCGACCGCATGCAGAAACGCGTCATCGAGCTCGTGGGCGGCAAGCTCGTGCGCGATGAGCGGCACGGCGGATACGGCTTCACCGCAGCGATTCCGGTGCTGGACGAGCACGGGCGCGCCGAGGTGCCCCGCGCATTCGGCGGGGAGGATGATCCTGCGCAGCAACCCGTCGCAGCCGGCGCTGCGGCATCCGCAACCCTCGTCAGTGCTCGCACAGCGAAGTCTTCCCGTGCCGAGCGCAAGGCGGAGAAGAAAGCGGCGAAGGATGCCTCGCGCACGCGCCGCTCGGAGCGGGCCGCAGAGATGCCCCCCGCGGCCGCACCCACTGTCACGACGGCGCCCGTGGCGGCATCCGTTGCCGGTCAGGAGGTGCAGCCGCAGCCCGAGACGGCTCCCGCGGCGCCGGCCGAGGCGGCCGTTGCCGAACTGGCCGCCCCCGAGACCGCTGCGCCGGCGGAAGCCGCTGCAGCGCCGCTCGTCGCAGGATCCACCTCCGAGAACTCGCAGCCGGTGACGGCCGCTCAGCCGGCGACGCAGGCCCCGGAGCGCTCGGAGCCCGCTCACTCGTCGGCGCCGCAGCACGCGCCAGCTCGTGTCGAATCTGAACGCGTGCCGGTTGGGGTGCCGCGCGAGGCATCCGCGAGCCGGGAATCCGTGCTCGACGGCCACTTCGCCAATCCGCCTACGGCACCGGTCCGTCGTCCGGACTCCGATGTCGCCGAGCTCACGCTTGCCGAGCGACTCGGCCTTCGTGCGCCGGGCAAGCACGATCACGAAGACGACTCCAACCAGGATGTGGGGCCGGTGTCATGAGATTCGCACTCGTCATGTCCGAGGCGGGGAGCGGCCTGAAGCGCAACCTGTCCATGGTGATCTCGGTCGTCCTGGTGACGTTCATCTCGCTCACGTTCGTGGGCACGGCCATCCTGATGCAGATGCAGATCGGCCAGATGAAGACGTATTGGTACGACCGCGCTCAGGTGGCCGTGTACATGTGCACTGAGACCGACGTGAGCACGACCTGTCAGGGGCAGGATGCGACGCCCGCGCAGATCGCGGCCGTGAAGGCGAAGCTGTCGTCGTCGGCGCTGGCGCCGTTCATCGACAAGTTCTACTTCGAGAACCACAAGCAGGCGTATGCAGACTTCAAGAAGCAGTTCAAGGGCAATCCCGTCGCCGACTACGTCACCCCCGAGCTGCTGAATCAGACGTTCTGGATCAAACTGAAGAATCAGGCGCAGTCGGATGTGATAGCGCAGAGTCTCAGCGGGGTGGCCGGGGTGCAGTCCGTCACAGACCAGCGAAGTTATCTGGATCAGATCTTCCGCATCCTGAACGCCGCAAGCCTCACCGCGATAGCGATAGCGGTCGTGATGCTCGTCGCCGCGGCATTGCTGATCGCCACGACCATCCGGCTCTCCGCGTTCTCGCGAAGACGGGAGCTCGGCATCATGCGACTGGTGGGCGCATCGAACGGGTTCATTCAGACACCGTTCGTGCTGGAGGGTGTGTTCGCCGCCTTGATCGGATCGCTGCTGTCGGTCGGTGCCGTATTCGCGATCGTGCAGTTCTTCGTGCGTGGCTACCTGTCGCAGAAGATGCAACTCACCTCGTTCGTCGGGCTCGACAGCGCCTGGATCGTGGCGCCGATCCTCGTGATCGTCGGCATCGGGTTGGCGGCACTGGCGTCCAGCGTCGCGATCCGCCGCTACCTTCGGGTCTGAAAGCGACACGGCCCACCGCGGCGCGGTAGGCTGGTGGGCTGCTGCGCCGAAGCCGGGTGCGGCATCGGTGTGCGGAGTAGGTCCGTGCCTCGTGTCGAGCTGAGAGGTGTGCCATGCCCAGGGAACGTGGTCAGAAGGTGGTGGCGACCAACCGCCGCGCCCGCCACGACTACCTGATCGAAGACACGTATGAGGCGGGGCTGGTGCTCACCGGCACCGAGGTGAAGTCGTTGCGCGAAGGCCGCGCCTCGCTGGTCGACGGCTACGCGTTCATCGACGGGGGAGAGGCGTGGCTGGACGCCGTCTATATTCCCGAGTACCTCGACGGAACGTGGAACAACCATGCTCCACGCCGCAAGCGCAAGCTGCTGTTGCACAAGCAGCAGATCGTGAAGATCGCGAACAAGATCAAAGACGGCGGCTACACGCTGATTCCGTTGCAGCTGTACTTCTCCGACGGCCGCGCCAAGGTCGAGATCGGGGTCGCGAAGGGCAAGCGCGAGTACGACAAGCGCCAGGCATTACGCGAGCGGCAGGACAGGCGCGAGGCGGACCGCGCCATGGCCAACCGGAACCACCTCGGCGAGTAGCCGATCGCGCGTTACGGTCGCCCGCGAGCCGACGACTGTTCGGATCACTCCGGCGATCGGATGCCGTCACCGATCGGGCATCCCGAACCCACCGGCGGAGAGTGCCTCCACGAGCAGTTCCTGTGTCTCGCCCAGCCACCAGTACACGACGCGGTCGGCCGCTGCGCCACCGCTCCCGTCGTCATCGTCGTTCTGAATGCCGAGACGATCGGCGACCATGAGTCGCAGATCGGTGAGATTGCGGAGCATCGCGAGGGTGAGTGCGGCATCCGTAGTGACCGTGCGCGATGTCCCGCGTCTCCAGAGCGAACCGGATGAGTCCTCCACGGCGGACATGAAGGCATCCATCACGCTCCGCGCGGCCTCGCTTTTCGCGGTGACGAGGTCGACATCCGTGAGTGCATGGAATTCGGCCGCAGCTTCGGGGTCGTCGTGGTACGCGTCCGGGAACATGCGATCACGCGTTGCTCCGCCGTCGGCCAGGGCCGTGAGACGGTCGGCAAGAACGCCGAGCAGATCGGCCTCGAGCCGTGAGAGCGCGATGAACTCGTTGTCGGAGACCGTGACCGCGAGCGATTCGCCGCCGAGACGTCGAATCCGGGTCACTTCTCCGCCCTGTCGACGGTTGCGGAGAGCCCGTAGCCGTGCATCGCGTGCACGTGAACCTCCATCGCCTCCCTGGTGCCGCTGGCGACGATCGCACGGCCCTCATGATGCACCTGCAGCATGAGCTGCGTCGCCTTCTCGCGGCTGAAGCCGAAGTAGCTGCGGAACACGTAGACCACGTACGACATGAGATTGACGGGGTCGTTCCACACGACGGCCCGCCATGGTGTGTCGAGCGTGTGGCGCGGCGTGAGGTCGAGCGCCTCATCGGTGCGTTCGATCGTGCTCGGCGCGGGGATCGAGGATGCCACCCCTCCAGATTCGCACATCCGGGCATGACATGCGCGCGGTCGGTGTTGTAGCCTGAGAGGCCGCACCAGTTGCGGATGCACCTCACCAGAAACTCAACAGTGCGCGACAGCGGCCCGCCTCATGGGGATGATCGGTTTCGACATCGTCTGCGAGATTACGAGAAGCGGGTCGAGGATGCAGGGTTATCTCGCTAACGCTCCCTGCAAAAAATAAGTGCCAATTCCAACAGCACTGTCTCCGCTAAGGCCCAGGTCGCTCTCGCGGCCTGATCGTACTTAGCGATCTAAGAGACCGTCAATCCGGGAATGCTCTCTACCCGGATCCTGGCGTCAGCTAGAGAGATTGCTTCTACGTATCGTCATGGGGCGTAGAGGGACTCCAACCGTGACTGGGTTCGTCGGATCAGCTGCCAATGGCAAGTTCCGGGACCGAGTAAAGCGCCGTCATTGGATACGCCCGTAGAAGGCGTATGACCACAGCGATGGACGGGGGTTCAATTCCCCCCATCTCCACACGATTGAGCGAAGTACGAGAGCAAGCTTGCTTGCTCTCGTACTGAGCGATTGAGTGTTGAGGCGCGTAGCGCCGAACACCATTTGGGTCGTTGTCGCGAACTGTTGATATCCGCGAAAATCACGCGGAAGTCGGGGCCTCGTCTGGAAACGGACGAGGCCCCGACTTCGTCTCGTGCCCAGACTTCGCCTCGGAAGGAGCTATTCGCGCTTAAAGCGCGAGTTGAAAGTACGCGCTGCTCGGGTCGTCCGTGTAGTCAGCGAAGGGGCCCCGGCGGCGAAATCCGTGCTTCGAATAGAGCGCGCGAGCGGGCGCGAAGTACTCTTGGGTCCCCGTCTCGAGGTTGAGTTCGCGGATGCCCCGGGTACGGCACTCCGCGAGGATCGCGGCCAGTATCGCGCTGGCAACGCCGCGGCCACGAGCCGCAGCACTCGTGCGCATCGACTTCACCTCGCCGATCGTTGCACTGTGCTGCTTCAGGGCGCCGACGCCAAGCAATTGTCGTGTCTCGGCCTCACGGGCGGACCAGAACGTAATACTCGAGTGCGCGAGCGCTTCAGGATCCAGCGCATGCACGCTCTCTGCCGGCGACGTCGCGAACATGTCACGCAGATGCTCCTGAAGCAGTGCGAGCACGTCGGTCGCCTTCGGGTCGTCTACCGCGATGATCACGCCTTTGACATTAGTGCTGACAGTTGCGCGAGCCGCATCTCTCCAAGGGTCGCTGTCGCGAGCTGTTGAGATCTCTTCTTCCGTCGTGCTACGAACCTGTTCCGACGGCGAGGAAGGCAGTGCCGAAGCACAGTTCGGTCCAGGATGCGTCGTCGAGACATTCCTGCATGGCCGTGTGGATGGTCTCCCACGGACGGCGCATGATCCATTCGTCGAGGGAACCAGAGGTCGGAACCATGGCGGTGCCGAGTCGGGTCAGCCAAAGCGGGGTCCTGTCGGGGATCTTGAGATCCAGCACCACCCAACGACCGCCCGTGGAGAGCGCAGCGGCGCCGTTTGCGATGACTTGTGCGCACCCCTCCACCTGCGTGAGAGCGTAAGTGGAGAGGATTGCTCCGATCCCCGCCGGGAAGCCGAATTCGACCGCATCGACCTGCACGAGGCTGACGTTGCTCCATCCGTTCGCTTCGACCCGTTTCGCGGCCCGCGCGAGCATGGCATCGGTCAGGTCGATGCCGACGATGCGGCCCTTCACGCCCACAGCCCTTTCGATCAACGGGAAGTTGAGACCCGTGCCACACGCGACCTCGACGACGGTGTCGCCCGCGTTCAGGTCGAGCGCTCGTACGGCGCGTGCCCGCTGAGCGCTCTGCGGGTAGCCGGGTACCGGGTAGAACCGGGAGGTGAGGTCGTAATGCTCGGCCTTCTTGCGGTAGGTCTCGATCAGACGCTCCCGCCGGTTGATCGGGTGTCTCACGGCCGGCCACCGTCTGCGTGCGCGTCGTGCTCGACTGCGGCCTTGATCGCAGCCATCTCCACGTTGCTCACGCGTTGAACCTGACTCTGCAAGGCGCGACGGGGAATGGCGCGCATGACGTTGGCGATGTCGATCTCGACCCACATCATCGAGTTCGTCCGCTCGTCGCCCTCCGCCGAGAGTTCCATTCCCCAGCGTGCCGCGGAGCTCCCCATCGTTCCGGCGAACGCCATGAAGTGGGGAGGATCGAGCACGGTCACCTGCTCACTGCGATGGTGGACCCAGCCGTAGTCCTTCGCCTTCTGCTCTATCCAGGTGCCTGGCCGCAGCGGGCCGTGGTCGCGCATCCGGCATTCGAGCACGGTCGGCGCCCATTCCCGCCAACGCTCGACGTCGCACAGGTAGCTCCACACCTCGTCGATTCGCCTCGCGATGATGATGCGGCTCTCAGTTCTGACCGTCATGCCTCAGCCCTTCGAACCGTAGGCGGTGAGGAAGCGGTCGCGGAATGCATCCATCGGCCAGAGCGGGGCTTCGTGCGTCGGCAGGAGGCCCGGCTGCCAGTGCCACCCGGCAATCGGCTGAAACACCGATGCGGACTTCGAGATGATGCTGATCGGTACTTGGTGATTCGCACCCTTGCCGCTGACGATCGTGGCCGGTTGGTGATCGCCGAGCGCGATGACGACGAGGTTGGGATCGTTCACGTGCTGCAGGAACGAGAACAGTGAGCGCAGCGTGTACTGCACGGACTCGCCGTAGAACTGCTGGACGGTCGCGTCGTTCTGCCAAACCTGTTCGGACGACTCGCTCTGGGCTGGTTGGGAGTCGTAGATCGAACCGTCACCGATCTGCGACCACGGCACGATCTGAGGCAGTGGGGCCCAGGGGGTGTGGGAGGAGACCAGGTCGATCTCTGCCATGACCGGGGTGTGCCCACCCGCGAGCTCGCGATCGGCGAAGTACTTCCACGTGTACTGGTCGGGGATGCGCGCATATCCGAACCTCGGGCCGGTGTACCCGACGTTCCCGGAGTTCAGCAGGGTGCCGTAGTGATAGAACGACGTGCCGTACGGCCAAGGCCGAGCGTCGGACGGCACGTCGCTGACCGTTCGCCAGCCGCCCTTGCGGAACGCATCGCTCAATGTGAAGCGGCTGCTGCGGATCACGGTGTTATAGAGCGATTGTTCGTCGATCCGCAGGCCGGTCTGGAGCGTGGAGTGCGCGAGCCAGCTGAGCCCGCCGAAGGTCGGTGAGGTGAGCCAGGCGCTCTCACTGGTGTATCCGTCGCCGGCCAGTTCTGCCTCGCCTTCCCGAAGAACCTTGTCCACCTCGCCGGAGAAGGCCGTTCCCTGAACGGCTACCTGCCCGTAGCTCTCGATGAACGCGAAGACGACGTCCTTCCCGCGCAGTGAGGTGAGGAGATCGGATGCCGGCTGGCTCGCGAAGGGGTCGTCCGCGGCATCCCTGGAGAGGGCGGACTGAGCACCAAGGCTCTTCGACGCCTCCGAGGTCGCGGCTCCCAGGGCATCCACGGATGCCGCTGCCGCAGTGGGCTGGCCCGCCACGAGTTGGGCTCCGGTCAACGCAGCGATGACCCAGATCGCTGACGCGGTGGTGACGATCGCGGGACCGATGCGCAGATGCCGGCGGACGGCGGCGCCGACCCGCAGTGCGGAGAACGCGAGGGCGACGGCCAGTCCGGCTGCGACGAGCAGGGCCACAGCGACCAATAGGGCAGCGGGCACCGCTCCCATCGCGTCCGAGATGACGCCGAAGGCATCGTTCAACTGCTGCCAGTCGGCCGGATCGAAGTGGGTGTCGAGTACTTGCTCGTACCCGAGATCGATTCCGGCGAGCAGAATGGCCACCACGACGAAAGCGCCGAACAGCGACGCGCAGGCTACCCGAACCGGCTTCCAGGGCACGATGTAGAGCACGAACAGCACGGCGAGCGATTCGAACGGAATCCTGGCGAACCCTAGAGCCGAGCCGGTCGAGACGATACCGGGGACCAAGGGTGCGGCAATGAGAAGCACGATCGCCAGCGCGAGCATCGCCGCCCGCCGAGGATGCGCGGCTAGGGTCCGCGGCATGGGGCCTGTCATCGCCGGTCCTCGAACCTCTCGGAGAGGGCGTATCGCAGCAACACGACGTCCCCGATCTGCCTGGTGGAGACGAGGTCCGCCCTGTTCGTCGCTGTCCACGGGTAGAGGCCGGGCCCGAACACACGTGGCGCTCCCTCTTCAGCAACGAAGAACGGCGCGACCACGAGTTGCAGCTCGTCGACGAGGCCCGCCGTGAGGAACTGCGTGAGAAGGATGCCGCCGCCCTCTACCATGAGCCGGCGAACGCCGCGTAGCGCGCCCAGATCGTCGAGGAGAGCGGTCATCGTAACCTGCGTTCCCAGTCCGATGACGGTGGCCAGCTCACCGAGGCTCGCCCGCACGAGGCTCTCGCTCGATGCGGGGCAGTAGACCAGGCGAGTGCAGTCGCCTGTGGTGAAGAACGATGAGCTCGCGGGGAGGAGGCCGCTCGCTGTGACGGTGATCTTCGTCGGCGAGGAGCCGAGGCCCTCGGCCATACGCCGCTCACGACGAGCGCCGTCGCGCACGAGCAGGCGCGGATCATCGCGGCGCACGGTCGACGCGCCGACCATGATCGCGTCGCTGGATGCGCGAACAGCGTCGACCCGGTCCAGGTCGGCCGCGTTGGACATCACCAGCCGGTGCGGTTTGGCCGTGTCGAGGTAGCCGTCGATCGACATCGCGCAGCTCACGGTCACGTACGGGCGATCACTCATAGGGCTTCCCCCTGCCGAACGCTCAGCGAGGCATCCAGCGGTGGCCGGGAATGACCTACTACGGCGCGTCCACCTGCATTCTCCCCGGAACGCGTCCGGCCCCCGCGGGCACGGATGCGATCGCCGACCAGCACCAGTGCACCAGGTGCGACGGCGATCATGGCGAGCATCCCGAATGCCGCCGACACCGTCAGTCCCGTCGAGGCGCCCAATCCGATCAAGGCGAAGGCCGATGCGCTCGCCGCTTCGCGCGGGCCCCAACCGCCGACGTTGACCGGGATCGCGGATGCGCCGAGCACGACGAGCGCAACCGCTCCTAAGTTGCCTGGAACGGCTGTCGCTCCCGCGGCGAGCCCCGCGACGATGAACAGCGCACAGAACGAGCCCGTCACGACGATCGAGGAAATCACCACGGTCGCAATGGTGCGGGGTCGAGAAAGGAGCGGCGAGAGCAGCTGAAGCTCGCGCCGGAGCACGCGACGCCCCGGCGTCGTCAGCGTTGCCAGGCACACGACTGTCACAGCGACCGCGGACAGCACCGCACTTGCCAGCGCGAGCCCTCCGAGTGCGGAGGTCATCCCCAGCGGGACCAGCACGGCCAAGGCCAGAGCGATCTGCACGAACTGCCCGAGGACGCGCTCGGTCGCCACGGCTCGCGCTGCGGTTCGCACGTTGCCCGCCTGGCGTCCGTGGTCGTACGCACGGTGCACATCACCGAGGATCCCGCCCGGGAGAACCGTGTTGAGGAACTGCGAACGGTAGTAGGCGAAGAACGCCGCACGCCAGGTGAGTCGAATCCCGAGCCCGTGGGCGATTTCTCGCCATCTCCAGGCCGCGGCGGCTGTCGCGACGCCGACGAGCGCGAACGCGATGAGGATCGTGGGAGCCGAGACCGAGGCGAAACCGCGCACGAACGGGCCGGCGCCCACCGCGAGTAGGGTGGCCGCGACTATCGCCAGTGGGACGGCAATGCGAACGGCGACACGGAGCCGTACGGAGGTCTTGCTCAATGGGGCCATGCCAGCACGTCCTCATGAGAGAGCGTCACGCGCAACGCGCCGGCCGCGGCCTGGTACCGACGGAGCCGAGAGAACTGTTCGGCGGCGCCCGCCAGTTCCGGGCGCTGCTCGACGGCGGCGCCGAGCCAGCCGTCGAGCCATTCGAGCACCAGTTCCGTCTGCCCCGGGCCGAGCCGCCATGGCGTATGGGCGATGCCGACGTGCCATCCGGCGGCACGGAAGAGCCCGGTCACGACCGGTACGGCTTGTGGTCCGAGAAGCCGGCGCCCGCCCTCGTTGCGGCGCTGGTGCTCGTTGAAAGCAGCATTGAACTCGGCATCGAGCTCATCGACTGGGCTCAGACTCGCACATCCCGTGACGGTCAGGCTCATGAAGGCGGGCACGCCTGCGGCCACGCACGCCATCGCGATACGCTCGGCCTCTGCTTCTGTGATCACGTCGAGGAGAGCGGATGCCGTGACTGCAGACGCGCCGTTGAACGCGTCGGTTCCGAGGTCGGCGAGGTCGGCGATCCTCACGTCCGAGACGACCGGCCGGCCGGCACCATCGACGACCGACCGGAGATCCGACTGGGCCAGAATGCCCGCATCGCGGTCGTGCAGCACCCACCGCTGCGGACCGGGGAGCCGGGGAGCAGTCCATCTCGCCATCGAGCCTGTTCCTGATCCGAGGTCGTGCACCGTCACCGGGCCCGGCCCGATGAGTCTGGAGAGCGCTGCGGCGAGTCTCCTCGAGCGAGCCGCATCGTCGGCCGCGGCTCGCCGGGCCAGCCACTCGGCTGTGACAGTCGTCGTGGTCATGCTGCGATCAGCGCCTTCTCGACCTCTGCGGCGGCTTCTTCCCAGCGGGGAAGCTGGTGGCGCGCGTTCCGGGCTTCGCGGCGGAGTCGATCCCTGAGCGCCGGGTCTGTCAGCCAGGATCGGATGGCGCCGGCGAGTGCCACCTCGTCGTCGGGATCCACGAGAATCGCGCCACCGCCGGACAACGTGTCCGGGATCCCTCCGACTGCCGCGGCAAGCACGGGGATGCCACGTGCTCGCGCCTCTGCGATCGCCATGCCGGAGCTCTCCAGTCGCGATGGGGCGATGAGGAGGGAGCTGCGTCGATACGCGGCCTCGAGCTCTTCGGCGTTGAGCACGCCGGGCAACGTCACGTTGCCATCGAATGCGGCCGCGTTCTCGGCTACCCGGCGAGCGAACACGTCGAATGGCACCATCGAGCCGGCCATCAAGCATGTCCAATCGGTCCGGTGCAGTCGCGCGAGCGCCTGAAGAAGAAGATCCTGACCCTTATGCGGCGCGATGACGCCGACGCAGATGAGGTCGCCGTCGCGCGATGGCACTGCCGTCGGCGCAGCGTGCGCTCCGGGACGGGCGATCGTGGTGAGATCGCGGGTCAACGGCGTGCGTCTCGTCAGCTCGTCAGCCGTCCAGCGGCTCGTCACGACCACCCGGCGGGCGCTCTGCACCGCACGCAGTTCGGCGTGGGTCGTCTCGGATGACGCGCCCGGGAATGCCGAGGCCACCATGTGAGCAAGCAGCACGATGCGTATGCGATCGCTCATCGCCTCGATCGCGCCGGGCATCCAGCCCGCCACGAGGCCGTCGACGAGTGCCAGCGCCCCATCCGGTACGGAGAGGAGCGCGGCGGCGCCTGTGGCAGCGTCGACGACCTCGTGGCTGATCACGGTCCAGCCGCGCAAGCGCAATCCGGCAATCAGCTCGCGGTCGTAGACGTTTCCACCGCTGACGCGGTCGACATCGTCGATCCACGCGGGGACGAGCACGTGCACCGTACGGGCGATCATTCGAACTCCACGTCGTACGCGGCCCAGGCCACAGGCGACTCGCGCAGGGTGACGGAGATCCCGGTCAACGGGTTCGATCCGAGTGCTCCTTCGCGGACTGCCGCTGCCAGCCGATCTCCGATCACCTGGCAGAGGCGCTCGGTCGTGGTGTTCACCCCTGCGAACTCGGGGAGGTCGTCGAGGTTGCGGTACGAGTATGACTCGACGATCGCTGCCAGTTCGCTCGTCGCCTGGGCGATGTCGACGACGACGCCGTCGGCATCCAGTTCCGCTGCACGAAAACTCGCCTCGACGACATAGGTGGCGCCGTGCAGGTTCTGCGCGGGTCCGAACACTTCGCCGCGCAGGCTGTGCGCGATCATGAGGTAGTCCTGCACCGTCACGCTGAAGGTCATTCGGCACTCCAATCGATGGTGTGGCACAGCGGGGATCCCGTGCCTTCGGCAAGCGACGCGACGACCGCTGGAAGCGCCCTCCAACTCGAGGTCTCACCGAGCAGCGCGTCGAAGATCGGGTCCTGCAGGAGGCGCATTGCGAGTGCCAGCCTCTCGTTCGTCGTACGATGCGACCGCCGGCTCAGAGCGACGGCGCCCACTTGGCTGGAGCGGATGGTCAACCGGCGGGAGTGGAAATCGGCTCCGAGATCGAGTGGAAGCGGTTCGTCGCCATACCAGCTGGCGACGATCACCTCGCCGTCGGTCGGTGCGGCGCGCAATGCCCACTGCAATCCCGACGCCGCTCCGCTCGCCTCGATCACCACGTCGGCATCCGGGATCGTCTCAGACGGGCTCCTGAGATCTGCGCCGAGCGCCGCAGCGACCGGCGCTCTCGCGGCGTCGACCTCGACGAGGGTGACCTGGATGCCGCGAATGCCGTTGAGCACTGCGGCGACGGCACATCCGATCAGACCGGCGCCCACGATCACGATCCGATCCCCGACCTGCGGGCGGGCATCCCACACGATGTTGATCGCGGTCTCGACCGCGCCGACGAGCACCGCGCGCCGGGTGGGAACAGTGTCGGGAACGGGTGTGAGCGCTGCTACGGGAACCGTGAAGCGGGACTGGTGCGGGTGGAGCGCGAACACGGTCCGGCCCTTCAGCCCGTCCGGACCGGCGTCGACCACGCCCACCGCCAGATAGCCGTACTTCACCGGGAACGGGAAGTCGCCGGCCTGAAAGGGAGCGCGCATCCGCTGCCACTCGCGCACCGGAACCCTTCCACGCGCGACGAGCGTTTCCGTTCCGCGGCTGACACCGGTCCACAGGGTGCGCACCGTCGCCTCGCCCTCGATCGCGGTCGTCAGGGGTTCGCTCCTGAGTTCTGCCGTTCCCACACCGGTCGTCCACAACGCGACGGCGGAATCCGGGTCGGGCTGAACCGCAGAGGGCCGTGGCCACGTGGTGTCCATGACAACCATGATGAGTACACGGAGGGCATATGGGAACGGTTCAGTCGGCTCCCTGGTGGTGGGCTGCGGCCGGGCTGACCGCCATCGGCGTCGTGCACTCCGTCACGCCGCTCTCTCCTGCTGCTTTCGCGGCAGGGCTCGCGTACCTGCTTGCGTCATCCGTCCTGCTCTCGCTCGGCCTCCGACGGGGTGAAGCGGCACGCTTCGGTCCGGCGAACGCGGTGACGGCGACCCGCTCCGTGCTCGTCGCGATCGTGACAGCGATGGTCGTCTCGTCGTTCAGCACGCCGGTCCAGGCACCGATCCTGGTCTCGACCGTCGCAGTCGCGCTCGCGCTCGACGCGGTCGATGGTTATGTCGCGCGCCGAACGGGGACCGTGACCGAGCTCGGGGCACGATTCGACATGGAGGTCGACGCGTTCCTGCTACTCGTGCTGTGCGCGTACGACCTGCGATACGTGGGTGCCTGGGTTCTCGCGATCGGGCTGATGCGATACGCGTTCGTCGGCGCGGCGTGGCTGCTTCCCTGGATGGGCGCATCCTTGCCACCTCGGTACTGGCGCAAGGTCGTCACTGCGATTTGCGGCATCGCCCTCACGATGGTGGCGACGGGCTCGCTTCCTGGATGGCTCGACTCGGCCCTGGCCGGGATCGCACTCGTGTTGCTCATCGAATCGTTCGGGAGGGACGTCGTGTGGCTAGTTCGCACCAGGCAACGCGTTGCCGTCGAGGAACCTGCCCGGGTGCGACCGCACAGTTGACCGTGACGTGAACCGGCGAAGCTCCTCCGTCGTGTCTGAAGCAGAGAGCCCTCGACGGGGGCAACGATCGAAAGCAGGTAGGGTCATGGCCGCGAGCAGGCAGAGCATCCAATGGTTGTGGCGCATTCTGAGCGTCATCGTCCTGGTCTTCGTGGGAGGCATCCATCTCTTCCTCGTCTTCGACGGCGTCGGCGGACTACTTGGCACGCTCTTCGTGCTCAACTCCGTGGCGGCGTTCGTGCTGGCGATCGCCATACTCGTCTTTCGCGATCGCCTGCTGCAGGCGGCGCTCGCGCTCGGTCTGCTGTTCCTCATCGCAAGCCTGCTCGCCCTCTGGCTGGCGCTGACCGTCGGCCTGTTCGGCATCCGGGAGGTGTGGACGTTCACCCTCGTTCCCGAGACCGTGGTCGTCGAGTCGGTGGGCATCGTCATACTGGCGATCGCGACCGGTGTGGCGTTGCGTGATTCACGGCAAGCGCAAGCCGCCTGATAGCCGGTTAGAGGCGGATGCCCGCGCTGCGCTCCTCCCGCTGTTGACGCCGGGAGAATCCTGAGCTGTCGCGGCTGCACCAGGTTCTGAGGCGCGATCAATGATGTCATCGTTGACAATCGAATGTCATCGTTGACATACTGGGCGGCGGCCACGTACGAACCTGGCCGTAAGCGCTCAGTGAGGAGTGACGATCGCGATGACATTACGGAAATTGATCGGCGCGGCAGGAGTGTTGGGCACCGTCCTGACACTGCTGGTGGCTTCCCCCGCCATGGCGACGGCACCGCCTTCATCCCACTCCGGCGGGCAGCCGGCCGATCCGAACGGCGGACTGGTGGTCAAGGACGTTCAGTTCCTCGGCCCGGTCGATCAGAACGCACACGTCGTCGCGCGCGACAACGGGCAAAGCGTCGAGTATCAGGGGAAGTCCTACTGGTTCTTCGACGACACGATGCTCCAGAATCCGACGGGCTTCCTCTCCAGCACAGCCGCCGTCACCACCGATCTGAACGCCGGCGACGGGATCAGCCTGCAGTCGGCGAACCCGTTCGACCTGACCGACACCGGTTCTCCGACCGAGTTCGTCCCGTACTCCGCCGCCGAGGTGCAGTTCCAGAAGGACCACGCCTCCAGCGACTGCACCGGCTCGACGGACGTCTTCTGCGGCACGCAGTTCGCGTTCTGGCCGGGTTCTGCCGTCGCCGACCCGGCGCACCACCGTATCCTCGTCTTCTACGGCAAACTCTGCCGCGGTGGGCTCGACACCGGCCCGTGCGCGTCTGGATTCGTCGGTCAGGCTCTCGGCAGCGGAATCGTCTCGGTCGACATGCGCACGCACCAGATCACTCGCTTGAACATCGAGAACCAGGACACCTCCCTGACCAGCCCCGAAGGCACCGATCGCACCCTCCTCTTCTCGCCCTCGCAGAACTTCGGCAACGGCGGGACGGTGCTCGTAGGAAACGAGCTCTACGCCTACGGCAATTGCTCGAGCACGAACGCGTGCGGCGTCGCGCGCGTGCGGATCGACCGTGTGCAAGACAGGGCCGCCTGGAGCTTCTACGCGGGAACATCCAATGGCCGGCCGGTGTGGTCGGGTGACGCGGCGGCCACGGTTGCGGTCATGACCGGCGGCGCCGCGGGGGAGACGGTTCAGTACGATCCGGCGACCAAGCTCTACATGAACAGCTACATGCCCTTCCTCAGCCACCAGGTCTACTACCAGACCTCCCCGACCCCGTGGGGGCCGTGGAGCTCACCGGAGGTCCTGTACACGGCTCCGACGACCAGTGGCGTCGAGTACGCGGCCTTCGCGCATCCGGAGTACACGACCAACGACGGGTTGACCCGCTACTACACGTACTACACTTCCTCGACCGGTCAGCAGTTGCTCGTGAAGGTCGACTTCACGAAGGACTGAAAGCGGATCCCTTGTGTCAGCGTTGGTTCGAGTGCCAACGCTGACACAGGGCGGCAGGTCCGCAGATCGGGAGAACGCACAGTGAGCGATGAAGCCCTCGTTCGAGACCGTCACCGTGATGGCGACTTCGATCGAAAGACCGAGACGGGCGATGGGCTGCGCATCAGGGAGGGCGACGGGCCCGGGGTGGCACCAGCGGACAGGGCGGGTGTCGGCTTCGATCGGGGGCCCTGCCTGGCATATTCCGTTTCGCCTGCGTCGGCGGATCACGACGCTGTCATCATCGCCTCGGTCGATCACCTGGTTCTCGCCGAAGACGAGGTGCGGGTGGCCTTCTTCCCCGAGTGGGGCGAGCCCGTCGGAGACGAGCTCGACGTCGCCGGGTCGTATGTCGGCATCCGCGTGCGTTTCGCGGACGGCACGACGACCGGCGACGATCTGCTGGATCAGTACGGTATCGCCGCCTCGCCGCAGGCGCAGGGCGACTCCGGAACGCTTCCGCCCTTCCAGTGGACGCTCAAGCGCTTCGCGTTGTCGTCGTGGGCCGGTGCGCGTGCGACGACGATCGAGCTGGTCTGGGCCGCACCCGCGCCCACGACTGCTTTGTCGGGCGGGCCTCTGGCGAGCGGCTGGGTCGAATACGTCGGGATCGCCGCATCTCCACGCCGGGGCCCCGATCCGATCGACTGGGCAGACACGCGTCGCGGCACGCGTTCGACGAGCGAGTTGTCTCGCGGGAACACCGTTCCCATCGCGTCGCATCCGCACGGTTCCGTCTTCGCCGTTCCGGTGACCGACGCATCCCGCGATGACTGGGTCTACACCTGGTCAGCGCACGCTGACGAGCACGGGCGGACGGGACTCGAGGCGCTCGCGATCTCGAGCATCCCGAGCCCATGGGTCGGGGAGCGCGGCTCGCTGCAGGTGTTCCCCGTCGCCAGGGACGGCGCCTCGGATCGCCGTGCCCGGCGACGCACATTCCGGCACGACGCGGAGTCGGCGCGACCTCACGAGTACTCCGTTGTGTTCGACGACGGCTCCAGCGCGGCCGCTCGTGCCGGAAGGCACGCCGTCGAATTCGAGTTCACCGACCCGACGGGGATCTCGGCGCTCGTGATCGACCAGCTCACCGACGACGGCGATATCGCGGAGGAACTCGACGGCCACGGCCGGCTCGCCGTGGCCGCCCGGGTCGATGGGACGTCTCGAACCTCGCAGGGCGCACCGGCGCGCTTCGTCTGGATCACCTGCGACGCGCAGGTTCGAGCGATGCGGGTCGATCCCGATTCACCGCGCCCTCGTACCTGCCGGGTACTCGAACTAGCCGCGCCGGCGACGGCGGTCCGCGTACGGATAGGAGTCTCCTACGTCGGCGTCGAGACAGCACAGATGCATGCGGAGCGCGAGATGCCGTGGTCGGTGAGTTCCGCGGACATCGCCGAGCGCGGCCGCAGGGCTTGGGAGCCGTACGTCACGGCTCTCGACCTCGGCGGCGCTACGGACGAGGAGCGAGTAAGCCTTGTCTCTTCACTCGCTCGGATGCATGTCTACCCGAACGACGTCGGCGAACCGCTGGCCGACGGCCGCATCGTGCATGTCGACAACGTGAGCCCGAGTCCGTCTCCGGACGGCGCTCGCAGCACCTCACGCCGCGTGCTCGACGGAGCGGCGGTGGTCAACAACGGCTTCTGGGACACGTACCGCACAATCTGGCCGTGGTTCGCTCTGAGGGACCCGGAGCAGGCGGCACGCTTGTTCGGGGGCATGCTGGCGCACGGCAGGGACGGCGGATGGATGCCTCGATGGAGCGCACCCGGCTATGCCGACGCGATGGTCGGAACCAGTTCCGATATCGTGGCCGCCACCATTCTGCAGGCCGATCCGAACTGGAGCAGCGCGGAGGCGGCGTACGATCTCGCGGTTCGCAACGCCACCGTGCCGCCAGCCAGGTCTGCAGTCGGGCGCCGCGGTCTCGACCGCTCGCGGTTCCGCGGATGGGTGGACGACTCCGTCCCCGAATCCGTTTCGTGGACGCTCGAAGGTGCGACCTGCGACGCAGCGATCGCGCGGATGGCTCGCACGTTGCACGAGCGCGACCCGCACGGGCCGCGAGCGGACGAGTTCGCAGCCGACGCCGCCTACTTCGCCCTGCGATCGCGGGACTACGTGAACCTGTTCGATTCCGAGACGGGATTCTTCCGGGGGCGGGACGAGCACGGAAGGATGCGCGACGGCTTCGACGCGCGACGCTGGGGAGGCGACTATACCGAGACCAATGCGTGGGGGATGGCCTTCGCGGTTCCGCAGGACCCGGACGGTCTGGCGGCTCTGCATGGCGGTCGTGCGGGACTGCGCCGCGCCCTCGACACGTTCTTCTCCACCCCCGAGACGGCGCACCCGCGGTGGCGCGGCAGCTATCCGACGGTGATCCACGAGATGGTCGAAGCACGGAACATGCGGATGGGGATGTTCGGTCTCTCCAATCAGCCCGCGCACCACATCCCCTATCTGTACGCGGCCACGGACCGCCCCTGGCGCACCCAGGAGATCGTCGGTGCCGCTGTGCGCACGCGATTCACGGGCTCGGATATCGGCGCAGGGTACCCGGGAGACGAGGACAACGGCGAGATGTCGGCGTGGTTGGTGCTCTCATCCCTCGGGCTGTACCCGTTGATGCCCGGCGCGGAGTTCGTGCTCACGACGCCGTTGCTCCCGCTGATGCGCTTACACCGTCCGATCGGCGACCTCGTGGTCGAAGCCCGGGGGGATTCGAGGCGCGACCGGTTCGTGCAGGGCGTCACCGTCGACGGACAACCATGGGATCGGCCCGTGATCCCGGCGGCGGTGCTGGCGACCGCGGCCCGCATCGTCTTTTCGCTCGGCGAGGCGCCAAGCCGCTGGGGAGCGCCGAGCGGCGACGAGCCGAAGCCGCCTTCCGCGCGGCGGGACCTGACCCGTGGATCGCGCATTTTCGGCGTTCCCGGCTGCCAGGTTCTGATCGACGACCGCGGGGCATCCGTCGTATCGCTCGCTCCCGGCGGCAGTTGCACCATCGAACCCGCCCAGGCACTTCCGGCGTCGGTATACACCGTGACCATTGCGTCTGCCGGGGACTATCGCTGGCGCGTCAGCGCGGAGTCAGTCGATGGCGGCCACCGCACGCGCGAGGTCGCTGCTGAATGGGATCTGGCTAATCGGACGCGAGCGTTCGCGGTACCCGCGGCCGGCGCCGTCCGTCGGTTCACGATCGAGAATTCCAGCGGGCGACCGCTTCCGCTCACTCAGCTGGAACTGTTCGAGGCCTCAGGATCTCAACGCTGAGGTCGAGGGCCGGCTGCGAGCCTGTGGCGTTGCTTCGGCGGCGAGACGCAGGGCGCCCTCAACCGGTGACACGTCGAGGACCCTCAGCTCGAGCGGGCGACGGAATTCGTTGAGACGCCGTCTCACTTCCCGGCGCAGAACTGGCTGATTGACGATCACCCCGCCCGCGGCCACGACGTGATCACCGAGTCCTCCGCGACGCACCACGGAGGCTACTCCGCCGACCAAGCGCTCCGCGGCGAATCCGATCGAGTCCCGCGCCAGTGCCGATCCGAGGCGATCCGCCTCGAAGACGAGCGCGGCGGCCGAACCCCAGCTATCGGGGGAGGCGGAAACGGTCGCCGACACCGCGAGTTCCGCCGCGCTGTGCGCCCCGTGATGAGTCAGGAGGGATGCGATGAGCGGGTCGTCGCTTGCGTCGGCACCCGCGTCCATTACGGCGAGCGTCCTGATCAAGGCGTCTCGTACAAGGCCGGGTCCACTGCCCCAATCGCCCAGAAGCCAGCCGTGACCGTCGGCCGTGACCCGTGTTCCGGTCGCATCCCGGGCGCTCACGATCGATCCGGTGCCCACCACCATCGCGATAGCGCGTTCCATCCCCATGGCGGGAGCCAGGAGGTCGGCGTCGTTCTCGATGCGCACGGGAATGCCCAGGGCACGGGAGACGACATCGCGAGCGAGTTCGAGTGCGTCTTCGGTGTCGCAGTCACGCAGCCCGATCACCACGCTTGTCCCCACCCCGATGTCGGCGTGGGCAGCGATCCACGATGCGAGAGCGACGAGGTTGTGGTCGTCGGCGAAGAGGTGCCCGTTGCGCCACTCGGACGACGCTCGCGCGACGTCTCGTCGTGCACCGCGAGCATCGACGAGGGCCAGGTGGGTCTTCGTTCCGCCGACGTCGACACCTACCAGGCGATCCGGATGCCCCTTCATGCCAGGTAAGTGGTCGTGCGCGCGCGCTCGATTGCGAGATCTCCGATGCCCGTGATCGCGGCGTCGAAGCCGAACCGACTGGGCACGATGCGGGGCACCGACGGGATGCGACCGACGAGTCGCCTCGTGATCTGTTCCGCAGAAAGTGCGCTGTACTGAGCGAAGGCGCCCGCGAGCACGATGACACTCGGTGCGACGACGACGGCGGTGGCCGCGCAGATCAGAGCGATGTTGTCGAAGAACTGATCTCTGGCCCGCACCGCGTCGGCGTCTCCCTCCTCGACGAGCTTCATCATCGCGCGGAAGGCCGGACCGATCCGGCGATCGAGGTGGCCGTCGCCGTGCTGCATATAGGGCCGGATCTCGCCGGAGATGCGGCCCTCGACATCGCCCATGTCGGTGAAGTAGCGCGAGAACGACTTCGTCGAAGTGAGCAGATAACCCAACTCGCCTGCGACGGAACCCGAGCCTCGGTGGATGCGCCCTTCGCTGACGATGCCCGCACCGATTCCGGTGCCCAGCACCAGAGCGACGGCGCTTTCGGCATCCCGTGCTGCGCCGTGCAGCAGCTCGCTGTACGCAGTGGCGTTGGCGTCGTTCTCGGCCAGCACGGGAAGTCCGGTGCGCTCCGTCACGATGCTCGCAACGGGAACATCGCGCCAGTCCAGCTCGATGGCGTTGACCACGACGCCCTCGTGGGTGATGCCGGGAAGGGCGATGCCGATACCGGTGAGCGGCGCATCCGTTCCGGAATCGCCTGACGTGATGCGATCGATCAGGGTCAGAAGTCCCTCGAGTCGTGCCGTCGAAGCGTCGACGTCTCGGAAGTTGAACGGCTCGTAGGTCTCGTAGAGCACATTGCCGCTGAGGTCGATGATGCGGCCGCGCGCGTTGTTCTCGGTCATGTCGACGGCGGCGACGGTGCGGATGCCCGCCACGTACTTCAGGAGGTGCGATGGCCGGCCGGTGGAGGAACGGTCCACCCCGCCATGCACGATCGCGCCCTCCTCGAGAAGGGCCTGACAGAGTCGTTCGACCGTGGCGGAACTGAGCCCCGTGTTCTGGCCGATGGCTCGTCGTGAGAGCGGTCCGTTCGAACGCAGGAGATCGAGGATCGCCGTGCGGTTGATGGCGGTCACATCCCTGGTAGTAGCGGTTCGCGGCGAGAGCCGGGAGTGGCCCGATCTGTGCGGGACCGGGGCGGACGGATCCCTGCGCCGGCCGGATCCCGCCCGTGCGGGCGTCCTGTTGCCCCCCTCGTTCGTGGACGTCACGATCGCGTTCCCTTCCGGTCACCAATGGTTGCAGCATGCACCGCCGTGCAGCCGATAGTCGACTCGCGCGGCCGCTTGGCGGGAATCATCTCGATACCCCGCCTCTGCGTGGATGGTTTCGTCTCAGAGTGAAGACTCCGAATATCCACGCGTTCTAACGTGAGGCGACAATATACGAGGCTGCGCATTGCCACTTATCCATCATAGTGATATGAATGTCTGCAACAACCCTCGCAGGCCGTTCCGGACCAAGCGGAAAGGCTCTGCCCCATCGAAGGAATCAATGATGACTCTCAAGAAATCGCTGGCCGGGATGTCGCGTACGCGCCGCCTCCTTGGTGCGGTGGCGGCGGTCTCCGCCGCAGCACTCGTGCTCGCCGGGTGCTCATCCTCCGGTTCGAGCTCGGCGAGCGATACGAAGAAGCTCACGCTGTGGTTGTCGTCGAGTGCTGCTCAGCAGGCGGGCTACGACCAGCTCGCCGCGCAGTATAAGAAGAAGACGGGCGTATCGATCAAGATCGTGAACATCCCGTACAGCGGGTACACGACGAAGCTTCGCGATGCGGCACAGGCGAACGCGCTGCCCGACATCGCGAGCGTTCCGTCCCTCGATCCGATCTGGACGAACAAGCTCATCGACTTGTCCTCGATCGTGAAGACGAAGGCGAATCACATCAACGAGAACTTCATCGCCAAGACGTCCAAGGGACAGGTTCTGGCGATCCCATCGGATGTCACGGCATCCGGTCTCTTCATCAACAAGAGCCTCTTCGACAAGGCAGGGGTGTCCTACCCGACCTCGCCAGGCAAGACGTGGACCTGGCCTGAGTTCATCAAGGCCGCCGACCAGGTGCGCCAAGCCACAGGAGCCAAGTACGACCTCACCTACGATGCGTCGCCTTCGCGTCTTCGCGCGATGGTCTACGAGATGGGTGGCAAGTACGTGCACGCCGACTCGAGCGGCACTTTCTCGACCGACGCCGCGACGGCGAAGGCGGTCAAGTACTTCGTGAGTCTGAACAACGACGTCACCATGCCCAAGTCGGTCTGGACCAGCGGCGCCGACCCGTCGGCGCTCTTCCAGAGCGGCCAGGTGGTCGCCTACTGGTCGGGTGTGTGGCAGGTTTCCTCGTTCGCAGAGACCATCACCAAGTTCGATTGGGCCAGCGTGCCGACACCGGCGCAGCCGGTGCAGGCCAGCGATGTGAACTCGGGCGGACTGGTCGTCGGCTTCAACAACAACTCGAGCGAGGCCACAGCGGCGAAGGACTTCCTGACCTGGATGTACCAGCCCGCGCAGTACAAGAAGCTCACAGAGGTGAACGGGTACCTCCCGGTGGAGAGCGGACTCAACCCGCAGTACCCCTTCACGTCGACGGCCGCGCAGGATGCCTTCAAGCTGTACAACGAGGAGCTCCCGCTGTACGCCTCCATCTCGGGTTACTTCAACCAGGCGCAGACCAAGTGGGTTCTTGCGGGCAAGTCGTTGACCACGGACCCGAGCGTTACGGAGATCGGCAAGGCCATCAACGGCCAGGAGACGGTGGATGTCGCACTCAAGAACATCGTGGACAGCTACAACCAGCAGGTCGGCAAGTAGGCCGACCGATCAGCGATCCACGATGACGATCACCGGAACGGCGGCAGCTCGATCCGCTTCGGAGCAGGGACGCCGAGTCCCTGCTCCGAAGGGGCGTCGCCGTGTGCGCCTCAACCACTACACGGCGGCGCCGCTCGCGCTCATCGCCGCCAACGTCGTTCTCTTCGGGCTCTTCTTCGTCTGGCCGGCGGCCATCGGCCTCGGCTATTCGTTCACGAACTACACGGGAGTAGGCGACCCGCAATTCGTCGGCGTGAGCAACTACACGCAGCTCCTCGCCGACCCCGGCTTCTATGCCGCTCTGCTGCGAACGTTCGAGTACACGGTGCTCGTCGTGCCCATCAGCTACGCGCTCTCCTTGTTCATCGCGAACCTCATGGTGAGCAAGTACGCCAAGGGCAAGGTCGCCGCACGACTGATCTTCTTCATCCCCTGGCTCGTCTCGCCGATCATCACCGGTGTCGTCTGGCGCTGGCTGTTCGGTGAGAACTTCGGGCTCATCAACTTCGTCGTCGAGTCGCTCGGGGGCAAGGCCGTTCCGTGGCAGTCGAACGCGACCCTCTCGCTCCTCGTGGTGGTCTTTGCGGCCACATGGGCCGGGATGGCGTTCTCGATGCTCTTGTTCATCGCAGCGATCAAGAACGTTCCGACCTCGTACTACGAGGCGGCATCGCTCGACGGAGCAGGTCCGGTTCGGCTGTTCTTCTCGATCACGCTGCCGAACATCGCGCCGACCTCGTTCATCGTCATCCTGCTCACCACGATCGGCACGATGAAGGAGTACGCCCTCTTCCTCTCGCTGAACAACGGCGGGCCCGGGACCGACAACAACCTCCTGGTGCAGTACATCTACCAGACGGGCTTCCAGCGCGGCCAGATCGGCTACGCGAGCGCGGCCAGCTTCATCCTGATGATCATCCTCATGGCCGTTGCACTCATCCAGCTGGCTGTGAACCGGAAGGCAGGTCCCCGATGACGACGCAGGCAGAAGTGCTCAACGACCGTCAGGGTGCACGCGCTGGTTCGATGAAGAGTCGCCCGTCTCGCAGAAAGAGCAGAAAGAAGGGCATGGCGCCTGGCGAACTCGGGAGACATCTCTCGGCGACGACTCTGCTGTGGGTCTTCGCGATCGGATTCGCCTTCCCGCTCCTCTGGTTCATCCTGAGCTCGTTCAAGCCGTCGGGCGACCTGTTCTCCTACCCGTTGACCCTGTTCCCGAAACAGTGGACCATCACCGGTTACCAGACGGCGTGGCAGAGCTTCAACTTCGCCCAGTATTTCGCAAACACGATCATCGTCGCCGTCGTCACGACTGTGCTGACCGTCGCCGCGAGCTGCGCGTCGGGCTACGCGCTTGCCAAGTACTCGAACCGATGGCTCAAGGTGTTCTTCGTGTGCATCCTCGCCACGACGATGCTGCCCACCGAGGTCATGCTCGCGCCCTCGTTCCTTGTCGTTCGCGACCTCGGCCTCTACAACTCGCTCGCCGGCATCATCGTGCCGTCGATCCTCACGGCGACCGGCGTGCTCATGTTCCGCGGGTTCTTCCTGACGGTGCCTGACGAGATCGTCGAGGCGGCGCGCATCGACGGAGCCAAGGAGCTGTCGATCTTCTTCCGCATCATGGTTCCGGTGTCACGCCCCATCATGCTCACGCTGGCGATCTTCTCGTTCCAGTGGCGATGGAACGACTACATCTGGCCGCTGCTCGTGCTCAACGACCCGAACAAGTTCACGCTGCAGATCGGCATCGAAAGCATCGTGGGCGCGCAGAACATCAACTGGTCGGTGCTGCTCGGGGCATCGGTGATATCGATCATCCCGCTGATCCTCATCTATCTCGTCTTCCAGAAGTATGTGATGAACGCCAACATCAACGCTGGGCTGAAGGATTGATGGAGTTCGTCTCATTCGCGGAGGCGATGGATTCGCAGCCCGCCCGACTCGCCAGGCTCGAATCGGAGCTGGATGCCCGCCTTACCGAGTTTCCCGCAGAGATCCTTCCGTGGCGCGCGGGGGAGACGGTCGTGCTCGCCGCCATGGGAGCTGCGCACCATTCCACCCACGCGTTCGCTCGGCTGCTCCGCGCGGCGGGAATCCGGGCGCTGCCGTTGATCGCCTCAGAGGGCAGGGGTCTCAAAGCCGCGAGCCTCGGCGATCACGTGGTGGTCGTCTCGGAATCCGGTCGTAGCCCCGAGCCGATCGAGTTCGCGCGTGCGTTCGCGGCCGGTAGGCGAATGGCGATCACGAACGATCCCGCCGCACCCGTGGCCGAGATCGCTGATGCCGTGATCGAGCTGGGCGACTTCCCCGACTCCCGCGCGTACACGGTGGGGTTCACCGCGATGCTGGTCGCGTACCGGGGGCTCGCGCGAGCCCTCGGAATCGCCTCAGGCAGCGGATCCATCGCGGCGGAAGTGGGTGAGGCTCTCCAGCGCTTCGTCCGTCCCGCCGACGACTTCGCGCACGTGCTGGCCGGCGCATCCTCGATCGACGTCATCGGAGCCGGCGACTCCTTCGCCGCCGCGGCGGAGATCGCCTTGCTCTCCCGGGAATGCCTGCGCATTCCGGCATCCGCGTACTCGACGCACCAGTATCTGCACGGTCCGATGGAGTCGGTGGATGGCACTACCGCGGTCATCCTCGTCGGAGACTCGCGTGAACGTGCGATCCCCGATTCGCTGGAACGATCCGGTGCGACATGCATCACCGTCGGTCGCGCTCACGACGGCGAGCTCGCGGACTTCGATACCGGCAGAGCCGACGGGCTGGCACGCGTCGCGGTCGAGGTGGTCGCAGGGCAGCGGCTCATGGCCGCGGCGATAGGACGGCTGCCGTTCGAGATCGAGGAGTTCGTGCACAGTCAGACGGATACGAAGGTGTGAACCACCGGACCCGCAGCTCAGCACCACATCGAGGAAAGGTTCCCGTGTTCGATACGCACTTTCACGACGCCGTCGTAGCGGCGGCCACGCGACGGGCCGCCGTGCTGCTTGCGCAGGGCGGCCCGACCATCTCGGCGCAGTCGCACCGTGAGCTGATGCGAGACGCCAAGGTGCTGCTCTCGCTGGTGGCGTCCGGTGACGTGAGCGAGCAGGAGCGCGGCCGGTATCTGGCTGCTGCGATCGAACGCGTCGAACTGCTGCGCGCTCGGCAATCGCGCTCCGGGCTGTTCGTCGGCGGTGACAACCTGGAGTCACCGCCCGACAGCGCGTTCACGGTGAACGACGTATGCGACACCTACGAGTTCCTCCACTCGCGGGTGCGGACAACTCGACCGAATGGTCCGCGGAACGAGCTCGATGAGATTCTCGATGTGCTTGCCGCGATCATCCGCGACGTCACCCCGCCGCTGCTCGCAGGCGGGGTGCACACGCCGAACCATCGCTGGGAGATCAGCGCCGCGCTCGCTCGCATTCACCGCTCCTTCTCCGACCGTCGGCTCATCGAACGGGCCGAGGAGTGGCTCGCTGAGGGCGTGGACGTCGACCCGGATGGCCTCTATTCGGAGCGCAGCCCGAACTACGCGGCGCACGTGAGCAATCCGTCGCTGAGCCTCTTGGCGGAGGTACTGGAGAGGCCCGATCTTGCTGACGTCGTGCTGCGGAATCTCGAGGCGACGCTCACGCTGATCCGGCCTGATGACACGGTGGAAACGGTCCAGTCGCGACGGCAGGATCAGGGCGCGCACTTTCCTCTGCGGGACTACCTCGCCGCGTTCCGCGACGCCGCCATCCGCTCCGGACGCGGCGATTTCGCCACCGCGGCTCGCCGCGCCGAAGGCGACGGCGTGACCGATCCTGAGCTTCTGGCCGAGACGCTACTGAACCCGAGACTGCTCGAGCCGCTACCAGCGGCGCGGAAGAACGCGACGGGTTCCTACTTCCTCGAGGCCGTCGCGCTGGCCGGACGGCGAAGCGAGAGAACCGAAACCGTTCTATACGGCGGATCGGACTACGGAACGCATGGACGCATCCGTTCGGGGCTCGCCAACAACCCCACCTTCTGCAGGTTGTTCGCGGGAGCGGCGATCCTCGACTCCGTGCGGCTGTCCCGCTCGTTCTTCGACCTGGGACCCTTCCGGGCGCAAGGCATGTGCCGCCTGAAGGACGACTCCTACCTGCTCGAGGAGACGCTCACGGCCGCGTACTACCAGCCTCTGGCTGCCGAGGACCGGGCAGCGGCGGGCGGATACCGACTGGAAGACGAGGGGCGCTTCAGCGCGTCGATGGCGTTCTCCGTGCGAGGCAGGGATCAGGTGTCGATGACGACTCGGATCGGGGCTCGGCTTCTCGACGAAGGCCTCATTCTCGAGGTGTCCATCGACTCGCCTGAGCTGCCGTGGTCGATCGAATTCGGCTTCCGGGAAGGCG
Source organism: Humibacter ginsengiterrae (assembly GCF_054780115.1). Taxonomy (NCBI): domain Bacteria; kingdom Bacillati; phylum Actinomycetota; class Actinomycetes; order Micrococcales; family Microbacteriaceae; genus Humibacter; species Humibacter ginsengiterrae. Next base: position 102,426 of record NZ_BAAGWY010000011.1, read on the forward strand.
GCGTGCTCGAGGGGGGAGAGCGGAGAGCGGATGACACGTGGGTGTTACCCGAAGGACGAGGCAGATATCGAGTCGGTGCGGATGCGATCAGCATCGAGGTCGATGGGCCGCAGCTCAGCAGTGACCCGCTGCCGTACCAACCGGGCCAGGACTACGCGTTTCTCGGTGGGACGGATGCGGTCGGCGGGATTCGCGCCCGAGTAGGAGGAATCGCGCCTGCGGCGTTCACGGTGCGTCTGCTTGCGGAATCCGGAACAGCACAGTGACGTCGACGACAGAGACCTCTACGCGGGGTGGGCCGGACGCCGTAGCGCGCCCGGCCCGCATCGCGGTGGTGGGTGTTCACGGCTACGGCGCCGCGCACGTGCTCAGGGTGCAGGAGCTTGAGCGGTCGGGAAAGGCTCGCCTCGTGGGGCTCGTCGACACGTTCGACGGTCCGATCTACCGCGAGGGAAGGCGAGTGGAAGGCGACCTTCCGCGCATCCTGCCCAGCCTGGAGGACTTGCTCGACTCCACCGCGGTGGACATCGTGGCAATAGCCACGCCGCTGCACACGCATGCGGAGCTCGCATCGCGGGTGCTCCGCGCGGGTGCCGACGTTCTGCTCGAGAAGCCGCCGGTCACCGATCTGGCCGCGTTCGAGGCTCTGAGTCAGGTGGAGCGACGCACAGGTGGGCTCGTGCAAGTGGGATTCCAGAGCCTGGGATCGCTGGCGCTCGCCGAACTGCGTCTGGTCATCGCGAGGGGACAACTGGGGACGATCGAAGCGATCGGAGCGGGAGGCTCCTGGACGAGAGACCGCGCCTACTGGGGGAGGGCGCCGTGGGCGGGTCGAAGGATGCTGAACGGTCATCGTGTCTCGGACGGAGCGGTCTCCAACCCCTTCGCCCATGCCGTCATGACGGCATTGACCGTGGCGGGCTGGAATGCACCGGATGCCATCGGATCGGTCGAGACCGACCTGCACCGCGCGAACGCGATCGACGTGGACGACACGTCTGTCGTGCGCGTCCTTCCGAGCACAGCGGGGAGGGCCACGTTCGACGGGGCCCTCACGTGCGCTTTCACACTCGCTGGACCACGCGAGGACAGCCCGTTCGTCATGGTTCGAGGCTCGAAGGGCACCGCGGTGCTGCATTACACGGAGGATCGGCTCACCCTGCCACAGAACGGCGCGCAGCGATTCGGTCGCGTCGACCTCATGCAGAACCTGATGGATGCCCGCGCGAGAAGCGCCGAGTTGCTGTCGCCGTTGAGCGCCACGGGCGCTTTCGTCTCCGTCATCGAAGCCGTGGGCGCGGCCCCTGTCCACGCGATCGAACCGGAGAACGTGCGGTGGCGTGGCGCCGGAGAGCACGCGCATCCGGTGATCCCGGGAATCGTCGAGAAAATCGAACTGGCGTTGTCGCGCGAACAACTCTTCCGTGAACTGCCCGAGGCGCCCTGGGCCAGGTGACGGTGCGCCCATAAGGAGACAGGGCGCAAGCATGCCACGCGCCGCCGCTCTTCGCCAGGGCCTTATGCGGATGCCGGTGCCGCTATTGAATGTCAAAGCGCGAACCGCCGAACACCGGCGAACGGAGGCCCCCATGAAACAACTGCTCGTCGCGGCCACACGCATCTGCACCGAGGACGCCGTGGCGGATGCCCTGCTCGACTACGAATTCGCGCTCGCGGAGCATCACCGCACGGAGCGCGTCATCGTTCCGGTCTTCGTCAACGAGGGTGACACGGTGTGCGAGTTCATCCTTGGACGCGGCGCCATCTCGGGCTCTCTTACCCTGCCGAACACAGCGGGTCGGCGCATCGCAGGATCGTCGGTTGCCGTGAGCGAGTTGCGCGAGCGCGCGCGCATGGTCCGCGACGAGCTCTCCAGTCCATTCGAGGACGATTGGTACGCGGAAGCGTCACCCGACGATTGATTCCGGTAGTCCAACGGGGAAGCGGCGACATGCGTCGTCCCGATCGGCTAGAACGGAGTTGATCGGTCACCGCTGGGAGGACGAGCTGTGCAAGACGTCGTGGTCGTGGGGTCGGGGCCCAATGGGCTAGCGGCGGCCGTCACGCTCGCTCGTGCCGGACTCTCCGTGACGGTGCTCGAGGGCAGTGAGCACATCGGAGGCGGCAGCGCGTCGGCCGAACTCACGATTCCGGGAGTTGTGCACGACGTCTGCTCCGCGGTGCATCCGATGGCGCTCGCCAGCGAGTTCTTCCGGAGGTTCGAGCTGGAGCGCCGCATCGAGCTCCTGGTGCCGGAGATCTCCTACGGGCATCCGCTCGAGGACGGCCGGGCGGCGATCGCCTACCGTGACCTCGAACGCACGGCAGCGGGATTGGCGGCAGACGGTGAGACGTGGCGACGACTGTTCGCTCCGTTCGCCCGGGACGACGGACGAGCGCTCTCCGAGGTGATGGGGCGTCCGCTACTGCGTGTGCCGAGGCATCCGCTCGCGCTCGTTCGCTTCGGACTGCACTCGCTCAGGCACGGAACTCGCCTGTGGAAAGGCGCTTTCGAGACCCAGGAGGCCGCTGCGCTGCTGACCGGTGTCTTCGCGCACACGATTCAACGGATGCCTTCCCTCGGCTCCGCCGCACCCGGTCTTACACTTGCCGCGTTCGCGCACTGCGGTGGCTGGCCGATTCCTCGTGGTGGGAGCGGAGCGATCGCGACCGCTCTGGCAGACGACCTGGTGGCCCACGGCGGGCGCATCGAGACCGGTGCGTGGGTGCGGAGCCTCGACGAGCTCCCGCCGGCACGGGCGACGATTCTGGATGTCACCCCCCGCGCCTTCCTGCGGCTGGCGGCCGACCGGCTGCGCACGCCGCGGCCCTACCGCACGTTCCGTTACGGAAACGCCGCCGCGAAAGCGGACTTCGTGCTCTCCGATCCGGTGCCGTGGCGCAACGCGGAGTTGCGCAGCGCCGTGACAGTGCACGTCGGCGGGTCGCGCGCCGAGCTGGCGAAAGCGGAGGATGCCGTCGCTGCAGGACGTCATGCGAGGCATCCGTATGTGCTCACTGCGCAGCCGACCCTGCTCGATCCGGGCCGCGCGCCCGGACGCCACGTGCTCTGGGCATACACACACGTACCCGCCGGGTCGGTCGACGATCCGACTGAGGCCATCGTGCAGCGCATCGAGCAGTTCGCTCCAGGGTTCAGGGACACGATCGTCGCGAGCAACGGTCAGAGCGCCGAACAGCTCGACGAGCGGAACCCGAACGACGTGGCCGGCGATATCGCATCTGGTGCGGTGAGCTTCGGGCAGTTGATCGCGCGGCCGACCTTCGGGCCGTACCCGTGGCAGACCCCGGTGCGAGGCGTCTACCTGTGCTCTGCTTCGACGTGGCCGGGACCCGGTGTACACGGTCTCGGCGGATGGAACGCAGCGCTACGGGCGCTGCAGCGTGAATTCGGCATCTCGACGAAGCCCGATCTGTCGATCGGCGCGTGATCAGTCGTCAATGCGACTCGAGCGCCTTCGCGCAGTCGATGCACAGTTCCGCGAACGGGCGGGCTCGCAGCCGGGCCACGCCGATCGGCTTTCCGCAGTTCATGCAGACACCGTACGTTCCGGCCGCGAGGTGAGCGAGCGCGTGATCGATCTCGGTCAGTTCCAGTTCGAGATCGTCGTGCAGCCCGGTCAATTGCGACCACGTCGCGGCCATCGTCGGGCCCTCGGGGTCGTGCTCGTCGTCGGCCTGTCCGCCTGACCGTGCCTCGCGGGCATCGCTGAGCGAGGCATCCAGCCTGCCCTGCCTCGCCAGCACCTCTCGGCGTCGCACATCGAGTGCGTCGTGGAATTCACGCCGTTGGGCGTCTGTCAGGCTTCTTTGCACGGAAGACACGCGCTGATAGTAGCCCTACACCGCCCCGATGGCAGTCAGTATGATCAGCGCGCCGTTCAGAGTGACGATCGCCGCGGCGGTGGCGATCCCCGCCAGCCGCAAGGCCGTGCGGTTCGCGAACGCTCCCATCGTGTCGCGTCGCGAGGTGAACCACACCAGGGGGATCACCGCGAACGGAATGCCCACGCTCAGCACGACCTGGCTGATGACGAGGGCCCAGGTCGGGTCGATGCCCAGGCCGAGAACCACGAGAGCGGGGACGAGGGTGATAGTGCGTCGGACGAGGACGGGCACCCGCACCCGCAGAAGCCCCGACATGACGGAGGCGCCCGCATAGCAGCCGACGGAGGTTGACGCGAGCCCGGATGCCAGCAGCCCGATGCCGAAGATCACGCCGACCGCCGGGCCCAGTGCATGTGTGATCGCGGTGTGGGCTCCCTCGATGCTGTCCGTCCCGCCCACGCCGGGCAAGCTGGCTGCGGCGAGCAGCAGCATCGCGATGTTCACCGAGCCGGCCAGGAGGAGGGCGAAGATCACGTCCCATCTGTTCGCGCGAAGCAGATGCCGCACACGCTTCGGATCGTCGGATGCCCCGTGCCGGTCGAGGGCGAGTGCCGAGTGCAGGTACACGGCGTGCGGCATGACGGTCGCGCCGAGCATGCTGGCCGCCAGCAGAACGGACCGTGCCCCTTCGAACCGTGGCATGACACCCGTGGCCGCGGCTCCCCAATCGACGGGGCTGACGACAAACGACGCGACGAATCCGATCGTGATCACGGCCAGCAGGCCCATCATCACGAACTCGAACGTGCGCTGCCCCCGCCGTGATTGCACGGCGAGGATGCCCATGGAGACGACCCCGACGACGACCCCGCCGAGCAGCAGCGGGAGTCCGAACAGGATCTGCAGCGCTATCGCTCCGCCGATCACCTCGGCCAGGTCGGTTGCCGCTGCGATGATCTCCGCCTGCGCCCAGTAGAGCAGGCGCGCGGTGCGCGGCATCCGCTCCCCGAGGAGCTCCGGCAGGCTCCGGCCGGTGACGATGCCGAGCTTCGCCGACAGGTATTGGACGACGACCGCCATGACGTTCGCCGCAACCAGCACCCAGACCAGCAGATACCGGTATTCGGCACCGGCCGTCAGGTTCGCCGCCACATTGCCCGGGTCTACATAGGCGATCGCGGCGACGAACGCAGGCCCGATCAGCCAGAGAAGCCGGCGTTCTGCAGGCCGGCCGGCGCGGATGCTCGCGGTGGACTGCTCGACCGACTCCCGCGTCATCGCCTCACGACCTGTCATGCAAAGTTAGACGAGTCTAACTCCTGAGCTAAGACAGGCTGAACCACCGTGGTCCCGACGATCGGAGGCGAAGACGACGGGGCGACGGAGTCAGCCGGTGTCCGCTTCTCGGGCGGCTCTCCGCGCCGAACGCAACGACCCACGCTCCGTCACCGTCGCCGGTTCCGGGTGATCGCCCGCGCCCGGGTGCCGGCCGTGCGAAACGACGTTCAGCCGCGCAACAGGTGCAGGAACTCCTCGTGGATGGCGCCGTTGGTGGCCACCGCACTGCCGTCCCAGAGCGCCGCTGAGCCGTCGGACGCCGTGACGCGACCGCCGGCCTCTTCGACGATGGGAATCAGTGCGGCGATGTCGTAGGGATGCAGACCGAACTCCGCGACCGCCTCGATGAGGCCTTCGGCGAGCAGCGCGTAGGCCCACACATCCCCATAAGCGCGATCGCGCCAGACGGTTCTGGTGAGGGCGATGAGCTGATCGAGGTGCCCCGAGCGGTCCCACTGCTGAATGCTCTGAAAGCTGATTGCGGCATCCGCGAGCTTGCGGATGCCCGACACCCGCAGCCGCGTCGGCTCGCCTCCGCCTTCGCTCGCCCATGCACCGTTGCCCACGGACGCCCACCACCGCTTGCCCGCCGTGCCGGCCAGCGCGGGGGAACTGGCGACGCCGAGCACCGGTACGCCGTCGACGACGAGCCCGATGAGGGTGCCCCACATGGGCAGGCCGCGCTCGTAGCTGTGCGTTCCGTCGATCGGATCGATGATCCACAAGCGGTGGGCAGCTCGAGGGTCGCCGCCGACGCTTCCGTACTCCTCGCCGAGGATCTCGTCGCCTTCGCGCTCGGTCTCGATCAGTTCGCGGATCGCACGCTCGACGGCCTGATCGGCATCCGTCACGTGCGTGCGGTCCGGTTTCGTCGTCACGTGCAAATCGTTCGCACGGAATCGCGCACCGGAGATGGAGTCTGCCGCATCGGCGAGCCGGAGAGCGAACCGAAGATCGTCTTCGAGGTCGGGCACGGGCGAAAGCCTTTCTCGAGCCATCGACGGGAGGAGAGAAAGAAAGTGCGCCCCCAGGGACTTGAACCCTGAACCCACTGATTAAGAGTCAGTTGCTCTGCCGATTGAGCTAGAGGCGCATGGTGCGACTTCACGAGAACTGCCGAACCGAAGCACAACGATAGCATCCGCCCACGGTCGGGTGCGAATCGCTCCGAGGCACCGAGAAGCCGCACGAAGGTGGCGCGAGGCTATGCCGCTGAGGCCGATGCGTCCCCGTCCGGCCGGTCGACGTGATCCGATGCACGCACCCGCTCCGCCGCCGCAAGCACCGCCCCGACGGTGGCCTTGAGTACCGAGCGGTCACGACCCGCGGCCCAGTGCGGTCCGTCGGCCCCGCGGTACTCGAGCACGGTCACGGCATCGCTCGACGACCCCTCGGTGGTCGACATCTGGGTGAGCGAGAGCACCTCGAACCGGATGCCGCGTGCCGACAGTGCTTCCGTCAGCGCCTCCACGGGCCCGACGCCGGCGTGCTCGGTCGTGTGCTCCACACCCTCGACACGCAACCGGATGCGTGTGCTCTCCACCGCGTCCCACGCGGCGTCGCTCTCGCCTCGTCCGCCTTCGCTGACGTCGAACCCGGCCAGTTCGATTCCGGGATCACCGGGTGCAGCCAGGTAGGCATCCTGGAACAGCCGCCACAACTGCTCGGCCGTGACCTCCTCGCCCGTCGTGTCGGTGTGCCGCTGCACATGCCGCGCGAAATCGATCTGCAGCCGGCGGGGGAGCGAGAGCCCGTACTCGGTCTCGAGCAGGTAGGCGATGCCGCCCTTGCCGGACTGCGAGTTGACCCGCACGACCGCGTCGTAGCTGCGGCCGATGTCGGCCGGGTCGATCGGCAGGTACGGCACCCGCCAGTCGAGCTCGCGTTCAGGCACGCCGGTCTCCTGCGCCCGGGCGCGATGCTCGCCGAACCCCTTGCGAATGGCATCCTGATGCGTGCCGCTGAAGGCCGTGTGCACGAGGTCGCCGACATACGGATGCCGCTCGTGCACCGGCATGCGTGTGCAGTGCTCGACGGTGCGGCGCACCTCGTCGATGTCGCTGAAGTCGATCATCGGGTCGATGCCCTGCGCGTGCAGGTTCAGCGCCAGTGTGGCGAGGTCGACGTTGCCCGTGCGCTCACCGTTGCCGAACACGCATCCCTCCACCCGCTGCGCTCCGGCCAGCACGGCGAGCTCGGCGCACGCGATGCCCGTGCCCCTGTCGTTGTGCGGGTGCACCGACAGGATGACGGCGTTTCGCCTCGCCAGGTTGCGGTGCATGTATTCGATCTGGTCCGCGTACACGTTCGGCGTCGCCACCTCCACCGTGGCGGGGAGGTTCAGGATGACCGGGCGCTCCGGTGAGGCATCCCAGAACTGTGTCACCTCGTCGCAGACCTCCAGCACGTAGTCGGGTTCGGTCAGGTTGAAGACCTCGGGCGAGAACTCGTACCGCACACGCTGCTCATCCCCGGTCAGGCGCAGGATGTCTGCAGCGCCGCCGAGGATCACCCGCTTCAGCGCGTCCCGGTCGTGACCGAGCACGACGTTGCGCCAGGTCGGCGCAGTGGCCGCGTACATGTGGATGACGACGTGGTTGCGGATGCCCCGTACGGACTCGACCGTGCGCTCGATCAGCTCTCGCCGGGCAGGAGTGAACACGACGATGGTGACGTCGTCGGGAGCGATCGGCGCTCCGGCTTCGGCCGTGTCGACGATGAGGCGCACGAAATCGAAGTCGGTCTGCGAAGCGGAGGGATAGCCGACCTCGATCTCCTTGTATCCCATGGCGACGAGCAGCTCGAAGAACCGTCTTTTACGGGCGGGGTCCATTGGCTCGGCGAGCGCCTGGTTGCCGTCGCGCAGGTCGACCGGCACCCAGAGCGGCGCCTTCGTGAGCCGTCGGGACGGCCAGGAGCGGTCCGTGAGCGGCACGGCCACGCGGTTGTAGACATCCGTGTAGCGGTGCGAGGGCATCTGGGAACGCCGTTGACGGTTCCACGAGGGGGAGTCATCGGGAACGAGGCCCGTTGGCGTGGAGATGGTGGGAAATGCGGTGCCGGACATGATCGGTGATCCTTGCTTCTCGTGGTCTGATCGACCGGCACGCGACGACCTCCACGGCGGGAGGCCGGTCGTCGATCAGGCCCCGCCGTGGCGGCGAAGAAGAAGGAGCCCGGAACGAAGCATGTTCCGAAGGTAGCAGCAGCTTGGGCCGTAGTCGAGCATGACCCTTGTCCGGGGGGTGCCGCCATCGGTAGGCTGGAGGGCGACAGGTTTGTTAGGAAAACATACTAATCCTGTCTGCCGCCTCATCTCGGGTCGTGCGCATCGCGACATGACCATGCAAAGGAGCATCAGATGAAACGATTGCCCGTTCTCGTCGGCGCCGGTCTGGCTGCTGCGCTGGCAGTGCTCGGCACGGCAGCACCGGCATCCGCCACGGGGTCGGAGGGCCCGGATCCATGGCTGCCGACGCCGCACTCCCACACCATCGTGTACCCGGGCCTTCCATTGCCGGCGCGGATCGCGGCGCCCTATATCGACGTCACGGCGGTGAGCGACCTCGCCGACCTGTCGCAGGCATCCGGTTCGCGATTCCTCAGCCTCGCGTTCCTGCAGACCCAGGCGCCGGGTTCGTGCACGCCGTACTGGGCGGGCGACACGTCGAAGCCGGTGACTCCGGATGTCTACGGTGCGCAGTTCGACCGCATCCGCGATCACGGCGGCGACGTCATCCCCTCGTTCGGCGGTTACGCGGCAGATACCACCAGCACCGACATCGCCGACAGCTGCACCGACGTGCACAGCATCGCGCTGGCCTACGAGGACGTGTTCGCGGTCTACAAGGTGCACCGCATCGATCTGGATGTCGAGGCCGACTCGATCACGAACCAGGCGGGAGTCGACCGGCGCAACCAGGCGATCGCCGAGGTGGAGCAGTGGGGGAGAACCCACCACTGGCCGGTCTCGTTCTCCTACACGTTGCCGACCTTCCCGACCGGTCTCGCGCCGAGCGGGGTTGCGGTGCTGCAGTCCGCTGCGAAGTACGGAGCGAAGATCGCTGACGTCAACGTGATGACGTTCGACTACTGGGACGGCGCCACGCACGACATGCTCGCCGATGCCGAGCAGGCCGCGACGGCTCTCACCGGACAGCTGAAGCAGACGATTCTGCCCCACGCCCCGGCGTGGCAGCTGTGGCGCACGGTGGGCATCATCCAGATGATCGGCATCGACGACTATGGGCCGCAGGAGACGTTCACGCTCGATGAGGCGGCGCCGCTGGTCGCCTGGGCGACGTCGCACGGCGTGCAGACCATGAGCTTCTGGGCGCTGCAACGGGACAACGGCGGATGCCCGGGCGTGAAGGGCGCGAACTCCTGCGACGGTCTCGTGCAGCCCACGTGGGCGTTCAGCAAGGCCTACGCGACGTTCAATTCCTGGTTCTGATTCAGCCGGCGTGCACGCCGAGCAGGAGGCCGACGAGGTACGTTGCGGCGACTGCGATCGCGCCGAACAGCAGTTGCCGTAACGCACCCCGCCACCAGGCTTTACCGGTGAAGTAGGCGGCGAACGCGCCCGCGACGATCAGCCCGACACCGCCGATGGCGAGTCCCAGCCACAGCTGGCCGAACCCGAACAGGAACGACAGCAACGGGATGACCGCGCCGACCGAGAACATCACGAACGAGGAGAAGGCGGCGATCCACGGCGACGGTTTCGAATCGGGATCGACGCCGAGCTCCTGAGTGACGTGCACTCGCAGCGCGCGGTCGGGGTTGTCGTGCACCTCGGATGCGGCCCGGTGCGCGGTCTCGAGCGACATGCCCATCTCCTGGAACATGCCGGAGAGCTCATACATCTCGCCCTCCGGATTGCGGTCCAGCGCCTTGCGCTCGACCGCCGCCTCCTTGTCGACCTGTTCGTTCTGAGTGGTGACGGACGTGTACTCGCCGAGCGCCATCGAGAACGCCCCCGCGACGAGACCGGCCAACCCGGTGAGGATGATCGTGCCGCGCGGCGCCCCGGCCGCACCGATTCCAGCGATCAGCGCGATGTTGGTGACGAGGCCGTCCATGGCGCCGAAGACAGCGGCGCGCAGCCAGCCGCCTGAGACATCCGAGTGCCGGTGGTCGTAGTCGTGCGGATTCCGGAAGGGCGGAATGATCGGATCAGGCACCGCCCCAGCATAGGAGGTGCCGTCAGCCGTCTGGCGCGTCGAGAGCGCGCGACGGACTGCCGCCGCCCACCATCGACTCACCGTGGCCTTCGGCGCGCGCGATGGCGTCGGCCGCGCGAACCAGGGCGAGGTGTGAGAGCGCCTGCGGAGTATTGCCGGCCTGCCGACCCGACGCCGTCGAGTACTCCTCGCTCAGCAGCCCGACGTCGTTGGCCACCGCGCACATGCGCTGCATGAGCTCGTTCGCGCGGTCGAGCCGGCCCGAGCGTGCGTATTGCTCGACAAGCCAGAACGAACATGCCAGGAAGGGGTATTCGCCCTGCGGGAGCCCATCCAGATCGGTTCGCGAGCGATAACGGAGCAGGAATCCGTTGTGCATGAGATCGCTCTCGATCGCCTCGACCGTGCCAAGCATCCGCGGGTCGTCCGGCGCGATGAACCCCACCTGCGAGAGCTGCAGAAGCGAGGCGTCCACTTCGGCTGTGTCGAAGTGCTGGGTGAAGGTGTTGCGGCGGCGGTCGAAACCCTTCTGCTCGATCTCCTTGCGCAGCACGGCCCGGCGTTTGCGCCAGTCCTGCACGGGCCCCTCGAGGCCGTACTCCTCAGCACCGCGGATCGCGCGGTCATAAGCCGCCCACACCATGACCCTGGAGTGCGTGAAGTTGCGAGCGGGACCCCGGATCTCCCAGATGCCCTGGTCTGCTCTGTGCGCCACCGCGTTGAGCCGGCCCATCAGGGCGCACTGCAACGACCACGAGAAGTCATTCTCCTTGACGCCGGCGAGGCGAGCGTCGTGAAGCGCGATCATGACCTCGCCGATCACGTCAGCCTGGAACTGCTTGGCTGCAGCGTTCCCGATGCGCACCGGAGAAGCGCCGTGGTAGCCGGGAAGGGTATCGATCACATACTCGGGCAGGAACCGCTCGCCGCCCAGCCCGTACATGATCTGCACGTCGTCGGGGTCCCCGGCGAGCGCTCGGAGCAGCCAAGAACGCCAGTGGTCGACTTCGTCCCGATAGCCGTGCGCCAGGAGAGCGCTGATCGTCTGCGAGGCATCTCGCAGCCAGACGTAGCGGTAGTCCCAGTTCCGGCTGCCGCCGAACTCTTCGGGCAGCGATGTGGTCATGGCCGCGACCACGCCGCCGGTATCGGCGTGCGTGAGCGCGCGTAACACGAGAAGCGAGCGGAGCACCTCTTCGGCATAAGCCCCGCGATGAGTGAACGTGGCGGCCCAGTCCTCCCACCAGGTCTCGCTTTCGTGCAGACCCTTCGAAATATCGAGCGGCTCCGGCACCGGTTTGTGCGAAGCGTGCCACGTCATGGTGTGATCCACGACGTCGCCATCGCGCACGGTGAAGGTCGCTTCGTGCGCGTGATCCGTCGCGTGCAGCTCGACGCCTCGGACCACGATGGCATCAGGCCCTGCGACGGCGACGAGCGCGTGATGCTTGTCGCGAAGCTGCCGCACCCAGGGGACTGCTGCCGCATAGCTGAACCGCATACGGAGGTCGACGCGCATCTCGACTTCGCCCGAGAGTCCGCGGATCCGCCGTACGACGTTCGCGCCGTGCACCGTTCGCGGCATCGCATCGATCACTTCGACGACACCGCTCGACGTCGTCCACCGGGTAGTGAGCACGAACGAACTGCCGTTGTACCGCCTCTCCGCGACGGCGTCGGGATCGGTCGGCGCAACCAGCCACCTGCCGTGATCCTGCGTGCCCAGCAGCGCCCCGAAGACGGAGGGGGAGTCGTACCGCGGCAGGCAGAGCCAGTCGATGCTGCCGTCTCGTCCCACCAACGCACCCGTGTAACAGTCGCTGATCAGTGCATAGTCCTCGATCGCCAACGCCACCTCGCCATCTTGGCAGGTAGCGTGAGGATCATGACTGAGGCGGTGCGGACTCTTATCATCCTGGGCGCGGACGGCGATCTGACGTCGCGCCTCCTGCTTCCCGCCCTGGGGCAGTTGCTGACCGAAGAAGACACCCGCAGGGTCACGCTGGTCGGTGCAGGCATGCATGACTGGGATGCGAAGCACTGGCGCAGCGTCGTGGAGACGTCGTTCAAGACCGTGGATGCCGAGGGCCCCGCGGTCGACGCGCTGCTGGATGGCACCGATTTCGTCGCCGGCGACGTGACCGATCCGGATCATCTGCGGGAGCTGCTCTCGCGCTCGGACGGCACGCCCGCGCTGTATTTCGCGTTGCCGCCTGCGGTGACCAAGGAGGTCTGCGCCGGCCTCGCGCAACTCGACCTGCCCGCGGGACTCCGGCTTGCGCTGGAGAAGCCGTTCGGCACAGACAAACGGAGCGCGGCTGCGCTCAACCGCCGGCTGACCAAGCTCGTGCCCGAGGATCAGGTGCACCGCATCGACCACTTCCTCGGCAACTCGACCGTGCAGAACCTCTTCGGTCTGCGGTTCTCCAACCGCATCTTCGAGCCGCTCTGGAGCGCGGAGCACATCGCCAGTGTCGACATCGTGTACGACGAGGTCCTGGGCCTGGAGGGCCGCGCCGGGTACTACGACCATGCAGGCGCCCTGGTCGACATGTTGCAGAGCCACCTGCTGCAGGTGCTGGCCGTCACGGCGATGGAACCGCCGTCGACGATGAGTGCGGCGGACATCCGCGATGCCAAGGGCATCGTGATTCGCGCCACTCACGTGCTGGACGACGACGCGATCGCGAACAGCCACCGCGGCCGCTACACGAAGGGGAAGATCGACGGACGCGAGCTCAGGTCGTATGTGGATGAGAACGGCGTGGATGCGGACCGCCGCACAGAGACCCTCGCCCAGGTCACCTTCGGCATCGACACCTGGCGCTGGGCAGGCGTGCCCTTCACCCTGCGATCGGGAAAGGCGATCGGTCGCGGGCGCCACGAGATCGTGATCACGTTCCGCGATGCGCAACGGGTGCCGAAGGGTCTGCGCGGTGCAGCCCACCCGACCCGCCTGCGTATTCGCCTCGGACCCGACGTCATGCAGCTCGAGCTCAACACGAACGGGCCCGGCGACCCGCATTACCTGAGCCGGGCATCGCTCGAGGCCGACTTCGGGCCGGGGAGCCTGCTCGCCTACGGCGAGGTGCTCGCCGACCTGTTCGATGGGAATCCTTCGCTGTCGGTGCGCGGCGACACGGCCGAGGAGTGCTGGCGCATCGTTGCCCCCGTGCTCAAGGCGTGGGGCGACGACGAGGTGCCGCTCGAGGATTATGCGGCCGGCTCGGACGGACCGACGGACTGGCCCGCCATACCGTGAGGATGTCGGCGGTGACGCGCAGACTGTACCCGTGCTGCTGAACGAGCTGGTCGCCACCGACTCCGCCGTGGGGTCGACCAGGTCGCGCCTGGCCAAGGTGGATGCCCTTGCCGAGCTCCTCTCGCGGCTGGATCGCGACGAGGTGGCCACCGCCGTCGGCTTGCTCATCGGCTCGCCGGTGCAGGGCCGGCTCGGCGTCGGGTGGCGCGCCATGTCGACGTCCACTACACCGGCAGCGGTCGATCCGACTCTGACGGTGGCGGAGGTGGACGCGCTTCTCGACCGGCTCGCCGCGACCGAGGGCGCAGGCTCCGCGACAGCGCGGGCGTCCGTTCTGGCCGAGCTCCTGGGTCGTGCGACGGAGACCGAGCAGCGGTTCCTGGTGCGGGCGATGCTCGGCGAGATGCGCACCGGCGCCCTGGAGGGCGTACTCGTGGATGCGATAGCGCGAGCGGCCGACGCACCCGGCGGGGTGGTGCGACGAGCCGTGATGCTGTCCGGAAGCCTCGGCGACACGGCCGCGCTCGCCCTGTTCGGCGGAGCGGATGCGCTGGCCGGCGTGACGCTGACGGTGGGGCGCCCGGTGCGCCCGATGCTCGCGGCATCCGCTGCCACGGTGGCCGACGCGCTCACCGAGACCGGAGAGGCCTCAGTGGAGTACAAGCTCGACGGTGCGCGGATCCAGGTGCATCGCCGTGGCGATGACGTTCGCGTCTTCACGAGGAGCCTCGCAGATGTCACGCATCGCCTGCCCGAGGTCGTCGATGCCGTCCGGCGCCTGCCGCTCACCGATGCCATCTTCGACGGAGAGACACTGACGCTCGACGAGGAGGGTGCGCCGCGGCCCTTCCAGCAGACGATGTCGCGCTTCGGCGCGGAGGCGTCGCGCGAGGCACTGCTCAGCCCATGGTTCTTCGACGTTCTGCATCTCGACGGCAGGGACTTGATCGACGAGCCGCTGTCTGTGCGTCGCGGCATCCTGAGCGAGGTCGCCCCGCACCTCCTCATTCCGGGCCTGATCACCAGCGATCCGGAGGCGGGAGAGGCGTTCTCCCAGGAGGCGCTGGCAAAGGGTCATGAGGGTGTGGTCGTGAAAGCGATCGGCTCGCCCTACACAGCGGGCCGACGCGGCTCCGGCTGGATCAAGGTGAAGCCGGTGCACACGTACGACCTCGTCGTGCTGGCCTGCGAGTGGGGCTCTGGACGGCGCCAGGGATGGCTGTCCAACTTGCATCTGGGCGCGTACGATCCCACCGGCGAGTTCGGTGAGCCCGGCGGGTTCGTCATGGTCGGCAAGACGTTCAAGGGCCTCACCGACGAGCTCTTGCGTTGGCAGACCGAGCGCTTCCAGCAGCTGGAAGTGCGACGGACGGCGGGCACTGTGTGGGTGGAGCCGGTCACAGTGGTGGAGATCGCCATCGACGGGGTGCAAGCATCCTCACGCTATCCGGGAGGCATCGCGCTGCGGTTCGCACGCGTCAAGCGTTACCGCGAAGACAAGACGGCGGCAGAGGCCGACACGATCCAGACGCTGAGGGCGTTGCTGCGCGGCTGATCGAAAAGGTGACGAGTGGACCCCGCGATGTGGTCAGATGCGGGTGAACTGAAGGGCGATGGAGTCGGTGACCGGCTTCTTCAGGTCGGTCCACACCGTAATGGGTGCGGGCTCCCACTGCAGGGCCACGGCGTCTTCATCGAGCACGGCATCCTCGTCGCCCTGTGGCTCGTCGTGACGGTGCGCCGGGCCGCGCTCGGAGTCGTCGATGCCGGCGACGTCGCTCTCTACGGCAGTCGCTGACGGAACCGCATCCGCGTCTTCCTTGGGCGAGGATGCACTCTCCTGCGTTTCCGCCATCGCCGCGACCTCGTCACGGTAGTCGTCTTCATCCACGCGCGGGGCAGGGTGCGAAGTCACGTCGGCCACATCCACGTGCGTGCCCGACCGCAGGGCGATGGGACCCGTGCGCGTGGAGACCGTGAGCTGTTCGCCGGCCTCGAGTTGAAGCTGAGCGCTCCGGAGAGCAGCCGTCACGTCCAAGGCAACCTGATGTGCGAGCACGGTGCGGAAGAGGTCGTCCGTGTCATCCGGCGTGCGCCTGCGTACCACCCACTCGCCGCCCTCGCCGATCGCTGCGGCGATGCGCGTGTGCACGAGCTCGAAGACCTGTTCCTCCGCGAGGCGAGGGAGAGGAGCCGGGGTCTCGACGACCTCGACGATGGGGGCCACCGCTTGAGCAGCGTGCCTCCGACGACCGAACATGACCGGTTTCTCCCTCGTGTGGTGCGTGATCAACCCCGCACGACACAGTCTGACGGATGCTCGGCTCCGGCCTCCGCTGACACGCCGCCGCGGAGCGCGGCGGCTCTCGGATCGTCGGTCCTATCGCCGGCTCTCGAGCTCCTTGGAGCGGTCGTGCACGCTCGTGAGCACAACGGCGAGCGACAGCGCCCAGCTCGCCCACGCCAGCAGCACCCGCCAGTCTCGCGGTCCGTTGCGCGTGGTCTGAACGACCGACACGACTCCCAGCGCCGTGCTCACGACGCCCCAGTTCAACAGGTACTTGCGCATCGAATCCCCTCGCGTTTCGATCTATTCACTCCGGCCTAGCCTGCCGCCCTCGGCACTGTCAACGGCCACCCGACTCTCCGGCGCGTTGCTTACCCTGCCTGGTAACGTTCTTGAGGCCGACCAGGCTTTCACTCAGGAGGCGCTCATTCTTCCGAAGTCCGCTCACGACGAGTCCGAATCCGGCGGCCGGGAGGCCGCCGCGAACCGGTCGCCGAAGCCCAGGCGGGGTTCGGGGACCGGCCGGAGGAGGCCTCACAAGTTCGACCTCGTGATCGTCTCGAACCGCCTGCCTGTCGACCATGTCTCTGGTGAGGGCGAGAACGCCGTCTGGCGTCCGTCGCCCGGAGGGCTCGTGGCGGCGCTCGAGCCGATGATGAAGCGTGAGGACGGCGTCTGGATCGGCTGGGTGGGAATTCCGGACGCCGAGTTCGAGCCGTTCGAGGCCGACGGAATCGACATCAAGCCCGTCGCACTCAGCGCACAGGACGTCGAGTACTACTACGAGGGCTTCTCGAACGACACCCTGTGGCCGCTGTACCACGACGTGATCGCCCCTCCGAGCTTCCACCGGGAATGGTGGGAGGCGTACGTGCAGGTGAACCGCCGGTTCGCGGATGCCGCACTCGAGTCGGCGGCACCCGGCGCCGTCGTGTGGGTGCACGACTACCAGCTCCAACTCGTTCCCAAGATGTTGCGTGACGCTCGCCCGGATCTGGTCATCGGGTTCTTCGATCACATTCCGTTCCCGGCATACGGCATTTACGCCCAGTTGCCGTGGCGAAAGCAGGTCGTGGAAGGCCTACTCGGCGCCGACGTCATCGGGTTCCAGAGGCTGGGCGACGCCGGCAACTTCGCCCGCGCGGTACGACGCTTGCTCGGCTACGAGACCCGGGGATCGGTGATCGAGGTGCCGCTCGACGACGATGAGGGCGTCGGGCACCGGCATGTGAAGACGAACCGGCGAGGCACCCGCGTGCGCACGGTACTGGCCAAGCAGTTCCCCATCTCCATCGACACCGCGCGCTACCAGGAACTCGCGTCGCGGCCGGACATCCAGGCCAGGGCACGGCAGATCCGCGAGGAGCTGGGCAACCCGGCGACCATCATGCTGGGCGTCGACCGGCTCGACTACACGAAAGGCATCGGGCACCGGCTGAAGGCGTACGGGGAACTGCTGCGCGATCAGTCGATCGACGTCGAGAACGTCACGCTCGTGCAGGTGGCCAGCCCGTCGCGCGAGCGGGTGGAGACGTACAAGCAGCTGCGCGACGAGGTGGAGCTCACGGTCAGCCGCATCAACGGCGATTACTCCACCATCGGTCACACCGCGATCAGCTACCTGCACCAGGGGTATCCGCGGGAGGAGATGGTGGCGCTCTACCTCGCGGCCGACGTCATGCTCGTGACCGCGCTGCGCGACGGCATGAACCTGGTGGCCAAGGAATACGTCGCCAGCCGCATCGACAACGACGGCGTCCTGGTGCTGAGCGAATTCACCGGCGCTTCAGACGAGATGAAGCAGGCGCTGCTCGTGAATCCGCACGACATCGAGGGCCTGAAGCATGCCATGGTTCGCGCGATCGAGATGCCGAAGCGCGAGCGCTCCCGGCGCATGCGCGCCCTGCGCAAGCGGGTCATCACGCACGACGTGCAGCGCTGGTCGGCGACCTTCTTCGATGCGTTGACGCACGTCACCAAAGAGGACGACTTCGGTGCGCACGAGGCAGCGCAGAACCCGCAGGTCGCGCGGTCGGTGCCGGGCTCGGAGGGGCCGGCGGAGTCGTGAGCACTTCACGGCCCACCGGTTCGGTCGACGTCGACGAGGGCCTGGCGGAAGCAATGGCACGGCTGGCCGCCACACCGCGCCTGCTCGTCGCGCTCGATTTCGACGGCACCGTGAGTCCCCTGGTCGACAACCCGCGTGACTCGCGAGTGCTGCCGGCCGCACGTGCAGCCCTCAATGAGCTCGAACGGATGCCGGACACCTGGATCGCGTTCGTCTCCGGTCGTCCACTGGCCGGACTGGCCCGGGTGACCGAGGCCGACGACGAGGCGCTTCTGATCGCCTCGCACGGGGTGGAAGTGCGGCTCACGGGCGGTGCGGTGGATGTCGGACTCACCGAAGAGGAAAGCGCACGGCTGGAGGCGCTTGCCGCCGAGCTCGAACGCATTGTCAACGCAACGCCGGGCTCCAAGCTGGAGCGCAAGCCCGCCGGCCTCGGCCTGCACACGCGAGGTGTGCCTAGCGAGCAGGCGAGAGCCGCCGACCGAGCATCACGGGAGGCAGCGTCGTCGCTTGGCGGAGGATTCCTCGAGCGAGCGGGTAAGGACATCCTCGAGTTCGCGGTGCGCGACGCGACGAAGGGCGACGGCGTTCAGCGGCTGAGAGAGCACGTCGGTGCGACCGCTGTGCTCTACGCGGGCGACGATGTCACCGACGAAGACGCATTCGCTGCGTTGCACCAGGGAGATGTGGGCGTCAAGGTCGGCCCAGGGGAGACGAAAGCCGGTCATCGGGTCTCCGACCCGGACGCGGTCGCCGCTCTGCTGGCACGCCTGGCCGTCGCGCGAGCCGAGCGTTGAGCATTCGACGCGGCGGCGGGCATCCTGCGCAGGCGAATCGCGGCGCCTCTAAACTCGAGTTCATGCCTGAGATCGACATGAAGCCCCGCAGTCGTGTGGTCACCGACGGGATCGAAGCCACCACGAGCCGTGGAATGCTTCGCGCGGTCGGCATGGGCGACGAGGACTGGGACAAGCCGCAGATCGGCATCGCCAGCTCCTGGAACGAGATCACACCGTGCAACCTCTCGCTCGCCCGCCTCGCGCAGGCGGCGAAGGAGGGCGTGCACTCGGGTGGCGGCTATCCGCTCGAGTTCGGCACCGTCTCGGTCTCCGACGGCATCTCCATGGGCCACGAAGGCATGCACTTCTCGCTGGTCTCCCGCGAGGTCATCTGCGACTCCGTCGAGACGGTCATGATGGCCGAGCGACTCGACGGTTCCGTGCTGCTGGCCGGATGCGACAAGTCGATCCCGGGCATGCTCATGGCGGCGGCACGACTCGACCTGGCATCCGTCTTCCTCTACGCGGGCTCCATCGCTCCCGGCTGGGTGAAGCTCAGCGACGGAACCGAGAAGGATGTCACGATCATCGACTCCTTCGAAGCCGTCGGCGCCTGTAAGGCCGGCACCATGAGCCTCGACGATCTCAAGCGCATCGAGTGCGCGATCGCGCCGGGCGAGGGTGCGTGCGGCGGCATGTACACCGCGAACACCATGGCGTCGGTCGCCGAGGCGCTCGGCATGAGCTACCCCGGATCCGCCGCTCCGCCCTCCGCGGATCGCAGGCGCGACTACTACGCGCACCGCTCCGGCGAGGCAGTCGTGAACATGCTGCGACTCGGACTGACGGCGCGCGACATCCTCACGAAGAAGGCGTTCGAGAACGCCATCACCGTCGCCATGGCTCTCGGCGGGTCCACGAACGTCGTATTGCACCTCCTCGCCATTGCGCGTGAAGCCGAGGTGGAGCTCACGCTCGACGACTTCAACCGCATCGGCGACAAGGTTCCGCACATCGCCGACATGAAGCCGTTCGGCAAGTACGTGATGAACGACGTCGACCGGCACGGCGGCATCCCGGTGCTCATGAAGGCGCTGCTCGACGCTGGCCTGCTGCATGGCGACTGCATCACGGTCACCGGCAAGACCATCGCCGAGAACCTCGCCGAGATCGACCCGGCGCCGCTGGACGGCGAGGTGCTGCGCTCGCTCGACAACCCGCTGCACCCCACCGGCGGACTGACCATCCTGAAGGGCACATTCGCCCCGGACGGCGCTGTGGTGAAGACCGCCGGATTCGACGCCGCTGTGTTCGAGGGACCCGCCCGCGTGTTCGAACGCGAGCGCGAGGCGATGGACGCTCTGACCAACGGCGCCATCGACCACGGAGACGTCGTGGTGATCCGCTATGAAGGTCCGAAGGGCGGGCCAGGCATGCGCGAGATGCTCGCGATCACCGCCGCCATCAAGGGCGCAGGGCTCGGAAAAGATGTACTACTCTTGACAGACGGTCGATTCTCAGGCGGCACAACCGGTCTGTGCATCGGCCACATAGCACCCGAAGCAGTGGACGGTGGTCCCATTGCCTTCGTGCGCGATGGTGATCTGATACGGGTCGATATCGCGGCTCGCTCCCTCGACCTACTTGTCGACGAGTCCGAGCTGGCCGCCCGCCGTGAAGGCTGGGCGCCCCTTCCTCCGCGCTATACCCGTGGCGTTCTCGCGAAGTACTCCAAGCTCGTGCACTCGGCCGCCGAGGGCGCGATCACGGGGTAGTCCTCGCGTTCTCGTTCAGCTCCTCCATTCGACGCATCTCAAGGAAGTCGTCCCCCATGACAACGGAACCTCGAGCCGTGCCGACTTCGGCAGCGCGTGCTGCCGGGGCCGGCGGTTCTTCAGAGAAACCAGACCTCATCACCGGATCGGCCGCCATTCTGCGGTCGCTCGCCCACCTCGGCGTCAAGGATGTCTTCGGCATCCCCGGCGGCGCCGTCATCCCGTTCTACGACGAGCTCATGGCGCAGAACGCCATCAGGCACATCCTGGTGCGCCACGAGCAGGGTGCGGGGCACGCGGCCGAGGGTTACGCGACCGCAGGCCGCCGAGTCGGCGTCGCGATCGCCACGTCCGGTCCCGGCGCGACCAATCTCGTCACGGCGATCGCCGACGCGCACATGGACTCCGTTCCGACGCTGTTCATCACCGGCCAAGTGTTCTCCACCTCGATGGGGACGGATGCCTTCCAAGAGGCGGACATCGTCGGCATCACGATGCCGATCACGAAGCACTCGTTCCTGGTGAAGCGCGCTGAGGACATCCCTGCGACCATCGCTGCGGCCTACCACATCGCATCCACCGGTCGACCTGGCCCCGTGCTCGTGGACATCACGAAAGACGCCCAGCAGAACCTGATGGAGTTCTCCTGGCCGCCGGTGGTAGACCTGCCCGGCTATCGCCCCGTGACGAAGGCGCACGGCAAGCAGGTGCACGCGGCCGCGCGCTTGCTCGCTGAGGCGAGCAAGCCCGTGCTGTACGTCGGCGGCGGAGTCGTGCGGGCGCAGGCATCCGACGAGCTCGCGGTTCTCGCCGAGGCGACCGGTGCCCCGGTCGTGACGACGCTGATGGCGAGGGGCGCATTCCCCGACTCGAACAAGCAGCACCTCGGCATGCCAGGAATGCACGGCACGGTCGCGGCAGTGCTCGCGCTTCAGGATGCCGACCTCATCGTCTCGCTCGGCGCACGGTTCGACGACCGCGTGACGGGCAAGGTGTCGGAGTTCGCTCCGCACGCCAAGATCGTGCATGTCGACGTCGACCCGGCCGAGATCTCCAAGATCCGGCACGCCGACGTTCCGATCGTCGGCGATGCCAAGGACGTCATCGCCGACCTGACTTCCGCCTACGAGCACGAGGTGGCCGCGGTCGGCAAGCCCGAGCTCAGCGACTGGTGGGCCAAGCTCGACGGGCTGCGCACGCAGTTCCCGCTGGGGTATGCGCCGACCAGCGACGGTCTGCTCGCGCCGGAAGGCATCATCCAGCGCATCGGGGAGCTCACCGGCCCAGAGGCGGTCTACGTCGCCGGCGTCGGACAGCACCAGATGTGGACCGCGCAGTTCATCAAGTACGAGCGTCCGAACGCCTTCCTCAACTCGGGAGGCGCGGGCACGATGGGCTACGCGATCCCCGCGGCGATGGGTGCGAAGGTGTCGCAGCCCGACCGCGTCGTGTGGGCGATCGACGGCGACGGATGCTTCCAGATGACCAATCAGGAGCTCGCCACCTGCACGATCAACGACATCCCGATCAAGGTCGCGATCATCAACAACTCGTCGCTCGGCATGGTGCGGCAGTGGCAGACGCTGTTCTACGACGGGCGTCACTCGTTCACCGACCTCGACACCGGTCACGAGACGCGGATGATCCCCGACTTCCTGAAGCTGGCCGAGGCGTACGGAGCGTTGGGCATCCGGGTCACCAAGGAAGACGAGGTCGACGACGCGATCAAGCTGGCCCTGGAGACGAACGACCGGCCGGTCGTCATCGACTTCATCGTGAGCCGCGACGCCATGGTGTGGCCGATGGTGCCGCAGGGCGTCAGCAACTCGAACGTGCAGTACGCGAAAGACCACGCACCGACCTGGGGAGAGGAGTAGGCCATGTCGACACACGTGCTGTCGTTGCTCGTCGAAGACAAGGCGGGTCTGCTCACCAGGGTCGCCGGGCTGTTCTCCCGTCGCGGCTTCAACATCTCGTCGCTCGCCGTGGGTGTCAGCGAGGTGCCTGGCCTGTCGCGCATCACCGTCGTGGTGGACGTGGAGGACGCTCCGCTCGAGCAGGTCACCAAGCAGCTGAACAAGCTGATCAACGTGATCAAGATCGTCGAGCTCGATCCGGACCAATCCGTGCAGCGAGAACACCTGCTGATCAAGGTGCGTGTCGACCACACCACGAGGTCGCAGGTGCTGGAGGCCGTGAATCTCTTCCGCGCCCGAGTGGTCGACGTGGCCACTGACGCTTTGGTGATCGAGGTCACCGGCGACACAGGCAAGACCGAGGCGCTCCTACGGGTGCTCGAGCCCTACGGCATCAAGGAGATGGCGCAGTCCGGCCTGCTCGCAATCGGCCGCGGCTCCAAGTCCATCACCGACCGCGTCTTCAAGAACTGACGACTCCGCACAACACCGACTTCACACAACAAGGAGAGAAACACATCCATGGCTGAGATCTATTACGACAACGACGCCGACCTGACGATCATCCAGGGCAAGAAGGTGCTCGTGATCGGCTACGGGTCGCAGGGCCACGCCCACGCCCAGAACCTGCGCGACTCGGGCGTCGAGGTGCGCATCGGCCTGCAGGAGGGCTCGAAGTCCACTCAGCGCGCGCAGGAGGCAGGCTTCCAGGTGGTCACGCCTGCTGAGGGCACCGCATGGGCCGACGTGATCGTGATCCTTGCGCCCGACCAGGTGCAGCGCCACCTCTACGCGAACGACGTCGCCCCGAACATCAGCGACGGCAAGGCGCTGGTCTTCGGGCACGGCTTCAACATCCGCTTCGGCTACATCCAGGCGCCCGAGGGCGTCGACGTCGTCATGGTCGCCCCGAAGGGGCCGGGCCACACCGTGCGTCGCGAGTACGTCGCAGGGCGCGGTGTTCCGGTGATCGTCGCCGTCGAGAACGACGCGACGGGCAACGCCTGGCCGCTCGCCCTCAGCTACGCGAAGGGCATCGGCGGCCTGCGCGCCGGCGGCATCAAGACCACGTTCACCGAGGAGACCGAAACCGACCTGTTCGGCGAGCAGGCCGTGCTCTGCGGTGGCGTGTCGCACCTGATCCAGGCCGGCTTCGAGACGCTCACCGCCGCCGGGTACCAGCCTGAGATCGCGTACTTCGAGGTGCTCCACGAGATGAAGCTCATCGTTGACCTGATCTGGGAGGGCGGCATCTCCAAGATGCGCTGGAGCGTCTCCGACACGGCCGAGTACGGTGACTACGTCTCCGGCCCGCGCGTGATCGACGAGGGCACGAAGGAGCGCATGAAGGGCATCCTCGCCGACATCCAGTCGGGTGCATTCGCCGAGCGCTTCATCGGCGACCAGGATGCCGGCGCCCCGGAGTTCCTGCGCCTCCGCAAGGAGGGTGAGGACCACCCGATCGAGTCCACCGGACGCGAGCTGCGCAAGCTCTTCGCGTGGAACTCGAGCGACGACGATGACTATGTGGACGGCGAGGTCGCCCGTTAGGCGATCAGTCTGCGAGACGATGGATGCCGCTGCCCGGGAGGGTGGCGGCATCCCTCATTTCGCGCAGACGAGCAAGTACGGGAAGTTCACCTGTTCGTCCCTTGTTCGGCTGTCGTCGGCTGTGGTCGCATAGGGTTTCATGAGCGAACCCACATGCAGCCATGAGGCATCCCACTACAACGAACCCGCGCCCCGCTGGTGCTCCTGCGCAGTGCCGGATGACGTCGAGGCGCAGCGCAACGAGGCGCGTCGCCACGGCATCAGCCGACGGGGTCTGATCACCGGGGCATCGGCGGCCGGAGTCCTCGCCGCTGCCGGCTGGCCGGGCGCCGCGCAGGCGGCGCAGCCGGATCACGGAGGACCGGGCGGGAACGGCAAGAACGTGACCATCACGATCATGGGCACGTCCGACATCCACAGCAACGCGATCAACTGGGACTACTACAAAGACGCGCCGTTCAGTGACGCCGCCGGCGACGTGGTGGGCCTCGCCCGGGTGTCGACCCTCGTGAACCAGATCAGAGCCGATCGGGGGCGGGACAACACGCTTCTTTTCGACGCGGGCGACATCATCCAGGGCACGCCGCTCGGGTTCTACTACGCCACGGTGGAGCCGACCACGAAGACCGGAGCCATCCACCCGATGGCGCTGCAGATGAACGCGATCGGCTACGACGCCGTCGTTCTCGGCAACCACGAGTTCAACTACGGGCTCGAGTTCCTCGACCACTGGATCTCGCAGATGCAGGCACCGGTGCTCGCGGCCAACGCCGTGCACCCTGGCACCAAGATCCCGAAGTACAAGCCGTACGTCGTCAAGACGATGAAGTTCAAGGGGATGCCGCCGCTGCGGGTCGGCGTGCTCGGGCTGACGAATCCCGGCATCGTGATCTGGGACAAGGCGAACGTCAGCGGCAAGCTCGACGTGCTCGACGTCGTCGAGACGGCGAAGGCGTGGGTGCCTCGGATGCGCAACGACGGTGCCGACATCGTGGTCGTGAGCGTGCACGCCGGCGACAGCGGCCTCTCGTCGTACAGTGGCGACATCCCGGTCGAGAACGCCGCCGCGATGCTCGGGCAGCAGGTGCCCGGGGTGGATGCGATCTTGTTCGGCCACGCGCACATCGACGTGCCGCAGCGCTTCGTCACCAACACGACCACGGGTGAGCAGGTCGTGATGAGCGAGCCGAAGTGCTGGGGCGAACGCCTGAGCGTCTTCGACCTGTCGCTCTCGTTCGAACGTGGTAGCTGGAAGGTGAACTCGAAGTCGGCCATCACCGTCAACACGAACACGGTCGTCGACGACCCGAAGCTGGTCGCCGTGGTGAAGTCCGAGCACGACGCCGTCGTGGCGTACGTGAACACGGCGGTGGCGACATCCACCGAGGCGATGTCTGCCGCGGAGGCATGTTGGAAGGACACGGCGATCCTGGACTACATCAATGTGGTGCAGACGGCCAAGGTGACCGAGGCGATCGCGGGCACCCCGTACGCATCGCTGCCCGTGGTATCTATCGCCGCGCCGTTCAACCGGGCGGCCACGTTCCCCGCAGGATCGGTGACCATCAAGGATGTAGCCGGCCTCTACATCTACGACAACACGCTGCTCGCATCGGTGCTGACCGGCTCCCAGATCAAGGACTACCTGGAGTACTCGGCGCGCTATTACCAACAGGTCGCCGCCGACGCGCCTGTCGACCCGGCGTCGTGGACGAACAACCACAACCTGCCCGACTACAACTACGACCAGTTCTCCGGAGTCGTCTACGGCATCGATATCTCGCAGCCGGAGGGATCCCGCATAACCGGTCTGACCTACGACGGTGCTCCCGTGGCCGCCGACCAGCAGTTCGTGGTCGCCGTGAACAACTACCGTCAGTCCGGCGGTGGCGGGTTCCCGCACATTGCGGACGCACCGGTTGTGTACAACGCGCAGGTCGCGATCCGTGAGGCGATTGTCGCCTACGCCACGGCGCAGGGCACGATCGACCCTGCGCAGTTCCACGTGGAGAACTGGCGGCTCCTACGAGGCGGGACGCCGGTCTTCTGATCGTCGGCTACGGCATCCGCCCGCGATACTGAGGGCATGACACGCGTCGGCGCGCCCGAGATAGAGATCGCGGTTCAAGACCTCGATGGTGTTCGGATCGCCCTCGACGAGGGCGCCGATCGGGTGGAGCTCTGCAGCGCGCTCGGGGTGGGAGGCCTCACCCCGAGCGCCGGCATCATCGAGCGCGCAGCCGCGCTCGGTCGCGACCGCGGTCGCAGAGACTTCGTGCACGTGCTCATCCGCCCGCGCAGCGGAGGCTTCTTCTACTCGGTCGATGAGCTCGACGTGATGCTGCGCGACATCCGCCAGGCCAGAGAGCTCGGCGCCGGCGGTATCGTCGTCGGCCTCGTCGACAAGCACGGCAAAGTGGATGTCTCGTCGATGGCCGCGCTGGTGGCTGCGGCCGGGCCGCTGCCGGTCACCTACCACCGGGCCATCGACGTGGCGAAGGATGCATCGTCGGCGGTGCGGGCGCTGGCCGCGGTCGGCGTGCGCCGCATCCTCGCCTCCGGCACAGCGCGCCACGCGATCGAGGGGCTGCCGATGCTGCGCTCGCTCGTGGAACACGCGGCGGGTGCCGTGCAGATCATGGCAGGCGGCGGCATCACGGCCGATCAGTTGCCGGTACTCGCCGAGACCGGCGTGGACGCCGTTCACCTCTCCGCACGGATGACCGTCACGGGGCAGGCGAGCGGACCGGGCGGCGGGCATCCCGAGTACGACACGACGGATGCCCACGCGGTGCGGGCGATGATTCGCGCCCGCGAGGCGCTCACCGCGTCGACCGGCTGAGCTGTTCGCGCCATCGCGGTCCCGCCATCTCAGCGAGACAGGCATGGTCGCGCTCTCCGCGCGAGTACAGGCAGACTTTGCCTGGTTTCGCGTGGTTTGCCTGTTCTCCCCGCGGCAAAACCGACCTCGGCGCCTACCTGGTCTACGGGTCGAGGTCGTAGACCACCCAGCGCACCGAGGCGACGCTGTCGTAGAGACGGCGTGCAATCGCGTTGCCCGGTGCTGAGATCCAGCGCAGCTTCGTCGTGCCATGCACCCGGGACCCGCTCCACAACACCCTCGATGAGCGCCCCGCCCGCACCCTGCCCTATCGCAGCCGGGTCCGTGAAGAGATCGTCGAGAAAGAGTCCAATACCCGCCGTGCTGGGGCGGGCGAAGGTGCGGTAGTGCGCGATGCCGGCAACTGTGCCGTCTGTCGGATTCTCTGCAACCAGTCCGCGCACCTCGTGCGAGGAATCCGTCAGCCATCCCCACACCGTGTCGAGCAGTTGTCGTCGGGCGCCAGTTTGTAGAAGTCGCGATACGCCGCGAAGGGCTCGCGCCACCTGTCGTGGTCGTGCGGTTCGACGGCACGGACGATCCAGCGGGTCATACGTCGCTCCGTTATGGCCGGGTCCGGTCTGAGGTTCCGCCAGTGCCCTTGGTGCCCTCCGCCGTGACACCGCCGTCTGGGGCGACGAAGCCCTCGCGCCAGGACGGGAAACGCGGCGTCCAGCCGCGCTCGCGGGCGAGCGCGTTCGAGACGGGGCGACCGTGCGGCAGACCGGCCGGGACCGGCGGGGGAGTCGTGCCGAGCGCGGCGGCGAGCACAGGCATCCACTCGTTGGCGCGCGCCGGCTCGTCGTCGACGATGTTCACAACGCCGTGCGGCCAGCCGAGGGCGAGCACGGTCGCGGACGCCGCATCAGCGACGTGGACGAAACTTCCCACCTCGGTCATGGGCGCCAGCGCACGTTCGAGGGTGGCCTCGGATTCCGCAGCACGGGAACTGCGCCACGTTCCAGGCCCGTAGAACTGGCCGAATCGCAGAACGACGCCTTCCGGCAACTCGAGCACGGCGCTCTCGAGCTCCGCGACGCCCGGCATCAGTCCCTTCCGGAAAGGCTCGCTCTCGGTCGCGAGCGCGTCGCCGTCCTGCACCACCCAGCTGATGCTCTGCGCGACCATGCGGCCCACGCCGTGCCGCTTCGCAGCGTCGACGAGGATGCGCGTCCCCTCGATCCTGATTCTGGAGTTGGCGGCCAGGTCGTAATCGGAGAGGTCGGTGAGCTGGTGGATGACGGCATCCGGTCGGGCGCTCTCGAACGCGGACTCGACGGAGCCGGAGTCGTAGACATCCATCACGAGTGGATGCGCTCCGTCCGCCGCTATCGTGCTCGCCTTCGCGGTCGAGCGGCTGGTCGCCCACACCTGGTGTCCTGCGGCGGCGAGAGCCGGTGTGAGCTGCCGTCCGATAGCACCGGCGCCGCCGGCCAGGAGGATGCGCATCGAGGCCCCTTCACAAATCGTCATGTTCCGCAGAAAGGCTACGGGCGAGAGCCCGCGGGCACCGGTCCAATTCCGGCCCAGCAGGGCGGGCCGTTTCACGAAGCCGTTCAGCAGGCCGAGCGCTCATGTGCGCGCTGGCGCACCTGGCGCCCATTAGTGTTGAGGTGACCTGCGCCCCGATGGCCGTGGCGTGCGGGCGCGTCCGCCCACACCTGAATCCGCACACTCTCGTCGAAGGGTCCCTTTCGTGTCGAAACCGGTCGTACTGATCGCCGAAGAACTCTCGCCTGCGACCGTCGAGGCCCTCGGGCCCGACTTCGAGATCCGCTCGGTCGACGGCACCGACCGGCCTGCACTCCTGGAGGCGCTCACCGACGCCGACGCCGTGCTCATCCGGTCGGCGACGAAGATCGACGCCGAAGCCGTGGCCCACGCACCGAACCTGAAGGTGGTGGCGCGCGCCGGGGTCGGACTCGACAATGTGGACATCAAGGCGGCCACCGAGGCGGGTGTCATGGTGGTCAACGCGCCCACCTCGAACATCATCTCGGCCGCCGAACTCACGATCGGGCACATCCTCTCGCTCGCCCGCTACATTCCGGCCGGAAACGCGTCGCTCACGGGCGGGGAGTGGAAGCGCTCGAAGTACACCGGAACCGAGCTGTACGAGAAGACGATCGGCATCATCGGCCTCGGCCGTATCGGTGCGCTGATCACCGCCCGTCTGCAGGCGTTCGGCACCTCGGTCATCGCGTACGACCCGTATGTCACGTCCGCCCGGGCGCAGCAGCTCGGCGTGCAGCTGGTGGGTCTCGACGAGCTGATGCAGCGCGCGGACTTCATAACCATCCACATGCCGAAGACGCCGGAGACGATCGGCATGATCGGCGACGACCAGCTCGCGCTCATGAAGAAGAGCGCCTACATCGTCAACGTCGCACGCGGCGGCCTCATCGATGAGGATGCCCTCTACCGTGCTTTGACGAGCCGCACCATCGCCGGCGCCGGCCTCGACGTGTTCAGCACGGAGCCCCCGCTGGAGTCGCCGCTGCTGAAGCTCGACAACGTCGTGGTCACACCGCACCTCGGCGCGTCGACCGCAGAGGCGCAGGAGAAGGCCGGCGTCTCGGTCGCGCGGTCGGTGCGCCTTGCGCTCTCCGGCGAACTCGTGCCCGACGCGGTCAACGTGGCCGGTGGCGTGATCGACCCCTACGTGCGCCCCGGCATCCCGCTGCTCGAGAAGCTGGGCCAGGTGTTCAGCGGACTGGCCAAGAACAGCCCGATCACGAGCGTCGACGTCGAGATCCGCGGCGAGCTCGTCGACTACGACGTCAGCGTGCTCAAACTTGCCGCGCTGAAGGGCATCTTCACCAACATCGTCAGCGAGAACGTCTCCTACGTGAACGCGCCGCTCCTCGCGGAGCAGCGCGGCATCGAGGTGCGCCTGCTCACGGATGCCGTCAGCGAGGACTACCGCAACGTGCTGACCCTGCGGGGTGCGCTCGCCGACGGGTCGCAGGTCTCGGTCTCGGGAACGCTCACCGGTCCGAAGCAGATCGAGAAGATCGTCGGCATCGACGGATACGACGTGGAAGTTCCTCTCGCCGAGCACCTCATCGTCATGGTGTACGACGACCGTCCCGGCATCGTCGCCGTGTACGGTCGCGAGTTCGGCGAGGCGGGCATCAACATCGCCGGCATGCAGATCGCACGCACCACGGCAGGTGGCAAGGCGCTCAGCGTGCTGACGGTGGACTCGCCGGTGCCCGAGGGCATCCTCGAGACCGTGCGCGCGGCGATCGACGCGGACGTGATGCAGGCCATCGACATCACCGAGTCGTAGCAAGGACGGCGACGATCACCGGCACCTGGAGTGCGGCGCCGGCGATCGTCACGTCTGTGTCAGTAGTCGTCGCCGGGGTCGTCGCGACGGGTGCTGTCCACCCGTTGTCCGGTGCTCGGGTCGATCGTCGTGTTCCTGGTGATTCTCGAGGTGCGTCTGCGGGTGATCAGGATGATGCCGATGATCGTGATGACGATGCCAGCGATCAGGCAGATGTAACCCACCATGTGCAGGTCGATCCATCCGACGTTGACGTTCAGCGCGAAAGCGAGGATGGCGCCGATCACGATGAGGAAGATCCCGCCTCCAATACTCATGATGCTCCTCCTTTGCTCCGTTCTCGCGTCCGCCCACGACGTGGGCGCCGTGTGCACGCGGATCGCGACAGCTTGACGTTACGAAGCCCTTGGCCCCGACCGGAAGGGATCGACCGGGAAGTCGGGATGGTGTAGGGGCGCGCCCGGCCACCGATACGCTGGTGGTATCCCAGAACGGTGTGCCGAGCGCTGCGGCGCGTCGTGACGGCGCAGCCGATCCCGCGAGAAGGAGTCCCATGTCCCGTCAGGTCACTCTCGCCGTCATCCCCGGTGACGGCATCGGTCCCGAGGTCGTCGCCGAGGCCGTCAAGGTGCTCGATGCCGTCGTGGATCCGGCCGACGTCGTCTTCGAGAAGACCTATTTCGAGCTAGGCGCGGCGCGCTACCTCGCCACCGGCGACGTGCTCACCGACGGCGATCTCGCGGCGATTGCCGGGCACGACGCGATCCTGCTCGGCGCCGTGGGTGGAAAGCCGGGCGACCCGAGACTTGCCGGTGCGAACATCGAACGCGGTCTGCTGCTCAAGCTGCGGTTCGCGCTCGACCACTACGTCAACCTGCGCCCGACCGCGATCATGCCCGGTGTGACGAGCCCGCTGAGCGACCCCGGAGACGTCGACTTCGTGGTGGTACGCGAAGGGACGGAGGGACCGTACGTCGGCAACGGCGGCGCCATCCGCGTCGGAACGCCGAACGAGATCGCCAACGAGGTGTCGGTGAACACCGCCTTCGGCGTCGAGCGCGTCGTGCGCTACGCGTTCGAACAGGCTGAGAAGCGGCGCAAGCGGCTCACGCTTGTGCACAAGACCAACGTGCTGGTGCACGCGGGCGGCCTGTGGAAGCGCATCGTCGACGAGCTGGCCGCCGAGCATCCGGATGTCGCGGTCGACTATCTGCACGTCGACGCGGCGACGATCTTCCTGGTCACCGATCCTGCTAGATTCGATGTCATCGTCACGGACAACCTCTTCGGCGACATCCTGACCGATCTCGCGGCCGCGATCAGCGGTGGCATCGGTCTCGCGGCATCCGGCAACATCAACCCGGACGGCGCGTTCCCGAGCATGTTCGAGCCCGTTCACGGCTCGGCACCCGACATCGCCGGAGAGGGCAAGGCAGACCCCACCGCCGCCATCCTCTCCGTCGCTCTACTGCTCGACCACCTCGGTCACGAGGATGCCGCAGGCCGCGTTCGCGCGGCCGTGACGGCCGACCTCGCCGAGCGGTCGACGCAGCGGAGCACGTCCGAGATCGGCGACGCGATCGTTGCTCGGCTGGCGGGCTGATCGCCCTGGATACGTCCCTCCGGACGCTAGGGCCGCTGACGTAATCTGTTCTCGATGCGCGGCGCTCACGCACGGCGCATCGACCGACTTCAAAGGGGATCACCGATGACCATTCCGCTCACTGACATCACGCCGCTCACGTGGCAGGTGACGCCGAACCCGGCGCCGCGCAGCACGGTGGAGCGGGAGCAGATTCTGACCGACCCGGGCTTCGGGCAGCACTTCACCGACCACATGGTCGACATCTGCTGGTCGGCGAAGGGCGGCTGGCATCGGCCGCGGGTCAGCCCTTACGGCCCCATCCAGCTGGAGCCGTCCGCCGCCGTGCTGCACTATGCGCAGGAGGTCTTCGAGGGGCTCAAGGCGTACCGGCACGCAGACGGCTCGATCTGGACGTTCCGTCCGGAGGCGAACGCGCGCCGCATGCAGCGCTCGGCTCACCGGCTGGCCCTGCCCGAACTGCCCACCGAGCACTTCGTCGAGGCCATCCGGCAACTCATCGCCGTGGACGGCGACTGGGTGCCCTCCGCCCCGGAGACGAGCCTTTACATCCGTCCGTTCATGTTCGCCAAGGAGGCGTTCCTCGGCGTGCGGCCGGCCGACAAGGTCGCGTTCTACGTGATCGCCAGCCCTGCCGGGGCTTACTTCAAGGGCGGCATCGCGCCGGTCTCGATCTGGCTCTCCGACGAGTTCTCGCGGGCCGGGGTCGGCGGCACGGGCGCGGCGAAGACGGGCGGCAACTACGCGGCCAGCCTGCTGCCTCAGTCCGAGGCGTACGAGCACGGATGCGCGCAGGTGCTGTTCCTCGACTCCGTCGAGGGCAAGTTCCTCGAGGAGCTCGGCGGCATGAACGTCGTGCTCGTGTATCGGGACGGCACGCTGGTCACGCCGGCGTCCGACTCGATTCTCGAGGGCATCACGCTGGAGTCGATCCTGCAGCTGGCTCGAGACCGCGGACACCGTGTCGAGCAGCGTCCGGTGTCCATCGACGAGTGGCGCGCAGGTGAGGCATCCGGTGACATCGTCGAGGTCTTCGCCTGCGGAACGGCAGCGGTGGTGACACCGATCGCGCAGCTGAAGGCGCGCGACTTCACCATCGGCTCCGTCGATGCCACTGCCGGCGAGCTGACGATGTCACTGAGGCAGGAGCTCACGGACATCCAGTACGGGCGCGCCGAGGACCGGCACGGCTGGCTCACCCGGATGGACGGCTGACGCCCGAGTGAAGATCGCACGTTTCAGTCACGCAGGCACGCTCTCGTTCGGCATCCTCGACGAGGATGAACGGGAGTGGGTCGTACTCGCAGGCGACCCGATGTACGCCGGCTACGACACGACGGGGGAGCGGGTGAAGCTGGCGGATGCCACGCTGCTGGCTCCCGTACTCCCGCGGTCGAAGGTCGTCGGCATCGGACGCAACTACCGTGAGCACGCCGAGGAGATGGGCTCGGAGCCGCCCGCCGAACCGCTCATGTTCCTCAAGCCGAACACCTCGGTGATCGGACCGGACGACGCCATCGTGCTTCCGCCGCAGTCCGAGCGGGTCGAGCACGAAGGCGAGCTCGTTGCCGTAATCGGCAGGATCGCGAAGGATGTCTCGCCGCAGAATGCTCTCGACTACGTTTTCGGCTACACCGCGGGCAACGACGTCACCGCGCGCGACCTGCAGCGCAAAGACGGTCAGTGGGCGCGTGGCAAGGGGTTCGACACATTCTGCCCGCTCGGGCCCGTGATCGAGACCGAGTTCGACGCGGCATCCGCGACCATCGAGACGCGGGTGAACGGGGACGCGCGACAGTCCGGCCGCATCTCCGACCTGATGCACGGCATACCGGAACTCGTCGCCTATGCGTCGAGCGTATGGACCCTGCTGCCCGGTGACGTGATCATGACCGGAACCCCAGCGGGTGTCGGTCCGTTGACGGCGGGCGACCGGGTGGATGTCACTGTGAGCGGCATCGG
Organism: Humibacter ginsengiterrae; assembly: GCF_054780115.1. Classification (NCBI taxonomy): domain Bacteria; kingdom Bacillati; phylum Actinomycetota; class Actinomycetes; order Micrococcales; family Microbacteriaceae; genus Humibacter; species Humibacter ginsengiterrae. The sequence goes on from NZ_BAAGWY010000011.1 coordinate 136,172, forward strand.
CACGCTCTCGAACCCGGTGCGCACGAAGGGTTAGATACCAGCGGGTCGAGTTCGTCCGTTGGCTGAGCCCGTCGAAACTCGCCTGGCGCGCCCTAGACTGCGGCCATGACCGAAGACTGGGGAGAGTTCTTCGTCGCCATCGCGGGAGCGGCCGCGGCGCTGGCCGGTCTCATCATCGTGGCGATGAGCGTGACCATCAAGGAGATCCTCGCGTCTTCGTCGCTCCCGTCACGCGCGGCGACGACGGTCAGCTCCATGGTGCTGATCCTCGTGATCGCGGTGCTCTCGCTCATCCCGCACCAGCCCGACATCGCACTCGGCATGGAGATCCTCGTTGCGAGCCTCATCGGACTCGTTCCGCCGGTGGTCATGATTCTGCGCATGGCGACCGACTCGTCGTATCGGCGCTCAGCGTCGTCGATCGCCTTCATCGGCGCGCTGTGCATCGTGCCGGTCGTGCTCGCCGTTCTCGGGGGCGCGTTCATGATCGCGGGCAACACCGTGGCCTTGGCTCTGCTCGCAGCAGCGATCGTGGCTGTGCTGGCGAGCTCGATGCTCAATGCGTGGGTACTGCTCGTCGAGATCCAGCGCTGACTCCGGCCGGCACTGTTTCGCGCTTTCCAGCCAGCCGACCCAGCGCGCGAAGGGCGCGGTCCACATCGCTCTCGTCGTTCCACACGTGGAACGCGACCCGTGCTCGGCCGGCCCGGCCGGACGCCACGATCCCCGCCTCGGTCAGGGCTCGCAGATCGGCGCCCATGGCGTCTTTCCAGGTGACGATGGCGCTGCCACGGCTCTCGAGCCGGAGGCCGGCGGCGAAGGCGTCCGCGAGCTCGACGTCGTGTTCCCGGACCGCGCGCATGTCCGCATCCGCGAACAACTCAAGTGCGGGGGCGGCACCGGCGACCGCCTGCCACGCCGGCGACACGTCGAACCGCCGGGCTGAACCGGCCAGGGGAGCCGACGGCCCATAGCAGGAGGTCCATGGGTCCTCGCCCGCGTACCATCCGGCGTGCAGCGGGATCAGCTCATCCGCGAAGTCGGGTGTCACCGTGAAGAAGCACACTCCGCGCGGCGCGCAGAGCCACTTGTAGGCGTGGCAGATCGTGGCATCCGCTGTCTCTGGCACCAGCGGCAACCAGCCTGCTGCCTGCGTGGTGTCGCAGAGTACGCGTGCGCCGACGCGAGAGGCGACGGAACGGATGCTCGTGGCATCCGCGATCTCGCCCGTCGCGGACTGCACGAGGGAGTATACGACCAGCCACGTATCGTGGGAAATCGCATCGGGCAGCGCCGACAGGGGAACGTGTCGCACGCGAACGCCCCGGCGCTCGTGCTGCAGGAACGGGAAGACGATGGAGCTGAAGTCGCCGTCGACGCAGAGCACCTCGGCCCCGTCAGGAACGGATGCCGCGATCATGCCGGCGAAGACCGAGCTTTGCGAGCCTATGGCCACGCGGTCGACGTCGACACCGGCGATGCGAGCGAAGGCCGCTCTCGAACGCGCGACGGATTCGTCGTAGTGTGCCGGACTGGCGGTGCCGGCGCGCCAGAGCTCGAGGTCGTGGCGGAGGGCGTCCATCGAGCACGCGGCAGGCAGGCCCCCGGTGCAGGCCGCCAGGTAGCCGGCGCCCGCGCCGTCGAATTCGGTGCGGAAGTGTTCAAGCACCTTTTGAGCCTGAGCGATGCACAGCCATTGCACAATCTCAGGTGTTCGATCACTCCCATAACGTACGATTATGCTTCGCTCATGACCCTGCAACAGGATGCCGCGTCGCTGGAACTCGATGCCCACACGCTGCGCATCATCCGCGCCATCGTCGAGCACGGCTCGATCACTGCTGCGGCGGGCGCGCTCGGGTACAGTCAGCCGGCGTTGAGCCAGCACTTGCGCCGCGCAGAGGCGCGCATCGGTATGCCGCTCATCGTCCGCTCCGGCAGGGGTGTGCGCCTGACGGAGGCGGGACGTGTTCTCGCCCGGCACGCCCGCACGATCACGACGGCACTCGACGCCGCCGCGGGCGAGCTGGCCGAACTGTCGGGGCTGCGCGCCGGGCGGGTGCGGCTCGCCGCGTTTCCCACCGCGTCGTCCACCCTGGTTCCGCAGGTGCTGCGGAGCCTGCAGGCGACGCATCCCGGCATCGGAGTCCGGTACCTCGAGGCTGAGCCGCCGGAAGCGGTGGAGGCCGTTCGGGCCCAGCGCGCCGACCTCGCGATCACGTTCGCCTACCCGGGCGACCGCGTCGACCCGCACGCGGAGGGCGCCAAGGGGCTGGTCGTCGTGCCGCTGTGGCACGACGAGGTGATGGTGGTGCTGCCTTCCGGGCATCCGGCCTCTGAGACCGATGCCGTCGACCTCGCCGCGTTGTGCGACGAGAACTGGATCGCCGGATGCCCGCGATGCCGCGGGCATTTGTTGCAGCTCGCCGAGACGTCGGGTTTCCGTCCCGCCATCTCGTACGAGACGGACAACTTCACGGCCGTGCTCGGCATGGTCTCGGCGGGACTCGGCGTGGCGCTCATGCCGTCGCTGGCGCTCGCCGTCTCCGCACTGCCCGCCGACGTCGTGATCAGGCCCACCGCGAACCGCGACCGGCGTACGATCCACCTGGTCGGCGCGCCGGGCAGCGACCAGGTGCCGGCGATCGCCGCCACGGTATCGGCGATCCTCGAACTGGATGCCGCAGCCTGGTCTCTCGCGCCCGCCGGCTGAGCATCTCGCCGCCCGTAGACTTGAGGACGATGTCCGAGACCTCCTCACCGGCCGCGTATCCGTTCAGCACCGCCACCGGAACCGATGTGCGCGTGCGCTTCTGTCCGTCGCCCACCGGAACACCTCACGTCGGTCTGATCCGCACGGCGCTCTTCAACTGGGCGTACGCAAGACACACCGGCGGCAAGCTCATCTTCCGGATCGAAGACACGGATGCCGCGCGCGACTCGGAGGAGAGCTACGAGCAGCTTCTCGACGCCCTCACCTGGCTGAAGATCGACTGGGACGAGGGGGTCGTGACCGGCGGTCCCGACGGGCCGTACCGCCAGTCGCAGCGCAGCGAGATCTACGCAGCCGTTCTGGACCGTCTGATCGATTCCGGGCACGTCTACGAGAGCTACTCGACGCCGGAAGAGATCGAGGCGCGCAACGTCGCCGCCGGGCGTCCGAAGCAGCACGGCTATGACAACGGCGACCGCAAGCACACCCCGGAGCAGCTCGAGGCGTTCCGTGCCGAGGGCCGCCAGCCGGCCTTGCGCCTGCGCGTGCCGGACACCGAGCTCGGGTTCGACGACCTGGTGCGCGGCCCGATCACGTTCCCGGCTGGCTCGTTCAGCGACTTCGTGGTCGTGCGTCCCAACGGGCAGCCGCTCTACACGTTCGTGAACCCGGTCGACGACGCGCTTATGCGGGTCACCCATGTGCTGCGTGGCGAGGACCTGCTGCCATCGACCGCACGGCAGATCGCGCTGTACCGCGCGCTCATCGACGTCGGTGTCGCCGACTTCATCCCGCAGTTCGGTCACCTTCCGTCGGTGCTCGGTGAGGGCAACAAGAAGCTGTCGAAGCGCGACCCGGAGTCCAACCTGTTCCACCACAGGGAGCGCGGTTTCATCCCCGAAGGTCTCGACAACTACCTCGCGCTGCTCGGCTGGGGCTACTCGCACGACCGGGATGTCTTCACCCTCGACGAGATGGTCGAGAAGTTCGACGTCGCCGATGTGAACCCGAATCCGGCGAGATTCGACCTGAAGAAGGCGGAGGCGATCAACGCTGACCACATCCGCCTGCTCGAGACCGCCGACTTCGCTCAGCGCACGATTCCCTACCTCGTCGAGGCGGGCATCCTGTCGGAACCGCTCGGCGATCGGCAGCTGGCGGTTCTGGATGCCGCTGCCCCGCTCGTGCAGGAGCGTGTGCAGTTGCTGGGGGAGACGCCTGGAATGCTGGGATTCCTGTTCACGGATGCCGCGGCGCTGCGCTACGAGGACGACGCCCTCGCGGGTCTGCCCGACAACACGGTCGAGGTGCTGCGCGAGTCGATCTCAGCCTTGGAGCGGCTCGGTGAGCACCTGTGGACGCACGAGGGCATCGAGGTCACGCTGCGTGCGGCGCTCATCGAGGTTCTCGGCTTGAAGCCGCGCGTCGCGTTCGGACCGCTGCGGGTTGCCGTGAGCGGTCGCCGGGTGTCGCCGCCGCTGTTCGAGTCGATGGAGATTCTCGGTAAGACCGAGACGCTCGCGCGGCTGGAGCGCCTGCTCGGGCTTCGCGGCGAGTAGCGGCCCTACTCGAGGCGGCGCCCGACGTAGCGGTAGGCCTCGTCGGCGAGCTGCTCCCAGTCGAGCCCGGAATGGGGGTCGAGCGCGAGCCACTCCTTCATTGGCGTGCCCTTGTTCGCGTCGAAGCGGATGCCCTCACCCGCGTCGACCAGATCGCTCACCCGCGCCGCCGGAAGCTTGACGACGAGGCGACCGCGCACGAGCATCGCGAAGATGTGCCCGTCGACCCGCAGCGACCCGTTGCCGAATCCTTGCGTCGCGCCGGGAGGCATGATGCCGTCGCGGCCCATGAACTCGGTGACCAGCTCATCGAAGCGGCCGTGCAAGCCGTCGGTTGCGGCGGCATCCTCCTGGGTCATGGGCTCACGGTAGACCCGCCGGGCGACGACGTTCAATGGTTATGCGCACGCGATCGACCGACGTTTTGGCCGCCATGCCCCGCGTCCGGTAAAGTGGTCCCTCGTGCCGCCCAGGTGGCACCGGTCGGGATCGACTCCGACTCGTGGTCCGCCGTTAGGGGTAGACCGATGGGGTATGGTGTAATTGGCAACACGGCTGATTCTGGTTCAGTTGTTCTTGGTTCGAGTCCAGGTACCCCAGCAACGCGATCGTTGAGTTTCCGCCTCTAAGTAGGCAACTCCGAATTCCTCTCGCAGAGGCCGTTCCGGCCGAGGTGACCGCTTTGGTGACCGGATTGCTTTCGTCTTGCCGGTTGAGCAAGCGAAGCGCGTCGAAACCACGGCCGAGTGCGGGGCAATGCGACGTGGCACCGCGCATCCCGAGTCGCCGGCTGGCTGCGACACGCCGAATTCGGCGCGAGCGGCGCAAGTAACAATCGTTGCGATATTATCGCTCGTATGGATACATCGACCGCCGAGGAGATCGCCCGGGTGTTTGCGCCCGTGGGGAGCGCCCTCCACTCGGTGATGCCTCGCGGCGTCAGCCTCGCGAACGACATGATGAAGCTCGGCGGCCTCAGCACGGTCGTCTACCGCACGCAGTACGCGCACAACATCGTGGGCTGCACGCACAACTTGCTCGGTACGAGCAACATCGGCGATTGGGTGCTCGACCCAAAAGCCAGCAAGAAGCAACTCCACCTCTCTCGCGATCTGTGGTCGGTGCGGATGCTGTCGAGTACATACGACGGACTGGTGCCAACCGCCGGGCCGAACCAGGCGCGTCGCGGCTTCTACTCCAACCCGTCGGTTATCTCCAGGCCTGGGCAGCAGGTGCTCGTAGAGCAGCACGGCTTCATCATCGTTTGGACGCTGGACAGCAAGTCCGGTGACATCGTTCTTGAACTTGTCCACACGCTGTCGCCGTGGAAGTACGGGCAGGCAGAGCAGATCGATCTGCGAATGCCGCTCTTGCCGAGCGAGAGTGACCTCTCGACTCTCCGATTCGTTCCCTCCGACGACGATGACCTCGAGGGCCTCGGCCTGATCGACCAACGGGGTCGATTCCAGCGAGGTACGCGCGATGGCGTCGGCACCCCGTCCTGAGCGGATTCTTGCGGCACGCGACCTCCTAGGGGAGACCCTCCAGAGCATTGCTGCGTCCGCAGGAATCAGCCAGAGCTACCTGTCCGAGATCGCGAGTGGGACGCGGCCATTTACCACTGAGCAGGCTGAGCGGCTAGCGGAAGCGACGGGACTTCCCGTCGAGTTCTTCGAGGTTGAGGCTCCTGAGATCGAGGGCACGACACTCCAGTTCCGCAAGCTCAAGTCGACCAAGGTAAAGACTACAAAGAAGGCCGTCCAGTATTTCCGCGAGGCATCAAGAGTCGCGCAGCAGGCCGCAGCCATCAGTGGGCTCAAGACCAAGGCCCTCCCCTTTGCCGATTCGACGGTTGGTGGCCCGCTCGACGATGCGGACGTCGAGGCCCTCGCGGCGCAGACGCGCGCGCTCATGGGGCTCGACGTGCTGAGCCCGATCCCGAACGTGATGCGTGCAATAGAGCGCCTCGGCATCGTGGTGGTGCCCGTGCTGCTCGACCCGACTGACGATGTCCATGTGGTTGGTCAGGGGCACTTCGGCATCTCCCACGGTGATGAACACGGCGTGCCACTCGTGGGCTACTTCCCAGGGGCGTCGCCAGATCGGGATCGGTTCACACTGAGTCACGAGATTGGTCATGTACTGCTGCATTCTCATCGGGCTTCGGATGACCCGGAGCGAGAGGCCAACCGATTCGCTGGAGCACTCCTGCTTCCCGAGAAGGCCGCGCGACGCGAGTTGCATTCGCAGATCACACTGAATCAGTTCGCCCATGTGAAGGCGGCTTACGGAGTCTCGATCCAGGCACTCATCATGCGCGCGGCCGCGCTTGGCATTATCGATGCGCAGCGGCAGCGCTCGCTGTTTGTGCAGCTCAGTGCCCGCGGGTGGCGTCAGAACGAGCCAGTTGAAATTGGTGCCGAACATCCGCTGCTGATGAGTCGCCTCCTCGGCATCGCGATCCCCGAGAGTGCCCCTGTGCGGGAAGTCGAGGCGTTGACGGCACTGCCGCGCGCCTATCTTCGTGCAATGGCGCCACCTCGCCAGCGCCGCGATGTCGCACCAAGCGCTGTCGTGCCGCTTCGCGCGTAGGCGCGAATTGTGCGAGGCGATGGCATCCTTGCAGTAGTCCGCCGTCGGGCGCGGGCCCTGGGCGTAGGCGTGTCCGACCGGCCCGCTAACATCGGCACCATGTCTGGAAGCACGGCGCAGCGCGGCGACGTCTACAACGTGGCTCGCGACGCAACGCTGGAGTCCGACCGCAAGGCGACGCTCAACCTGAAGTCCGTTGAGGAGCGCGTCCGCCCGCTCGGCGGGCGTGGCAGCTACGACCGCGAGTTCATCTTCGAGCTGCTCGCTGCCTACGGGCGCTCGTCGAGCAACATCACGCGGCTGCGCAACGGCTCCCTCAACGTCGCTGACGATCGGGCCACCGAGGTCGCGCAGAAGAACGTCGTCTACTTCAAGGAGGCGACGGATGACCTCTATGCCGTCGTCGACGACCTTCGCAGCGCGCCGACTGTCGCGCGCTACAGCACGCGCTTCGTCATCGTCACGGATTACCGCGAGCCGTCTGAGTGGTACTCCGTGCCACTGCATGTGATTGACCAGGCCATCGAGCTGATCGCGTCAGACGACATCGTGGACTTCGAGTACGACGCCGAGGCACGGCAACTTCGGATGCGCTGATGACCGACGAGGAACACGCGCCAGTTGAAGGACTTGAAGTGTTCGTCATTGCATATGACGAAGACGGGCACGAACTGCGACTTACGCTCTCGGAAGCGGCGGAAGCCACCGACCGCTCGCGGAGTCTCGGTATCGGGGATGCTGGTGAAATCGTCCGTGTTGATCACGGCCCTTTCGCCGCTGCTGCCGACGAACTGAGAGGCGCAAATGCTGCCAGCCTCGTCGCGGCGATCGAGGGCAATTATCTCGGCACTCAGCTCTATGTGGATCTGAGCCGTCCGCCCGTCAATGAGGACGTTCTGCGACTCGATGAGCGCTACCACCTGGACGTGCGCGATGGCCGGCTCGTCGCGATCGTGACGGATCGGCACGCAACACAACCAGATTCCACTCCGGAAGAGATCGCTGCCTCGTTGGCGCGAATCGCCGACGCGTACAACTGCGAGATCGTCGATGTCACGTTCACTCTCGTCGGCGGTGGTACCCCGGAGGAGCTCCTCAACGATTTCTCGGGTATCGGGCTCGAGCCAGAGCATGTGGCGCAGTTGCACGCTGACGAGCGCGCGAATCTCGCGAGCATGGCGCACGACGTCCGCATCGCCTTGACGGTAGATCCAACGCGGCCTGTCGCGGCGCTGATGGACGGCGCTGCTGCCCTTGCCGACTACCTCACAGCAACCCGCGAAGGACCGCTTGATGCTGCAGCCGTGCTCAACCTACTTCGCGGTGGACACTTCCGCACACTGCTTGGGGAGACCGAGTCGGACTTCCTCGAAGTCAAGGCGGCGCCCCACGCCATATGGGTCTCGAGATCGGCGGGTGACCGAGCGAAGATCGAGCTGGCTCAGGACGTTGCACGGTTCGCCAATGGGGATACTGACGCTGTTTTGATTGTCGGCTACGGCGAGGCAACGGTCGAGGGTACGAAGCAGATTGCGCGCCTCACACCGGTCGCCAATGCGCGGCTTGATCCGGTACGAGTGAACGAAGTCCTCGACGCCAGGATTGTCCCGCCCGTCGACGGCCTCGCGATCGAGACGTTCGCCGTCAATGACAGGCAGAGCGTCATGGCGATTTACGTCCCTCGGCAACCCCCTGAGATGCAGCCTTACCTCGTGCACGGCGCAATTGCTGGCGACAAGGTGGAGGGCGGGTTCTTTAGCATCGTCAGGCGGCGCGGCGAGGGCTCAATCGTCACGACAGCTCACCAGATCCATGCCTACATCGTCGCGGGCAAGCGGCACCTACGTGGAGACGAGTAGTTCGGCTGATCGCGGTCGAAGGCGGGTGGGTCAGGTGGTCACTTTGGTGACCAGATTGCCCCGGAAGTGATCAGATTGGCCGCTACGAGGCGGTACTCGTCGGTAGACTGAACCCCATGAGAACCGCGAAAACACGCGGATTCTCCACGGTTTTCCGCTGCAGGGGGAGGCCGCGTCCCGCTGAGTGGTGGAGTTTCTCGACACCGTGCGGGTCAGCTGTAGTTGATTATGCGGCTTTGAGTTCGGGGATGGTCACCTCCTCTGCGGGCTCGGTCAGGAGCTTCATGGACTGCTC
>NZ_BAAGWY010000012.1:0-139756 GCF_054780115.1 Humibacter ginsengiterrae
CGATGCGGACGGCCGGTTCGCCGAGCTCCTGGGCTACGGTCCGATCCCGCCCAGTGCCGCAGCGAAAGCGTTACGGGACGCACCCTCATTCCGGAAAGTGCTGGCGGACCCGATCCGGCCGGCACAGCTGAACCTGGACACGAAACGGTACCGGCCAACACCGGATCAGCGGACCTGGCTCACCTTGAAGTACGGACTGGACGAAGACGCCGCCCCCTACCTCCCGGTCGGGGTTACCACTGGTGCCGAGATCGACCACGTGATCGAACGACAACACGGCGGACCCACCAACGTGACGAACCTGGCACCGCTCAAACCCCGCCTGCACCGGTTGAAGACGGTGACCGGGATCCGGTTGGACCCGAAACCCGACGGCGGCATCCGCGTCCGCACACCCACCGGATACGACAGCGACCCACCACCCTTCTAACGGCCAGCGGGCCCGGCTTATCGTGAGGGCGAAGATCGGAGTCCTCGCATGCTCTTTCGTCACCGCGGCGCGTCGCCATCGATCGATGACTCCGCCTATATCGCTCCGTCTGCCGTGATCGTGGGTGACGTTCGAATCGCTGCGGGTGTGCGCATCCTGCATGGCGCTGTCGTCACCGCGGAAGACGGTGAGGTGACCATCGGCGAGAACTGCGTCGTGATGGAGCACGCGCTCGTCCGCGGTCGGGCCGGGCATCCGGTGCACATCGGATCCTCCGTGCTGATCGGCCCGCACAGCCATGTGAACGGCAGCGTCGTGGACGACGAAGCGTTCATCGCGACGGGTGCATCGTTGTTCCCGGGCAGCCGTATCGGCGCCGGCGCAGAGGTGCGGATCAACGGTGTCGTGCACGTGAACACTGTCGTGCCCGCCGGCGCCGTAGTCCCGATCGGGTGGGTGGCGGTGGGCGATCCGGCCGAGATCCTGCCGCCCGAGAAGCACGACGAGATCTGGGCGATCCAGCGCGAGCTCGACTTCGGTCGAACCGTTTACGGTGTCGGCCGCGACGTTCCGATGAGCGAACTCATGCGCCGGCAGTCCGCCTACTACGGCGCGCACGCAGAGGACGAGCGGCTCGACTGACCGTCAGCCGCACCACGCTGGGCGCCGCAGCGTTTGCCGGCGACGTGCCGACGGATGCCCGCAGGTTGCAGCACCGCTGGGAATCGATCATCGACCTCCGCACGGCGATCCGGGGGCTCGCCCGCTGCTTCCTGTGTGCCGTGGTCTTCCTCGCCTGACGGCAGCCCGAGGACAATCGTCACCATGAGACGCGGAGCGGTGCCGGAATGAAGCTCAGCGAGACGGATGCCCGTGAGCGGCTGGCATCGGCCCCCGTTGCCCGGCTCGCGACAGTCCGCGCCGACGGAAGTCCGCACATCGTTCCCGTCACGTTCGCGGTAGAGGGCGACCTCGTCTTCACGGCGGTGGATCACAAACCGAAGACCACGCGCGCGCTGCTGCGTCTGGACAACATCGCGAGGCATCCGCGGGTCGCGTTGCTCGCGGACCACTACAGCGATGACTGGGACGACCTGTGGTGGGTGCGCGTCGACGGGCACGCGAGCGTCCTCGCCGATGCCGAAGAGACAGAGCATCCGCTCGATGCGCTCGTCGAGCGGTACGAGCAGTATCACGACCGCCGTCCAGGCGGACCGGTGATCGTGATCCGCGTCGACCGCTGGAGCGGTTGGTCGAGTTCGTAGCGCCACGCAAGGGGTGGCCACACGCAGCCGATTCGTGAGATTCCTTGAGGATGCCGCCCAGCTCTCCGCCCGCCGCGCTCGAGGTGTTCGCCCCGATCGACGACCGGCCCTTGCTGCTGGCCCTGCGTGCCCTCAAGCTCGGCGACCTCCTCGTGGCAGCCCCTGCGTTGAAGGGTCTCGCTCGCACGTTCGACGACCACGCGGTCGTGTTCGCGGGGCCCGCGTGGCTGGTGCCGATCGCGCGGCTGGTGCCGGGCATCCGCGCGCTGCTTCCCACGAAGGGGCTCGACGACCCCCTCGCCATCGAGCCGGGTCTGGTCGACATCGCGGCCAACCTGCACGGCAACGGGCCGGAGAGCCGCGGACTGATCGCAGCGCTCAACGCGCGCGAGCTGATCCAGCACGCGCCCGGCGACGGAATGAAAGGTGTGATCCGACAGGACCCGCGCGAGCCGGAGTGGCTCGATGGCATCCACGAGCGCACACGATGGGTGCGCCTGGTGAACGCGTTCGGAGTGGATGCCCGTGACACCGACGTAGGCATCCTCACCCCGTCTGCGCCGCCGCTGGCGTCTGACGCGGTGGTCATCCACGTCGGGGCGTTCTACGGCTCGCGGCAATGGCCGGTCGATCGTTTCGCTGTCGTCGCGCGAGCACGAGCCGCGGAAGGGGACACCGTGGTGATCACCGGGGGAGAGGCGGACCGCGAGCGCGCCAGAGCCGTCGTGCGGGCATCCGGGCTCCCCGCCGAGGCGATGCTCGCCGGACGCCTCGCACTCGACGAACTGGCCGCGCTGATCGCCGCCGCCCGCCTCGTGATCAGTGCAGACACGGGCGCCGCGCATCTGGCATCCGCCTACGGCACTCCCTCAGTCGTGATCTTCGGGCCCGCACCGGTAGAGGAGTGGGGGCCCCCACCCGGACCGCACATCGCGCTCACGGATGCCTCGGCGCGGCGCGGCGAGACGTTCGCGTCGGAGCCCGACCCGGCGCTTCTCGCGGTGACGGCCGACGACGTGCTCGAGGCCGCGCAGCGGCTCGCGTAACCCGCAGACGACGTCACGCGGCGAACCATTCCCCGCTGCCGAGCAGCGACCGGAGGCGGGCGAGCGTCGAGGTGAGCAGGCGTGACACCTGCATCTGGGTCACGCCGATCTCCTGCGCGATCTCGGACTGGGTGCGCTCCTCGTAGAAGCGGCGGTAGATGATCAGGCGCTCGCGTGGCGGCAGCTCCCGGCACGCCAGCCGAAGCGACTGCACGCGTTCCGCCCGCTCGAGCGCGTGGTCGCCGGAATCGAGCGTGTCGCCGAACGGAGTGCGCTCGTCTGCGGTGGAGACCGGCGCATCCAGCGACATCGGATGCATCGCGCGGCTGCAGCCCATCGCCTCCTCGATGCGGTCAGCAGGCTGGCCGACATGCTCGGCGATCTCATCGCGACTCGGGTCTCGCCCGAGCTGCTGCGCCATCCGCGGCACCTCGTGCTCCACGGTGCTCCTCAGCTCCTGCAGCGACCGCGGTGGCCGCACGAACCAGCAGTTGTCGCGGAAGTGCCGCTTGATCTCGCCGGCGATGGTGGGCACGGCGAACGAGGCGAAGTCGTCCGATCGCTCCGGATCGAAGCGCTCGGCGGCCTTCACGAGACCGAGGTAGGCGACCTGGCGGAGATCGTCGGCATCTTGGCGGCGTCCCGCATAGCGGTGCGCGATCGCGTCGGCGAGCTGAAGGTGGCTCACGACGAGTTCGCGGCGACCCAAGTGGATGCTGTCCGCATCCTGACAGCGGATGCTGCGGAATCGCTCGCTGCGGCGCACGCGGCGAGCCCGCTCGGATGCCTGACGGAGGTCGCGGCGAACGCTGCGGCTGAGGTGTTGCGGCGGCATGGTTCTCCTCGCTTCGCTTCGTGGTGCTGGCGCACCGTTCTCTCACGGTGCTGAACGCACCGGGGCGGTTTCGCTGTCGGCGGCGGGCGATCCAAACGACACTTCGAAGCAATCACCGCTCCGCTCAGGGATGAACCCGTTGCGAAGAAGGAGAAGGAGGAGTAGCAGTGCGCGGACGCGCGACGTCCGCCGCCGGCACCGGTCGGGCGCAGGTGGGTGTCAACCCCTTCAGGCACCCTTCGGTCCCGTCGACCATCGGAGAATGGCCAGACGACCGGACGACCGTCGCGACCCGACACTGGTGCGCAACCAGCCGGCGTTGCGCAGTTCGACGGGGCGGGTGTGGCTCGTCGTCGGCGCCATCATGGCCGCAATCTGCGTCTTCGTGCTGCTGCTGCAGCTTCGCAACAGCGTGCCCCTCGCGGTGCTCGGTGCGATCGTTGTGGCTGTGCTCTATGGGGCGATGGTGCTGGTGCGCGTGTTCCTCCCGCAGCCGCCTCGACTCGTCGTCATGGCGTGCTTCTTCGCCGCGATCCCGGTCTGGACGATCGTGTGGCTGCTGCTGATCATCGCGCGCGTGCAGTGAGCGGTCCGTCTACCCTCCGCCTCGCAGCCGGGGCTCCAGCTCGGCGACGAAGAAGTCCATGAAACCGTCCGGATCCGGCCCCGCATTCTGCAGCACCACGTGGTCGAAACCCGCGTCGACGAACGGCCGGATCACGGCCAGGTGCCTCTCCACGTCCGGTCCGCACGCGAACTGCTCGCGAACATCCTCGACGCGTACGGTTCTGGATGCCGCCTCGAAGTTCACCGGGTTCGGGAGCTCGCTCATCACCTTCCACCCACCGAGCGCCCACCTGTTCGTCTCGTGAGCGGCCTCCGCGGCCTCTTGCTCGGTGGGCGCCCACGCCAGCGGCGCCTCGGCGAACCTCGGGCCGGTGCCACCGGCCGACCTGAAGCCCTCGACGATGGATGACTTGGGCTCCACCGCGAACAGCCCGCCTCCCAGCTCCCCCGCGAGCGCAGCGGACATGCTGCCACTCGCCGCGACAGCGATCACCGGCGGGGTCTCGGGCAGGTCGAACACCCGGGCGTCGTCGACCGTGTAGTACAGCCCGTCATAGCTGTGGTAGCCGGGGTGCCACAGCATCGAGATGATCTCGACCGCCTCACGCAGCCGGTCGTGCCGTTCGTGCACGCCGGGGAACGCTCCGATCACGTGCTCGTTCAGCCGTTCGCCGGCTCCGACGCCCAGCGTGAAGCGTCCGTCGGAGAGCACCGCCAGCGTCGCGGCGGCCTGCGCGATGATCGCGGGGTGGTAACGGAAGGTCGGACACGTCACGCCCGTCGCGAGACCCAGCGTCGTCGTGCGCGCCGCGATGGCGCCGAGCACGACCCACGTGAACGGCGAGTGCCCTTGCTCTTCCACCCACGGGTGGTAGTGGTCACTGATCTCCACGAAATCGAAGCCCGCCTCCTCGGCGCGCAACGCCTGGCGCACGAGCTCCTGAGGGCCGAACGCCTCGCTCGACAGCTTGTATCCGATCTGCATGATGCTCCTTCGTGGTCGTGTGACTGGTCGTGTCGCCGTCTGCACGGCCTCAGATGGTCGCAACCGAGCCGCCGTCGACCCGGTAGTTCGATCCGACGACGAACGACGCGGCATCCGAGCAGAGGAAGACGATGACGGATGCCACCTCGTCCGGCTGGCCGCGCCGCTTCAGCTCGAGGAACGGCCGCTCGTCGTCGAGGAACGACCGGATCGCGCCGTCCACGCTCGTGCCCAGCTGCTCCGCGCGTTTGCGCATCATCGCGTCGGTCATCGGCGTGTGGATGAACGCCGGCGAGACCGCGTTCACGAGGAGTCCGTCCTCGGCGTAAGCGCGCGACAGTCCCTTCGACAGTGCGAGGATGCCTGCTTTCGCGGCGCAGTAGGGGAGCTCGTTCGCGTACGGCTGCACGCCGTCCTCCGACGAGATGAACACCAGCCGGCCCCAGCCGCGGCGCAGGTCGGGCAGGAACTCCCGCGCGACGCGCACGGGCCCGAGCAGGTCGGTCTCGATCGTGTTCGTCCAGCCCGCGTCGTCGATCTTGTCGAAAGCACCCTGGGCACCGGTGATGCCGGCGGACTGCACCAGGATGTCGACCGGTCCGACCGCCTGCGCCGTGAGTTCGTGCAGGCGGGCGAGGTCATCCAGGTCGGTGATGTCCGCGGCGAATGCGTGCACGGTTCCGGGTGGCGCACCGAGGCGTTCTACCGCATCGTCGAGCTTCGCCTGTTCGAGGTCGGTGATGACGACCGTCGCGCCCTCGCGGAGGAGTGCGCGGGCGGTGTGCCATCCGATCCCCGAGTCGCCGCCGGTGACCAGCGCCTTCTTGCCTTCGATGCCGAGATCCATGCGTCGATCCAAGGGCGCGCGGATGCTTCACGGCAGGCATTGCACGATGCTGGCACGCGTGGAGAATGGGCCGCCGCGTGCTGTCCCGTGTTCGTGCCTCGGCTGGGCGGACCGCTCTCGCCGAACCGTGCCGGTACCGTGGATGATCGATGGAGGACTCATGAAGGTCACCGTGAACCCGACCACGTGCATCGCCTCCGGTTTTTGCAGCCGGACGGCGCCGAACGTGTTCGCGAACCGAGAAGAGGACGACGGGTTCGTGAGCGTCATCGACGAGCATCCACCCCGATCGGAATGGGCTGCCGCCCGTGAGGCCGAGGCCTTGTGCCCCTCGGCGACGATCCGCTTGGAAGAGGACGACGCGGTCTGACGTGGCCGTGCGGCTATGTCTCTCGCTCGGGGGCAAGGCGGCGACGTCGAGTCATGTCACTCCGCGGGAGACCGGCGGTGTTGGATGCGTCGAGAGGCCGATGGATCCTCGCTCATCTGCTGAGGGCTGCCGTGATGAAGACGGTGAGTGACGCGTTGTGATCGTCGGCCATGACGCTCCTTGATGTGTAGAGATCTCCCGCAGCACTTGATACCTAGAATCCGGATGCCTAGGATACCTACTTATGGCGCACGATCGGATCAAGGGGAACCTCGACCTCCTGCTGCTCGCCGCGCTCGCCGCGGGACCGGCGCACGGGTACGAACTCGTGGCGAGCATCCGGGACCGCAGCGACGGCGAGTTCGTCCTGGCCGAGGGCACGGTCTACCCGGCGCTGCACGGTCTCGAGTCGCGCGGCCTCGTCACCAGCTCCTGGCAGGTCGTCGCCGGCCGACGACGCCGCGTCTACGAGCTCAGCAGGGCCGGGCGCGATGCCCGTGATCAGCAGGCGGCCGATTGGTGTCGATTCGCCAGTGGCATGAACCGAGTGGTGGGAGATCCTTCATGACCAGCGACCGTATCGACGGCTACCTCGACGACATGCTCGATCGTCTCGAGGGAACGGCGGCAGAGCGTCGCCGGATGCTCAGCGAAGCAGAGACGCACCTCCGCGACTCAGCCGACTCGTTCATGCGGGGCGGCATGGATGCCGACGCCGCGCAGTCCGCGGCGATTGCTGCTTTCGGCGATGCTCCGATGATCGCGTCGGCGTCGAATCGCCGCCGTCCGGCTGAGCTGCTGGCCGCGTTCGTTCGCGCGGCGGCTCAGCTGGGCGTGTACGGCTTCGCTGCCATCGGCGTGGCCGCACTCTTGGCGCGCGGCCTGGCGCTCGTGACGTCCACGCAGTGGGTCTATGGTGCGCCTGCCGGCTACCGGTTCACGGCGGCCCAGTGTGCGCACTGGCTCGCCGTTCAGCCCGGTGCGACCAACTGTCACGTAGCCGCCGCGATGGAGAGCTCCGACGACTCGTTCCTCTTCGTCCTCGCCGCTGCGATCATCGGATTGATCGTCGCGGGAGTCATCCTCGGAGCGATGCGGCTGGCTCGACGGCGCCCGGCCAGCCCCGCAGCTCGACTCCCGCGCAGCGTCGTCGCCGCCATCGGGGCGACCGCATTCCTCGGTGCCGGTATCGCCCTCCTCGCTGCCGGCGCCGCCGACGGCATCTCCCGTATCGCTTGGGGACAGGGCGTGCTCTACACCGACGGAGTGGTGGCGCTGATCTTCGGCATCGTGTTCCTCGTCCGGTTCCTCCTCACCATCCGACCGGTGTCTGCAGCCGCGGCATGACTCGCGCTCTCACCGTCGTCCTCAGCGGCGTCGTCGGTGTCGCGCTCGGGGCACTCAGCGGCCGGATCCTGTTCGGCGGCTCCGCTTGGAACCTGATCCCGTGGGCGATCGTCGCGATCGCCATCGGAGTCGTCGCCGGCAACCTCCGGACCGCGCTGCTGGCATCCGCCATCTACGGATACCTGCTCGTGGCGGCGTTCCTCTACGCCGCGAACACAGGTGACACGCCCTTCGCGGGGCAGATCCTCTTCGCGCTCACCCTCGCTCTCATCGGGCCCGTCTTCTCGATCGGGCTGACGGTGATCGCCCGCCTGGTCTACCTGCGGATTGGAGGGCGCCGACCCTCGAAGCGCTGACGTGCCGCCGGGGCATCCGGGGGCCAGGGGTCAGTCGGTGGGCATGGGCAGCTTGTCGTCGACGGTGCGCAGCACATAATCGAGCTCTTCTTGTGTGAAGGTGCCGGGGTGACGCACCAGCACCTTTCCTGCCGGCGAGAGGATCGCCGTGTAGGGCAGATCGGATGCCTCGAAACGTGCGGCCTGAGTACCTTTGGCATCCGAGAGCACGGGGAAGGTCAGATGGTGCCGAGCGATCGCGGCCCTTCCCTCCGTCGGGTTGTCGTCGACATCGACCCCCAGGAAGTCCACCGTGTTCCCGAGCGCGGCGTGCTCTGCCTCGGCGGCATCGAGTTGGCTGGCGCAGGCGGTGCAGGTGCTCGACCAGAAGTCCAGCACGGTGTACTCACCATGGTCGGACGCGCTTGACGTCGTCCCAGTCTCAGTCGATGCGGCGTTGCCGCCGGCAGGTCCGAGCACGGGACCGCTGACGGGCGCCGGAGTGTCGCCGATCTCGGTGCCTCCGGGAAGCGCGGCCGGGAGATCCTTCCCTGCCACATGCGTTTGCTCGGAGCTGGGGAGGGCGTCGTTGGCGAGAACGGCGAGTCCGTGGGAGAAGGGGGCGGTGTCGGCGTCCTGCGTGCCGAAGTCGGCGATATCGGCATCGGTGCCGTTCGGCTTGATGATGAAGATCTCGGTGCCGTGCGCGACCGACTTCGTTGCCGGATCGAGCTGGATGTTCACCCCGTACGCGTGGGCTGTGGCCGCAAGCTGCTTTGGTGTTCCGGTGCCGAAGTACCAATTGCCAAGGTGGCCGAGGCCATGCTGGTTCGTCCACGTCTGCACCGCCGCGGTCGATGGATAGTACGGGTTGGCGTTGATCGAGACGAACGCGATGTGTTTGCGGGCGTTCGCGCCGAGGTCGTTGTCGGCCGCGATCACGTCCTGTGCGAACAGGGCGCAAAGGTCGGCGCACTGGTCGTCGTTGAAGGTCAGAACAATGACGTCTCCCTTGAATCGCGCGAGCGTCAGTGGACTGCCGTCTTCATTGGTGAGGTCGAACTCAGGGGCGCGGACGGTTCCATCGCTCGTGAGCGTATCCATGGAGAGCAGGTCAGCGGTCGGCTTGTTGATGCCCGGCCTGCCCTGGTAGTCGTTCTGCTTGGAGCCGTCGGCCGCCCCTGGGGCGAACATGGCGACCGTGAACACGCCGGCGAGGAGGACGACGAGCGTGACGGCCGCGGTCACGAGAAGCCAGCGTGTGTTCGTTCGTTGAGCCGGAGCAGAACGCTCGGGCGGGCGGCTCGTGTCGCCGGGCGTCATCGACGGTTCCCTTCTGCCTCCGCACGATGGGGGCTGCGTTGGTGCTGTCCAGGATGCCTACTCGCCGTCGCCAGGGCGATCATGGCGCCGACCACGAGCGCCGTGCAGAGGACCGCGCTGGCCATCCACCAGGTGTCCAGCCAGGACACGACAGTCGACTGCACCTGATCGACGCCGCCGATGACCGGCGCGATCAGGTCAGGCGCGCCGAGCACATGCATCCAGTACGCGATGAGGTAGAGGCCGACAATGATGCAGATTCCTCCAGCAATCCGGGGAAGCACTCGCGCCACGGGATGCAGCGCACGCAGCGTCGCTGGCCCGCTGAATGCACAGATCAGGGATGCGGCAGTAGCGAACAGGCCCATGCCCAGCGCGTATGCCACGAACACGGCAACGCTCTGCACGGGCGTGGCGGTGGAGAGAGATGAGCCGACCGCGGCGACGAAGATCGGCAACGAGCAGCTGAGGGACCCGATGGCATAGGCGGCGCCGAACCCGATCATCGTGACGGTGCCCGTGCCGGAACGGAACGAGAGCGCCGGAAGGTGCCAACCCGGCGCCTTGCCGATCATCGAGAGCACGCCGAGCACGAGGATGGCGGAGCCGACGAGCAGCATGATCCAGGGCGCGAGGTCGGTCACGGCGAACGCGAGCGAGGATTCCACGACGCCGGCGATGCCGAACACGACGACGAAGCCGAGGGAGAGGCATCCACCGGAACGCAGTGCCGTGAGTAGGCGGACCGGCCACGGACGGTCTACGTCATCGAGGAAGACGGTCAGATAGGCCGGCAGGAGAGGGAGACCGCACGGGTTGATCAGCCCGGTCAGGCCGATCGTGAACGCGTAGGCGATGAGCGCCCCGCCGATCATCGCGCCCCATCATGCTGCGTGGAGACTTCGTCTCGCTGTGCAAGGGCGGCGAGGGAGGCGTTGTAGGCGTCCAGGTCGATGTCGCCGAACTTCTCCACCCGACGTGCTTGTCGTTTCGCCGAGCGGTCCTCGCTGCGCTGCCACTGCAGGAACAGCACGCCCAGTACCAGCAGCGTGGGGAGCTCGGTGAACGCCCAGGCGATGCCGCCGGCGGTCTGCTGATCCGACAGGGGAGTCGAGGTTGCCCACGGCAACGCGGACGCGTAGTACTTCACCATGACGGTGGTCGCCATCATGAACACGATGCCGAAGAACGCGTGGAACGGCACTGTCGCGCTCAGCTCGGCGATCCGCAGCACCGGGCGGGAGAACGCTCCCATGACGCCGCCACCTCGGCGTGGCGATGGGTCCACGCCCAGGATTCCCCAGAAGTACAGGCATCCGATGGCCAGGAAGTGAAAGAGCATCAGGTTGTGTCCCCACCAGGTGACCATCAGCCAGTCGATCAGTGGCGTGAAGTAGAGCACGTACAGGCTGAACAGGAAGAGCAGGACGGTCACCACAGGACTGGCCACGACAGTCGCGAAACGCGAGTGCAGGAAGAGGAGCAAGAGATGTCGCGGACTGCGCCTTCCTCCCGTGGCGGGCAACGCGCGAAGCATCAGCGTGACCGGTGCGCCCAGCATGAGCAGTATCGGCGTCACCATGCCGATCACCATGTGCTGCAGCATGTGGATGCTGAAGAAGTCCATGCCGTAGCCGTCGAACCCCGTCGCGGTCATCAGTTCGAGGGTGAAGACTCCGAGCATCCACCAGACGATGCGACCCTTCGGCCAGCCGTCGCCCCTCCTGTGCAGGACGAAGACTCCTGCGAGATAGGCGACCGCCAGAAGAACACCGATCACGGGGAAGATCGGGATCGGCTGCGGATGGAACGCGAACAGCCGAAGATACGTGAGCGGTTGGTGGGGCATCCACATCGGACCACTCATCGACATCGGCCCCATCGAGCCGGTGCCGCTCATGCCGCCGCCGTTCATCGAACCGCCGCCGGCGGTCGCCAACGTCGCGTGCGCGAGGGAGACCAGAACCGGGACGGATGCAGATGTCATCGATGAGCCTCCCAAGCATCGCCACTTGCGCTTTTACAATAGTTGCACTTATACAAGCCCAGCAGTGGCGAAGCTGTGAGCGGGCATCCGGGTGGGATAGTGGAGTGGCTCGCGCCGATTGCGGGCGAGGAAGGATGTCGATGCGATGACCCCGCCTGAGACACCCGCCGGAGACGATGATGTATCCGCGGTCCTCACCGCATCACGTGCCATGCTCGGTGTCATTGCGCGATCTTTCGCCGGCACCCTGGAGACGGTGACCCTTCCCCAGTTCAGGGTGCTCGTTCTGCTGAGTTCCCTCGGCCCGCAGCGCACCGGCATCCTCGCCGAGCGGCTCGGAGCCAACCTCTCCACGTTCAGTCGGTCGCTTGACCGGATGGTCGCCTCTGGCTGGGTGCGACGCGAGCAGAACCCGGGAAGCCGGCGCGAGGTGATCATCACTCTCACGCCCGAGGGGGAGAGCATCGTCAACGACGTCACGCAGCGCCGCCGGGAGGATTTTCGCCGCATCCTCGTCCAACTCACGCCCGCCCAGCGAAGGCAGGTCTTCGAGGCGTTCGACGTCTTCAACTCTGCCGCCGGCGAGCCGACGGTCGAAGACCTCCTGCCGCTCGGCCTCTGACCCACGCGCCGTACTGCGATAGGCGGTGGGTCGTTGAGGTGCGACGCCTTACTTTCACTTTTGCAACTGTTGTAATCTTGCAAGTGCTGCGTGCTCCCGGTCGGGGATCGCAGCCTTTATGCATCCACAGTTGCGAGGACTCGAATGACCGCTCGTGCCGTCCGGCTCACGGGCCGACTCACCCGTGTGACGGATCGCATCGCCGGAAGCCTGCGGGGCTCGCGCGCAGGGCTGTTCGTGATCGCGATCATCGTTGGCGTGGGGGCCGGTCTTGGCGCCGTGGTGTTCCGCTACCTGATCTCGTTGTTCACGTGGGTGTTCACAGGGCAGACCGAGTTCGGGCAGGACGGCTGGGTGGGAAGCTCCCATCTGCCGTGGCTGGGCCTGGGGTTCCTCGTCGTGGTGCCTGTGATCGGCGGTCTGCTCTACGGGCCGTTGGTCTATCGGTTCGCCCGCGAAGCGCGGGGGCACGGCGTGCCAGAGGTGATGGTCGCCGTCGCCGAGAACGGAGGGCGGATCCGGCCCCAGGTCTCTGTCGTGAAGGCACTCGCATCGGCCCTCACGATCGGCACAGGAGGGTCGGTGGGCCGGGAGGGGCCCATCGTGCAGATCGGCTCGGCGCTGGCATCCAGCCTCGGTCAATGGATCCGGATGCCCGAGAACCGCATGCGGATCCTGGTCGCCTGCGGTGCCGGAGGCGGTATCGCGGCCACCTTCAACGCACCGATCACCGGCGTGTTCTTCGGGGTGGAGATCATCCTCCGCGAGATGTCGGTGGATGCTCTGTTCGCGGTCATGCTCTCCGCCATGGTCGCCGACGCGATCGCCATCCCGTTCCTCGGCAACGAGCACTTCCTCTCCGGTTTCCCGAACGGCATCGTGCTTCATGATCCGCGCAATTACCTGCTGATCGCGGTGCTGGCGGTGATCGCCGCGCTGATTGGGCTGCTGTTCAAGACCGTGCTCTATGGACTGGAAGACCTCGCCGACAAGCTCTGGAAGGGTCGTCCGGAATGGCTGCGGCCCGCGGCCGGCGGTCTCGTGCTGGGGCTCGTGCTGCTTGCCGTGCCCCAGATGTACGGGGTCGGGTATCCGGTGATGTTCGAGGCCGTTGCCGGGAACTACGCGCTCTGGTTCCTCTTGATCCTCGCGGCCGGCAAGATCCTGGCTACCAGTATCAGCCTCGCGATCGGTGGCTCCGGCGGGGTCTTCGCCCCTTCGTTGTTCATCGGGGTCACGTCCGGCATGGCGTTCGGAGTCGTCGCCGACCACCTCTTCGGCCCGAGCGCGGGCAACCCCGCGCTCTACGCCGTCGTGGCGATGGGGGCGGTGTTCACCTCGGCGGCGCGTGCACCACTGACCTCATTCGCCAGCGTCGTGGAGATGACCGGCGACTTCACGCTGACGCTCCCGGTGATGCTCGCCGTCGCTATCGCCACGGCGGTCTCCCGAGGTCTCAGCTACGGAACCATCTACACCACCAAGCTGCTGCGCCGCGGGCAAGACATCGAGCGGGCAGCACCGTGGCGCGCGTTCGCCGACCTCACTGCGGCACAGGTCATGAGTCCGCTGCGGACCCCGATCGAGCTCGTCAGCACACGGCACGCGACGCCTGCGGCAGAGGATGTCAGCGCGGATGTCGTCGACGCAGATCTGCCTGGAACCGTCACCCACGCTCGTGATCCGCAAGCCGTTTTCGCGACCGAGCCGATCACGGATGTGCTTCGGCAGCTCGACGAGTACGGGCGCGATGGTCTTCCCGTGCTGTCCGACGATGGCCGGCGGATCCAAGGCTGGATCACCAACCACTCGGCGGTCCAGACGATCACGCGTGAACTCGGCAAACATGTCACCGTCACCCCGTCCGACGCGTTCGTCGGCGGTGCCGGCCATTCTGCTCCGGAGGGCCCGGCGACCCCGCTGACCGGTTACCAGCTCGTCGAGGTCACCATCCCCCGAACCTCGCCCGCCGTCGGCAGGAAGCTCGGCAGCATCCCTTGGCCGCCCGGCCATCTGCCGGTCTCCTACGTGCGCGGTCCGCGCCTACGGCAACCCGACCCCGACATCACCATCGCGATCGGCGATCGCATCAATCTCCTCACCCGTACCACGACTGTGAGAGACGAGACACCTCGGTGAAGCGTGTCCTACTCCTCGCCGCCCCACCGGATCTCGCCGCCGCCGACGACCTCGAGGCCGTCCAGTTCGGCCATCGTCGAGGCATCCAGCACGATGTCGCCTACAGCGTTGTTCTCGTCGAGGTGCCGGGTGCTGGTCGTGCCGGGAATGAGCAGTGTGTTCGGGGTGCGCTGCAGCAGCCACGCCAGACCGATCTGTGAGGGTGTGGCGCCCAAGCGTTCAGCGGCCGCGATCACGGCAGGCTGCTCGACCACCTTCGCCAGGCCGGGGAACGCGCTGCCGAGCGGGAAGTACGGCACCCACGCGATGCCCTCGTCCACGGTGAGGCGGAGCATGTCGTCGAACTGCCGGTCGACGAGGCTGTAGGCGTTCTGCACGGCGGCGAGCCCGGCAGGCAGCGCATGCCGGAAGGTGTCGGTCGTCACGGCGCTCACACCGATCGCGGCGATGTCGCCGGCGTCGCGCAGCTCGATCAGCACGGCGAGCTGGTCGTCGAGCGGCACGTCCTGGTCGCCCTCGGCGCGCAGCCCGGGGCCGACCTCGGCGCGGCGCAGGTAGACGAGATCGAGACGATCGCGGTCCAGGGTGAGCAGATTGTTCCGGATGCTCGCCCGCAGCTGCTCGGGACGCTGCGCCAGCCGCAACGGGAACGGGCCGTCCGGGTCGCGTTCCGCGCCGATCTTGGTGGCGACGAACACGTCGTCGCGCTTGCCGACGACGCCTCGAATCACCTCGTTCACGAACCCTGGGCCGTAGAAGTCGGCGGTGTCGACGTGGTTCACGCCGGCATCGAGGGCGTGCTGCAGAACGGATGCCGCGGCATCCGGGTCGGCGTCGAGCCGCTCCAGCTGCATGGCGCCGTAGCCGATGCGGGCGACGGGCCGCCCGGCGAGGTCGTAGGTGCCGCCCAGCGAGGCGCGAACGGATGTGGAGTCGCTCATGGTTCTCCCTGCTTCAAGGGCCGCCCAGCGCTCCTGGTGCCAGGCGCGCTCGGCGGATAATGTGGGATGAAACGGAGGAAGCTCCGTTTACCAGAGAGCGTAACGGAGGGGCCTCCGCTTGTCTACTGCCGATGTTGAAACGTCCGCGCCCGAGCACGCGAACACGCCCGCACCGAAGCGCGACGAGCCGCCGAAGTTGCGCGCCGATGCGGCACGCAACCGCGCGCTGCTGCTCGACGCCGCCCGAGATGCGTTCGCCGACGCGGACGGCGTCACGCCGGTCTCGCTCGAGGCCATCGCCCGGGCTGCCGGGGTCGGAATCGGAACGCTGTACCGCAACTTCCCCACCCGTGAGTCGCTGGTGGAGGCGTTGCACGGCAGTGAGCTCGACGAGGTCGTGGCATCCGCGGGGCCGCTTCTCGAGGGCCGCGCCGCGTTCGATGCGCTGCGCCTATGGCTGGTGCGCTACACGCGTTTCGTCGCCACCAAACAGGGCATGGCCGACGCATTGCGCACGGCGATCGCCTCTGGCGCTATCCGCAAGAACGAGACGCGCGAGCGCATCACCGCGGCGGTGGGAACGCTTCTGGATGCCGGCGCCGCCGACGGCACGATCCGCCCGGATGTCGATCCGGGTGACCTTACCGCGATGCTCGTCGGCCTCTTCGTCGCGGCCGGCAACGCGAAAGACACCGCACGCGTCGGCCGCATGCTCGACCTGCTGATGGACGGCCTGCGGCCCCAGCGCTGAGCCGACCAGCACCCCACCTCCGGTGCGACTTGAACGGTCGGCGACCCTCGGGAGGCCGTCACGCCTCGCTCGTCAGCGCCTCCAACTCGGCGCGCAGCGAAGCGAGCTCGACGTCGCGGTCGACCTCATCCAGGGGCGTCGGCGCATCCGGCGTGTACTGCAGCGCGTGGTCCACGAGCGATGCGCTCACCTCGCGCCAGGCATCTTGCCGCGCCTTCTCGATCAGCCCGAGCAGGTACTCCTCTTCGCCGGCCTTCTGCCGCAGGGCCGACGCCGCCTCGGTGGCGACCATGAGCCGGTGACGCACGTTCGACTCGTCGCCGCGGCGGTAGTCGTGCACGTGCTGTGCCCGACCGACGCGCCCGATCGTGCGGGCGAGCTCATCGGTGAGCCGATCCGAGGCATCCTGAGACTCGGCCGCGAGCTCTTCGAACGCGGCGGATGCCTGCGGCAGATACTCCTGCGCGTCGTACGCCCGCGGTGACACGACGGCGTCCACCGCGATCGCGTTCTTGAGGCGCAGCCGCACCGCGTACTCCGAGATCATCAGACCTTCGGTGACGGACTGGTCGACGGTCGCCCGTTCTTGCACCTCGACGGCGGCGTCGTCGTACGGCTTGAGGATGCGCCGCTTGCGCCAGCGTGCGAACCAGCCCACGGCGTCTCCCTTCCGAGGGTTAAAGCTACCTGGACGACACTGCCGTTACTGTGGGCGAGTGGGAGGAACGACGGCGATCGAACGAGACCTCGAACTGGCCGACGGACGCAGCATCCGTTTCTGGGACACCGGCGCTCCGGACGGCGGCGACACCGGCCTCACGCTGATCTGGCACCACGGGACTCCGCAGACCGGGCGGCCCATCGAGCCGGTGGCCGATCCGGCTCTCGCGCGGGGCATCCGCGTCGTCTCGTGCGCCCGCGCCGGCTACTCGTTCACCCAACCGGCACCGGGCCGCACTGTGCAGGACGCCGGCGCGGACGTGGTCGCCGTCGCCTCCGAGCTCGGGCTCGAGCGGTATGTCACGGCGGGAGCATCCGGCGGCGGTCCGCACGCGCTGGCGTGCGCGGCGCTCGACCCCGAACGCGTCGCCGGCGTGGTCACGCTCGCCGGCATCGCGCCGTACACGGATGCGTACGACTGGTTCGGCGGGATGGCCTCGCCCGGCGGGCTGAAGGCGGCCCTCCGCGGTGGACGCGACGAGCGACGGCGCCACGGCGAGACGGCGGAGTTCGACATGGAGAGCTTCACCGATACCGACTGGGCCGCGCTCGACGAGGAGTGGGGCCCGCTCGGCGCGGACGCAAATCGCGCTTCGGCCGAGGCGACTGCCGACGGGAGCCCGGCGTGGGGTGAGATCGACGACGACGTCGCCTTCACGACGCCATGGGGCTTCGACCTTTCGGCGGTCGGATGCCCGACCCTCGTCGTGCAGGGCGGTCGCGATCGTGTCGTTCCGCCTTCGCACGGCCAATGGCAGGCCGGGCACCTGCCTCGCGCCCAGTTCTGGCAGCGGCCGAACGACGGTCACGTCTCCGTGCTGCGCGCCCTGCCCGTCGCTCTCGACTGGCTGCGCGACCTCTCACCGCGCTGAGCTTTCACCTTTCCCTCAGGAATTACCGGCATTCCCATACCTCACGTCGTTTAATCTCCATTACCGGGCTTTTCGTCGACGCCTGCTTGGCTGGACGGACGAAGCGGGATGACAGACTCAATCTGCCCGGAACGGATCACAGGCATCCACGACCCACAGCGAACACCCGAGCAGCGAACGACCGACGAAAGGCGGCCCACATGGCGGAACGGCGCGCGACCCGCGACGGCACCGGGCACACGCGTGCCGCGGCGCGCTCTGCGCGCGGTCCGCGTGGCATCGCCCGGCACGGCCGTCTGCGCTCGCACCCGTGGGCCACGTTCGGCAAGGTCGTGGCGTCCGTCGTCGTCGTCGCGGTGGTCAGCGTGCTCGGCATCGCCGGGGTGGCCGCCGCGAACCTCGTGAGCGACACGAAGAAGTCGTTCCATCTGCATGGCGAAGGTGCCCAGGCGATCCCGAACATCGCCGCGCTCAAGGGCGGGGTGAACATCCTGGTGGCCGCCTCCGACACGCGAAGCGGTCAGGGCGACTCGTGGGGCACGCTCGACGACAGCTCGGGCGCCGGCAACAACGACGTGACGATGCTGCTGCACCTCTCCTCCGACCACACGCACGCGATCGTCGTGAGCTACCCGCGCGATCTCATGATCCCGATCCCGGCGTGCGGCAACAACGACGCTCAAGATCAGGCCCAGTTCAACACGACCCTGTCCGAGGGCGGGATGTCGTGCGTGGCCGACACGGTGACGAAGATGACCGGCATCCAGATCCCGTTCGCAGCCGAGATCACGTTCGAGGGTGTCGTCGCGATGTCGAACGCCGTCGGCGGGGTGCCGGTGTGCATCGGCGGCAACGGAATCGACGACCCGGATACCAGCCTCAATCTGCCGGCCGGCGAGGTGACCCTCGAGGGGCAGAACGCGGCCGAGTTCCTGCGCACCCGGCACGGCGTCGGCGACGGCTCGGACCTCGCTCGTATCAGCAACCAGCAGGTGTTCCTCTCCTCGCTGGTGCGCACGATCATGAGCAACGGCACGTTGGCGAATCCGGTGAAGGTCTGGGGCCTCGCGAAGGCCACCGTCAGTAACGTGCACCTCTCCGACAACCTGAACGCGGCCACTCTCTACCAGATCGCCATGGCGCTGAAGGGCTTGAACTGGAGCAACATCGCGTTCGTTCAGTACCCGACGGTGGCAGACCCGGATAATACGAACCGCGTCATCCCCGATGAGGATGCCGCTCAGACGCTCAACGACGCGATTGTCAACGACCAGTACATCCAGATCACCGGGGGCACCGGTGACGGGTCGGTGACGTCATCCAGCCAGCCCGCACAGCAGCCGACGCCGAGCAGCACTCCATCGAGCGGCAAGTCGTCTGGCAAGAAGAGCACGGCCACCGCCGCGCCCTCGCCGAGCTCGACGCCGGTGCCGCTCAGCAGCAACGTGCACGGTCAGACCGCCGCGACGCAGACCTGCTCGAACGGTGCAGGCTAGCGTCAGCCGCAGCCCCGCCTCGTTCAGGTCGCACTTTTCGTCGACCCGGCCGCACTCTTGCAACGAAAACTGCGACCCGAGCGGGTCAGTCGCCGTCGACGGATGCCGCCAGCGGGCCCCAGAAGTAGTCGAACGCCTCCTGCGGTCCGGTCATGAACCGCTGCGACATGACCACGCCGACGAGGTCCCTCGACGGGTCGACGTACGCACTGGTGCCTGACCCTCCGGTCCAGCCCCAGCGCCCGGGCGCTGACCACGGATGCGGCCCGCCGGTCTCGACGGACGTGCACCAGCCCCAGCCGACCCCTGGTCCGGCGAGTTGGGCGAGACCGAGCTGCTGGCCGGCATCCAGTTGCGAGGAGGTGGCCTGCGACACCAGCTCGGCGGGCACGATCTGGCCCTCTGCGATGGCGGTGAGGATGCTCACGAACTCTGGCACCGTCGACACGAGTCCGCCGCCGAGGCTCTCGAACGCGGGCTCAGCCGAGAATGCGCGGTCGTACTCGGCGAATCCCTCCAACGCTTCACCGTTCACCCGGTACTGGCCAGGCAACCGCTCCTCAGTGAAGAACCCGGTGCGCGAGAGCGCGAGCGGGCCGGTGATCTCGCCGAGCAGCAGTTCGTGCAGCGGCTTGTCGCTGACGCGGGAGAGCAGGATGCCCAGCACATCCGAGCTGGTGTGGTACATCCAGCGCTCGCCCGGCTGGTACGCCAGAGGAAGCGCCGCGACGCGCTCGAGGTACTCATCCACTCCGAACGGCGGCGGCAGCGGTCCTACCGCGAACGGGCCCAGTTCGCGCGAGTACGGCGTGCTCTCGAACTGCAAGCCCATTCCGCTCGTGAACGTCAGCAGGTCGCGCACCGTGATCTCCCGCTCGGCGGGCACAGTGTCGTCGAGCGGCGCGTCGGGGGAGCGGAGCACGCGTCGATCGGCGAGCTCGGGCATCCATTCCGCGATCTCGTCGTCGAGGTCGAGCAGTCCGTCGCCGATCAGCTGCGCCGTCAGTGCCATGCCGACGATCTTGGTCAGCGAGGCGATGCGGAACGGCGTGTTCTCGGTCATCGGCACACTGCCGGTTTCGCCGGCGAAGTCATACGTGCCGGTCGAGTAGAACTGCGTCTGGCCGCGGTGGCGCACGCCGGCGACGATGCCGGGAGCCCAGCCGGATGCCACGCGCTCGTCGAGCGAGCGCCACACGTTGTCGAGGTTGAGGGGCATTGGTCCACCTTGCCTGCCTCCCAAACGGGGGTCAAGCTTCGACTGGTTGTAACGGGCATCCGCCATGGCGAAAGACCGTCGCGCTACGCCTATCGGCATCCGCTACAGATCATTCGTGTGGCGGATGCCGATGGCTGTAGCGGATGCCGATGGCTGTGGCGCGGGCGACGTGCGGAGTGCTCCACGCGGTCCGTTATGATGGTCGTCGTGTGTCCGCGCGGCGGCCGCACGAGGAGACGTCGCATAGTCAGGCCTAGTGCACCACCCTGCTAAGGTGGAGTCCCCGTAAGGGGACCGAGGGTTCAAATCCCTCCGTCTCCGCCGATCGCTCAGGGCCCGAGTTCCGCGGAATGACGCGGGAATTCGGGCCTTTCATTTACTTCGTCAGTTCGATCATGGCCGCATGGTGGCCGCCATCGATCGGTGCTCAGTCGCTGAGGAGCTTCGCTGCGACGGGAGCAAACTTCTGCCAGTAGTGGAAGATGCCGCCGTGGTCGGAGCTCGGGTAGATGATGAGCGCGGAGCCCGCGATCCGCCGGTGCAGGTCTGTGGAGAGGATCGAGGGGACCATGCGGTCGTTGTCGCCGTTGGCGATCAGCGTGGGCTGCGTGATCACCGAGAGATCTGACGGCGCGGAGCCGCCGTACCGCTGGATGGCCTTGAGCTGGCGGTAGAACTCATTGTTCCTGATGGCCTTGTCGCGAGTTCAAGGGTGTTGCCAGTGGCGTTCATGGGTGCTGCTCCTTGTCGATAGGTGCGGATAAAGGCGGTGGACGGAAAATCGGATCGTGGGTCGGTTATCAGGCGATCCGCTGCGGGCCGGTGATGACGGCCTTCCCGCGGATGCTGTTCATGGCCAAAGACGCCAAGGCGTCGGCGGTTTGCTCGAACGGGAACGTGGCGCTGACGATGGGTCGGATGGCGCCGGCGTCGACGAGCGCGGAGATCCGGCGGAGCTGGTCTCCCGAGGCGCGCATGAGCAGGAACTCGTAGCTCACGCCGAGCCTCTTCGCCAGGCCACGGGCTTTGCGGCTGAGCGCGGTGATGGCCAGACGTAGGACCGGGTTCAGGCCTGCCGCTTTCGCGAACTCCGGCGTAGGAGGACCGGCGATGCCGATCGCTTTGCCGCCGGGCCGCAGCACCTTCAGGGACTTGATGAGGTTCTCACCTCCCAGAGGATCGAGCACGAAGTCGTACCCGGAAAGCTCGGCCTGGAAGTCTTGGGTGCGGTAGTCGATGACCAAGTCCGCCCCGAGTGCACGAAGGAAGTCCGCGTTCTTCACGGACGCAGTGGTGGCTACGATCGCGCCGAGGTGTTTGGCGAGCTGTATCGCGATCGTTCCCACTCCACCTGCGCCGGCGTGGATGAGCACCTTCTGCCCTGCTGTCACGTGCCCCTTTTCGACAAGGGCCTGCCACGCCGTGAGTGCCACAAGAGGCAGGGATGCGGCCTCAGTGATGCTGGCGGAGGCCGGGGCCAACGCGACATCGGCCTCGTCGACTGCGATGCGCTCGGCGAAGGTGCCGATCCGGAAATCCCGCGGACGCGCGTAGACCCGGTCGCCTACGTTGAAGCCGTTGACCCTCTCGCCGGTGCGGATCACCGTCCCGGCGAGATCGTGGCCGAGCGTGAGGGGGGTCTTGTAGGGCAGGATCGCCTTGAACTGGCCCTCGCGTATCCGCTCGTCCAGATGATTCAGCGCCGCCGCTTCCACGCGGATCAGCACATCCCGCTCACCGGTCGTGGGCTCGGGCACGTCCGCCTCGTGGATCGGCTGCTTGTACCGGTCGAACGCGAATGCTCGCATGACGATCTCTCCTCCTTGGATATGGATGTGCTCGGTGGTCGCGGTCGGCGCCGCAGGAACCGCATCGTGTTCACGCGCCGAAATCTGCGAAAACCGAATATGCTCAATAATGAGTGTACTCAGTTATATTGTCAAGGCGACTACACTCAAAACTGAGCCGAATCGCTATTTACCTCCGGAGGGTCATCCATGCCAGTGGCGACCGAGCAGCTCGGGCGACGCGAGCGGAACAAGCGGGCCAAGCTCGAGCGCATCACGGCCGCCGCGAGCGAACTGTTCGCCGAGCATGGGATGGACGAGGTCACCACCCAGCAGATCGCCGACGCGGCGGACATCGGAACCGGCACCCTGTTCCTCTACGCCAAGACCAAGGGCGAGCTTCTTCTGCTCGTGCAGAACACGCATTACGCAACCGCACTGGAGCAAGGACAGGATGCCGCGGCGAAGCAGTCCACCGCGTTGGGAGCGGTCGTTGCGTTGGTTGCGCCGGTCGTGGAGTGTAACCGCGTACATGTCGAGAACGGCCGCACCTATCTGCGGGAGATGGTCTTCGGTGACCCGGCCGAACCCCATCACTCCCGGGCCCTCGCCATCGTCGGGCAGACCGAAGACGCCACCGCGAGCATCCTTACCGAGCACCTCGGACTCGAGGCAGGGGAGGCAGCAACGCTCGCGCGGGTGATCTCCGCGATCCTGTTCCTCGCCATGGCTTCCAGCGAGCACATCGGCAGCAGCGTCGAGCAGATCCTCGATGCCGTTCGCGCCCAGATCGCCGCGATCCTTCCCGCACCGAACCCCCCAGGAGTATGAGGCGCCCATGACCATACCGAGTGCCGGCCCCGAGCGCACCGCGAGCACGGATCGGTCGCGCACGATCCACTACCAGGTGCCCGGCAGGGACAAGCAGGCGATCTTCTCCCGCTCCGGGCTCGAGCGGCTACGCGCGGTCGCGGTCGGAGAAATCCCAGCACCGCCGATCAGCAGCCACATCGGACTGGAAATAGTGACGGTCGCCGATGGCGACGTGGTGATCACCGCGGTGCCGGACGAGTCGCACTACAACCCCATCGGGTCGGTGCACGGCGGGTTCTTCGCCACCGTGCTGGACTCCGCGTGCGGTTGCGCGGTGGACACCACTCTCCCGGCCGGTGTCGGTTACACCAGCCTGGAGATCAAGGTGTCGTTCCTCCGTCCGATCACCGCCGACACGGGCCAGGTCATCGCCCACGGATGGGTGACCAAACGCGGCAAGGGCGTCGCGTTCGCCGAGGCGGACATCCGCGATCAGAACGGTCGCATCCTCGCCACCGCCTCCAGCACTTGCCTCGTCATCCAGCCGACCACGTGACAGGGGCTTAAGCACTCGGCCAGGTGAGCGCGCTCGTGTCGGCCCAGTCGTAGAACCGGCTACGTCACCTTGCCGGTGTACGCCGGCGTGCCGTCTTCATTGCGCACGATCAGTCCTCGTCGTCCGTTGGCCTCGGCCTGCATCAGAGCGATCCACTCGCGGTTCATCGAAGGCACCCGGGAACCGGTGTACTTGAAGTAGACGGGTGAGCTCGGATGCATCCACATCGACTCCCGGCTGGTGCTGTTCTGCGACTTCTCGAGCCAGGACATGAGGAACGATTCCCGACGCCGGAACTTGGTCACGATGACGAATTCGAGATGGGTCAGGAGGCGGTCGTCGAACTCGATCTCCTGGGGCCCGTAGATCAGGACTCCCACTCGCCGGCCTTCTCGCAGGTGTGTGGCGTCGCGTCGTGTGCTTCGGAGGAAGGAAGACACGCAGCCCGGTTGCGCAGCTCGACGACGATCTGTTGCTCTCTCTGCGTGATGAACCTCGCTGCGTACGTACCGTCGGCGGTGACGGCATGTCTGGCTGCCAGCTCTTCGACAGCGGCGAGTTCGAGAATGAGTTCTCGGATCGAAAGGTCTCTCAAGGGGTGCTTCGGGTCGCCGGGGACATCGTCGATCATGGTTTCCTCTTCGGCGCGGGTCTGGACGCCACGATCCACGCTACGGATCGCAGGGGATGCAAAAACCACCCCTAGGGGTGGACTTGTGATCATTACGCTGGATGCATGCCTGTCACGCTCGCGATCGTCAACGACTATGAGGTCGTGGTCCGAGGACTCGCCTCGATGCTCGGCGCCTACGAGTCGCGCGTGAGCGTTGTGGAGCTCGACATGGAGCACCGAGTCAACTCACCGGTCGACATCGCCCTTTACGACACCTTCGCGGCGCCGCAGGGCGACCGGGAGAAACTCCGCGACCTGGCCGCCAATCCGATGGTCGGGAAGGCCGTCGTCTACTCCTGGAACATGGACCCCGCGCTCGTCACCGCGGCGCTGGCGAACGGGGCGCAGGGCTACATCTCCAAGAGCCTGCCCGCAGGAGCACTGGTCGCCGCTCTCGAAGAAATCAACCAAGGAGTGGAGCAGGTTTACGACGCGCCGGGGCGAAGCCTCCATTCGGCAGGGGACTGGCCCGGACGCCAAGAAGGTCTGACACAGCGGGAGGCAGAGGTGCTGGCGTTGATCGCGCAGGGGCTCACGAACGTGGAGATCGCCGACCGCGCGCACCTGTCGATCAACTCGATCAAGACCTATATCCGTAGCTGCTACCGGCGGATCGGCGTCGAAAGCCGCACCCAGGCCGTGCTCTGGGGCATCGCGCACGGGTTCCAGCCCGACCACGCGGCGGTCATCCGAGTGGAACCGCAGGCGCAGGAGAGGAACCGCTGACTTTCGCGCGACCGGCCGAGTCCGCGTCCGAGCCGTTCGGGCCGATTCCAGGGTGAGGCGCTCCGCGCAGCCTGCTCAATCCGAAGCCGGCTGAGCGGCCAGTCGCCGGATGGCGGCGATCGGGATCGGCAGCCACGACGGGCGGTTGCGCGCCTCGTAGACCGCCTCGTAGAGCGCCTTGTCGAGCTCGAACGCGTCGAGCAGCACGCCGTCGCGTCGTGGTTCGCGCCCGGAGCGTTCGCTGTAGCCCTCGAGGAAGGCGTCTCGGCAGCGCTTAGCCCAATCGCGAACCCCCTCCGTGTTCTCGCGTGAGCCGGCGACATAGTCGAAGCTCCGCAGCATGCCCGCGACGTCGCGCAGGGGCACGTCGGGCAGCGAACGCGTGGAGAGCGGCCGCATCGGCTCGCCCTCGAAGTCGATGATCGCCCACCGGCCTCCCGGCGCGGCGAGGATCTGGCCGAGGTGCATGTCGCCATGGATGCGCTGCAGCCGCGGCCACAATGCGCTGCGCGCTCTCGCGTACCGCGTCTCGATCGCCTCACGCAGAGTGGCCAGCTCGGGCAACTCGCGCACCGCGGAATCGAGCCTTTCCTGCCAGGCCCCGACGATCGCGGCGATATCGTCGCGGCCGGCTTCCTTGGTGGGGAGCGCCGATGCGAGCACCGAGTGCACCTCGGCGACCGCCGATCCCATCCCGCGGGCGTTCGAGGTGAAGTCTTCTCCCGCCTCCGCTGCAGCGAGAGCGAGCTGCCAGGCGTCGCCGGCGCCGGCGAGGAACTCCTGAGCGAAAGCCAGATGCCCGCGCGCACGGCCGGACGCGCGTCCGGCGTCGGGCCATTCGCCCATCACGCTGCCGAAGACCGGGGGAACGGACTGAGAACCGGCGGCGAACAGCGCCGATTGCAGGACGACATCCGGATTCTCGCCGTGGTGAATCGACCGGAAGATCTTGCAGATGAGCTGCCGTTGCCCGGCGCCGTCGTCGACCGTGAAGACGATCGATGTGTTCGACTGCTCGCCGCTCAGCACCCGGGAACCCAGCAGGCGCAGCTCGGCCGGCCGGTGGTCGTTCTCGTCGTCGGCCTTGCGCACTCTCGCGCCGTACGCGGAAACGCGTTCGTCGCCGACCCGGTTCTCGTCTGCGACCAGTCGCAGGAGCATCCCGGTGAACGCGGGATCGTGCGTCGCGTCGTACGCATAGTCGATTCGACCGTCGGATGAGATCAGCTCGCCGATGTAGGCCGGGGCGGGAGAGCCGTGTGCCGCAGCGCGGTAGACAACGGGGACCTGGTAGAGGGCGCCGCGTTGTTCATCCTCGTCCAGCACGAGGTGCGTGACGATGCGCCGCTCGTCGTTCGCCGACCATTCCAGAGACGCGAGCAGCCGCAGACGGGGCACCGCGCCCTTGCCGCCGAACCAGCGCTGCCGGATGATCCAGTCGGAGACCGCCTCGCCGAGTTCGACATCCGCCCCCATGATCCTGACCATAGCCCGGCGCGTC
This sequence comes from Humibacter ginsengiterrae, assembly GCF_054780115.1. Classification (NCBI taxonomy): domain Bacteria; kingdom Bacillati; phylum Actinomycetota; class Actinomycetes; order Micrococcales; family Microbacteriaceae; genus Humibacter; species Humibacter ginsengiterrae. The sequence continues at coordinate 26,154 of NZ_BAAGWY010000012.1, forward strand.
GCGGCGAGGCTCAAAGGGCCTTAGGGGTTGCGTGGGAGCGAAACAACCCATAGACCCGCCGTGCCGTGTCGCCGCAGAATGGGCGAGTGCCGCCCGCTCGCTCCCGCCCCTATCCGCTCGGCGTCTCCCTTGTTCCGGGAGGCGCCAATGTCGCTGTGTACTCCGAAACCGCCACGCTCGTCGAGGTGTGCGTCTTCGACGGCGCCGAGGAGACCCGCTTCGCCCTGCACGGCCATACCGGCCACGTCTTCCACGGCGTGATCGAGGGCATGGAGGCCGGAACCCGCTACGGACTGCGCGTGCACGGCGAGTGGGATCCCGCTCGCGGACTTCGTCACAATCCGAGCAAGCTGCTGCTCGACCCATACGCGAACGCCATAGAGGGGCACTACGACTGGGGTCCGAGCGTGTTCGGGCACAAGCTCGACGACCCGTCGCTGCCGGATGAGACGGACGACGCGTCCTCCGTTCCGCGGTGCGTCGTCATCGATCCGCGCTTCGACTGGTCCGATGACGTGTCGCCTCGCACACCCCTGTCGGAGACAGTGATCTACGAGACACACGTGAAGGGATTCACGAAGCTGCATCCCGAGGTGCCGGAGGAGCTGCGCGGCACGTATGCGGGGCTCGGGCATCCTGCCGCGATCGAGCATCTGACGAAGCTCGGCGTGACCGCCATCGAGTTGCTGCCCGTGCACCAGTACGTGCAAGACAGCCACCTTCTCGAGAAGGGGCTCAGCAACTACTGGGGCTACAACTCGATCGGGTACCTCGCTCCGCACGGCGGGTATTCCTCCGGAGGCGACGGCGGGGCGCAGGTCGACGAGTTCAAGTGGATGGTCAAGGCACTGCATGGGGCCGGCCTCGAGGTGATCCTCGACGTCGTCTACAACCACACGGCCGAGGGGAATCACCTCGGGCCCACCCTGTCGTTCAAGGGCATCGACAACGCCGCCTATTACCGGCTGGTGGAGGGCGACGAGGCTTCGTACTTCGACACCACGGGCACCGGGAACAGCCTGAACGTCGGGCATCCGGCGGCGTTGCGGCTCATTATGGACTCCCTGCGCTACTGGGTGACCGAGATGCACGTCGACGGCTTCCGCTTCGACCTCGCGACGACGCTGACCAGGCAAGACGGATCCGCGGAGCTGCACAGCGCGTTCCTCACGCTCGTCGAGCAGGACCCGGTTCTGGCGAGCGTGAAGATGATCGCCGAACCCTGGGACACCCACGGCTATCAGCTCGGCGGTTTCCCTGCCAGGTGGTCGGAGTGGAACGGCAGGTTCCGGGATGACGTCCGCAGCTTCTGGAACAGTGGCGACGACGTGCTCGGCACGCTCTCGCAGCGGGTGCTGGGCAGCCCTGACGTGTACGAGGCATCCCGCCGCTCACCCCTGTCGAGCGTGAACTTCGTCACCGCGCACGACGGCTTCACGCTCGTCGACCTCACCTCATACGACCACAAGCACAACGAGGCGAACGGCGAAGACAACAACGACGGTGAAGACGACAACAGGTCGATGAACTGCGGGGTGGAGGGGCCGACGGATGACCCGGAGGTGCTCGCCCGGCGCCGCAGGCAGCAGAAGAACTTCCTGGCGACGCTGCTGCTCTCTGCCGGCGTTCCGATGCTGCTCGGCGGCGACGAGCTGGGCCGAACGCAGAACGGCAACAACAACGCCTACTGCCAAGACAACGAGATGTCGTGGTTCGACTGGGCGCACGCCGACGACGACATGTTCGCCTTCACCGCGGAACTGCTGCGGCTGCGCCGCGACAACCCCGCACTCCGGCCGGCATGGTTCCGGCAGGCGCCTGGCACCGAAGCGCAAGACACCGTGGTGATGCGCCGCTCAGACGGCGAGACCTTCGAGCCGGAGGACTGGGAGAACCCGGATGTGCGCTCGGTCACGTTCGTGCTCGCTCACGAAGGCGCCGACACCTTCGCCCTGCTTCTGAACTCCGCGGACAACGGCGTCGAGTTCACGCTGCCGGATGCCCGGGGCAAGCGATGGCGCCTGGTCATCTCGAGCGATCCGGAACACGAAGAGGGCGACCTCGACGGCTCGTTGATCATGGGCGGCCGCACCTTCGCACTCCTGCGCTCGACGGTGAGCGCATGAGCCGACAGCTGCCCAGCTCGACGTACCGGCTGCAGATCACCCCCGACTTCACACTCGACGATGCCGCCGAACTGTGCGGATACCTGGCTCGTCTCGGCGTCGGATGGGTCTATCTCTCGCCGCTGCTGCGCGCCGAGCCCGGCTCGATGCACGGTTACGACGTGATCGACCACTCGCTCATCGACCCGGACCGCGGCGGAGCCGAGGCGTTCACGCGCATGTCGCGCGCCGCGCGCGAAGCCGGCATGGGCATCCTCGTCGACATCGTGCCGAACCACATGGGCGTGGCGACGCCCCGGCTCAACGCCTGGTGGTGGGATCTGTTGCGCCACGGCCGCCGGTCGCGTTTCGCGGCCGCGTTCGACGTGGACTGGGATGCGGCGGCCGGCAAGATACGCATCCCCGTGCTCGGCGACGGCGAGAACGAGCTCGATCGGCTGCGCATCGACGGTGACACCCTGCTGTATTACGACAACCGGTACCCGATCGCCGAGGGTACCGCGGAGCCGGGCGATTCGGCTCGCGAGGTGCACGAGCGGCAGAACTACGAGCTGATCAACTGGCGGCGGGCCGACGACGAGCTGAACTACCGGCGCTTCTTCGCCGTCAACTCCCTCGCGGCGATCCGGGTGGAGGATCCCGAGGTCTTCTCCGAGTCGCACGCGGAGATCGCGCGATGGTTCCGGGACGGCCTGGCCGACGGGCTGCGCGTGGATCATCCCGACGGACTCGCCGACCCGCGCGGCTACCTCGACGATCTCGCCGCGCTGACCGGCGGCGTCCCGGTGTGGGTGGAGAAGATCCTCGAGGGCGATGAGCAGCTGCCCGGCAACTGGGCCGCCGAGGGCACGACGGGCTACGACGCGCTGAAGGACTTCGACCGCGTGCTGGTGGATGCTTGCGGGCAGGCAGGTCTGGAAGCGGCAGCGGAACCGCCACCGCCGGCCACGCGGCCTCCGCAGGTGGCGTATGGAAACCCGCACGCCGACCGTTGGCACGAGATGGTCTATGCCAGCAAGCGAGCCGTCGCCGACGGCATCCTGCGCTCCGAGGTCAACCGCCTCGCCCGGGAGCTGCAGGGCATCGCCGAGCCTGGAACGCTCGCGAGCGTGCTCATCGAGCTGCTCGCCGCCATGCCCGTCTACCGTTCCTATCTGCCCCTCGGCGAGAGCCGCCTGCGTGCTGCGGCAACGGAGGCCGCTGCGAGGCGTCCGGACCTCGCCGGTACCATCGCCCGGGTCGCGGATGTGCTCGCCGACCCGGGGAATCCAGCGGCCATCCGCTTTCAGCAGACCTCCGGCATGGTGATGGCGAAGGGGGTAGAGGACTCCGCGTTCTACCGCTTCACCACGCTGACCTCGTTGAACGAGGTCGGCGGCGACCCGAGCGAGTTCGCCATCGACGTCGCCACGTTTCACCAGCGGCAGGCGAGAAGGCAGGCCGCGCTTCCGCACTCGCTCACGACGCTGACCACGCACGACACCAAACGCGGCGAGGATGTGCGGGCGCGGATCACCGCACTGGCCGAGCGCCCGGAGCTCTGGTCCGACGCGCTCGCCAGGCTGCGGAGGGAGGCCGGCTTCGGCGACCCCGCCCTCGAGAATCTGATCTGGCAAGCGGTGGTCGGGGCCTGGCCTGCGTCGAGGCAGCGGCTGCAGGCGTACGCGCAGAAAGCGGCACGCGAGGCGGGAGACTCGACGAACTGGATCTCGCCGAACCCGGCATTCGAAGACCGGATGCACGCGGCCATCGACAAGGCCTTCGACGCTCCCGAGGTGGCTGCCGCGATCGAGGAGACCGTTGCTGCGATCGCCCTCGCGGGCTTCTCGAACGGTCTCAGCGCGAAGCTTCTTCAGCTCGCGGCCCCCGGGATTCCCGACGTGTATCAGGGCAGCGAACTCTGGGAGCTGTCCCTCGTGGATCCGGACAACCGCCGGCCAGTCGACTTCGCTCCCCGCTCCGAGCTGCTGCGGCGCCTGGACGACGGATGGCTGCCTCCCGTCGACGAAGAGGGCGCGGCGAAGCTGCTCGTTGTGTCTCGCGCATTGCGGCTTCGCCAAGCGCATCCGGAGCGGTTCGTCCGGTATGTGCCCGTCGAGGCCTTCGGCCGCATGCGCGACCACGCCGTCGCGTTCGACAGGGGCGGAGCGGTCGCCGTCGCCACCCGGCTGCCGTATGGCCTGGAGGCAGCAGGCGGCTGGTACGACACCACGATCGAGCCCGCCGGTCGCGAGCTGGTCGACGTGCTGACGGGGCGCGGGTTCGGAGGCGGAGGCATCCGCCTGGCCGAACTGCTCGACACGTATCCCGTTGCGCTGCTGACGGCGCCCGATGGACAGGAGGCGTCATGACCTTCGACGTGTGGGCTCCGCACGCGACCACCGTCGATCTCATGCTCGGCGACCAACGGCATCCGCTCGGGCGCGACCCACGACGCGACGGATGGTGGACTCCCGCGGGCGACCTCGCGGAACAGAGGCCTCAGGACTACGGATTCGTGGTCGACGGCGAGGGGCCGTACCCCGATCCGCGGTCCCGCAGGCAGCCATCCGGCGTGCACGCACTCTCCCAGACGTTCGACACCTCCGCCTTCGATTGGAGAGACACCGACTGGCGCGGCCGTCCGCTGGCCGGCTCCGTGATCTACGAGCTGCACCTCGGCACGTTCACGCCCGAGGGCACCCTGGATGCCGCCATCGGCAAGCTCGACCACCTGCGCGAGCTCGGCGTCGATTTCGTGGAGCTACTGCCCGTGGGCGCGTTCAACGGCACTCACAACTGGGGATACGACGGCGTGCTCTGGTACGCGGTGCACGAACCCTACGGCGGGCCGCCCGCATACCAGCGGTTCGTCGATGCGTGTCACCGGGCGGGCATCGGCGTCATCCAGGATGTCGTCTACAACCACCTCGGGCCGAGCGGCAACTATCTGCCGAAGTTCGGGCCTTATCTGCGCGACGACAGGGCGAACACCTGGGGCAGCTCGCTGAACCTCGACGGCCCCGACTCCGACGAGGTGCGCAACTACATCGTCGACAACGCGCTGATGTGGCTGCGGGACTACCACGTCGACGGCCTGCGGCTGGATGCCGTGCACGCGCTGGTGGACACCCGGGCGATCAACATCCTGGAAGAGCTCGCCGTCGAGGTCGACCGGCTGTCGTCGCAGGTGGGCCGTCCGTTCGTGCTCATCGCGGAGTCCGACCTGAACGACCCGCGACTGAGCGCCTCCCGTGAAGCGCATGGCTACGGCCTCGACGCGCAGTGGAGCGACGACTTCCACCACGCGCTTCACGTCGCGCTGACCGGGGAGGCCACGGGCTACTACGCCGACTTCGAGTCTCTGAACGCGTTGGCGAAGGCGCTGACGCGCGGGTTCTTCCACGACGGCACCTACTCGTCGTTCCGGGAGCGGCACCACGGCCGGCCCATCGACGCCCTCACCATGCCTACCGCGCGACTCGTCGTGTTCAGCCAGGACCACGACCAGATCGGAAATCGGGCGGCGGGCGACCGCCTGACCGCGACGCTCGACGACGGTCAGTTGGCCATCGCGGCGGCGCTCACGCTGCTCGGGCCCTTCACGCCGATGCTGTTCATGGGCGAGGAGTGGGCGGCATCCACGCCCTGGCAGTTCTTCACCTCCCACCCCGAACCGGAACTCGCGAAGGCGACCGCAGACGGGCGCAAGGCCGAGTTCGCCCGGATGGGCTGGGACGAGGCATCCGTTCCCGATCCGCAGGATCCGGAGACCTTCGAACGGTCCAAGCTCGACTGGACGGAGGCGACGGGCGGCAGGCATGCCCGGCTTCTCGCGTTCTACCGCGATCTCGTCCGCCTCCGACGGGCCCGGCCGGAACTGACCGACCCGCGCTTCGCCACGATCCACGTCGAGGTGGACGCGGATGCTGGATGGCTGGTGCTGCGCAGGTGCGGCACCGTGGTCGCCGTCAACTTCTCGACGGATGCCGCGATCGTGCCGGGAGCCTACGACACCCCGGTGCTGCTCTCGTACGGTACGCATGGTGGGACACCCGACGGTATACGCCTCGACGGGCACTCGCTCGTCGTGCTGGATGTGCGAGAGGACGAAACGGGAGCGAGGAGGCCGGAATGACGGTGCCCGACGATGTGGCACGCCACGCGGATGCCGCGAGCGAGTCGGCGGAGATCAGCTACGACGAGGAGCGCTACCCGGCGAGGCCGCACAGGCTGCGCCCGCGCGCGCAGCTACGCGCGAGCAACATTCGCAGGTCGTTCTCGGATCCACGGTCGGCCGATGCGTCGAACCCGTCCTATGTGGAATGGCTGAAGCGGCAGTCGATGCTGGGTGACGCGGACATCCTCTCGCGCGGCCTGTCGGGGCAGCCCAGCATGTGGCGCAATCCCTATGCGAGACCAGACGCCAGGCGCGCCATCCGTTCCGCCTCGGTCTGGTTCACGGCGTATCCGATCTCGCTGATCACCCGCCCCGGGCAGTCGTACCTCGGTGCTCTGGCCGGCGAGGAGCTGTGGCGGGCGTTCGAGTCGATCGGCATCAACGCCGTGCACACCGGCCCCGTCAAGCAGGCGGGAGGTATCACCGGCTGGGTGCAGACAGCGAGCATCGACGGGCACTTCGACCGGATCAGCACGCAGATCGACCCCATCTTCGGCCACGAAGACGAGTTCCGGCAGCTGTCCGATGTGGCGGACCGGCACGGCGGCAGCGTGATCGACGACATCGTTCCCGGACACACGGGCAAGGGCGCGGACTTCCGGCTGGCCGAGATGGCGTACAAGGACTACCCGGGCATCTACCACATGGTCGAGATCCCAGAGGAGGACTGGTCGCTTCTGCCGGATGTTCCCGAGGGGCGCGACGCCGTGAACCTCGACCCCGAGACCGAGGCGCGACTTGCCGACAGCGGGTACATCATCGGCCAGTTGCAGCGCGTCATCTTCTATTCGCCGGGCGTCAAGGAGACGAACTGGAGTGCCACCGCGCCCACGGTCGGCGTCGACGGACGCACCAGGCGCTGGGTGTACCTGCACTACTTCAAGCAGGGCCAGCCGTCGATCAACTGGCTCGACCCGACGTTCTCCGGCATGCGCCTCGTCATCGGCGACGCGCTGCACTCGCTCGGCGACCTCGGCTCGAGCGGGCTGCGGCTGGATGCCAACGGGTTTCTGGGCGTCGAGAAGAGCGTCGAGGGGCAGCCGGGCTGGTCGGAGGGGCATCCGCTTTCCGAGGCGGCGAACCACCTGATCGCGAGCATGGTGCGCAAGGTCGGAGGGTTCACGTTCCAGGAGCTGAACCTCGGCATCGAAGACATCCGTGACACCGGACGAGTCGGCGCGGATCTTTCGTACGACTTCGTCAACCGGCCCGCGTACCATCACGCGTTCGCGACCGGCGACACGGAGTTCCTGCGGCTCACGCTGCGCACGGCGCTCGCCGCGGGCGTCGACCCCGCCGGCCTCGTGCACGCCATGCAGAACCACGACGAGCTCACGTACGAACTCGTGCACTGGGCGGCGCGGCATCCCGCCGACGTGTATGAGTTCCGCGGGGCGGAGCTCACCGGCGCTGAGCTGGCCGACACGATCCGCACCGACCTGCTGGAGAGGCTCACCGGTCCGGCGGCCCCGTACAACCTCGTGTTCACCACCAACGGCATCGCCTGCACGACGGCATCCGTCATCGCCGCGGTGCAGGGATTCCGCACTCTGGATGACATCGGCGAAGACGACGTCGAGAACATCCGCCGTGCGCAGCTGCTTCTCGCCATGTTCAACGCGTGGCAGCCCGGCGTCTTCGCGCTCTCGGCGTGGGACCTGCTCGGGGTGCTGCCGCTGCCGCCGGAGGCGGTGCACGACCTCATCGCCAGCGGAGACACCCGATGGGTTCACCGCGGCGCGCACGATCTCACGGATGCCGATCCCGACGCGACGCGGTCGGCATCCGGCATGCCTCGTGGCCGGTCTCTGTTCGGCTCTCTGGCGAAGCAGCTGGGCGAACCGAACTCGTTCGCCTCACGGCTGAAGCGCATCCTCCGGCTTCGAGCCGACTACGGAATCGACGTGGCAAGCCAGATCGACATCCCGGATGTCGCGCATCCGGGAATGCTCGTGATGGTTCACCGGCTCGACGAAGGCGATCCGGCTCGGTCGGATGCCAGGGAGCAGGTGACCGTGCTGAACTTCAGCGGTGAGGCCATCGAGGGCACCGTGCGCTCCGACGTGCTGACCCCGCGCCGCGCCGTGCTCGACGTGAACACCGGGGACGAGATCGGGCGGGTGGACGACCTCAACAGCTTCTCCGTGAGCCTCGAGCCGTACGCGGGCCTCTTCCTCCTGCTCGAGCCGGAAGAGGAGGCGCAACCGCCCACCGGGCACGAAAGCTGAGGCATCCGATTCTCGAGGCGGCCCAGATCCTGTCAACCCCTCCGCACCTCGCGGGCATCCGGCGATCATCGCAGGAGCGAACCCGAAGAGTGGGAAGGACGGATACGCATGAGCCAGCCGCAGCAGCAGCAGAACCCGCCGGGCACAGAGGAGGAGCTGCAGCCCAAGGCCGACCACGGCGAGCAGTCGTACCGGGGCAGCGGGCGCTTGGAAGGCAAGGCCGCCGTGATCACCGGCGCCGACAGCGGCATCGGCAAAGCGGTCGCGATCGCGTTCGCGCGTGAAGGCGCCGACGTGGCCTTCGGCTACCTCGAGGAAGACGAGGATGCCCGCGACACCGAGCACTGGATCACTGAAGCGGGCAGGCGGTGCGTGGCACTCCGGGGAGACATCTCCGATCCGGCGGAGTGCCGCCGTCTCGTGGATGCCGCGGTGAAGGAGTTCGGCAAGGTCGACGTGGTCGTCTCGAACGCGGCGATGCAGCGCACGTACACGAAGGTCGAGGACATCCCCGACGACGAGTGGGACAAGACGATCGCCACGAACCTGAGCGCCTACTTCCACCTCGTGAAGGCGGCGCTTCCGCACATGTCGTCCGGCGCATCCATCATCGGAACGTCGTCCGTGAACTCGGATGCCCCGTCGCCCACGCTCATGCCGTACGCGGCGACGAAGGCGGCCATCGCGAACATGACCGCGTCGCTGGCCCAGCTGCTGGGGGAGCGCGGCATCCGTGCGAACAGCGTCGCGCCCGGGCCGGTCTGGACCCCGCTGATCCCGTCCACGATGCCTGCGGAGCACGTGGCGAAGTTCGGCGGCAACACCCAGCTCGGACGTCCGGCTCAGCCCGCGGAGCTCGCACCCGTGTACGTGCTCCTGGCCAGCGACGAGGCCTCGTACATCTCGGGCGCGCGCGTCGCGGTCACCGGGGGCCGGCCCATCCTCTGAGGCGCCCATCCTCAGGGGATTCCGAGGGAGGAACATGATCGACCAGAACGATCTCGTACGAATCCTGTCCGGCAACGGCAGCTACACGTTCGCGTACGTCGACGGACACGGCGACGAGCCGACGCCTGCCGAGCACAGCAGGCGCCACGCCCTGCTCGACGAGTTATGCAAACGCGGGGCACCCGAACCCGATGTGCAGGCGGTTGACGAGACGGTGGCGACGGATGCCGGCATCCCGAGCCCGTCGGTCCTCTATCTGCTGGTGCGCGACGGCGCCGTCGAACTCGCTGAACGGTTCGTCGGCGAGAGGCTCGGACCCGAGCAGATCGGATACCAGCGGGTGCCTCCGGTGCTGCCGCTCCTCAGGCACGCGGCCGCGGACATCCGCTACGTCGTCGTCGAGGCAGGCAGGGAGGGCGCTCACCTGTGGGTAGAGACGTGGGGTCGCGCCGGCACGGATGAGGCGGCAGAGGTGCAGGGCCGAACCGACAGCCTGCCCAAGGTGCAGGCAGGCGGCTGGTCTCATCGCCGGTACCAGATGCACTCCGAGGAGATCTGGAAGCAGACGCAGTCGGAAGTGGACGATGCGCTCGAGCAGATCGTTCTCGAGCATCGGCCGAGGTTCGTCGTCATTGCGGGGGATGTTCGTGCCAGGCAGCTGCTCGAAGAGCAGCTCGGCGCCTCAACTCGTGCGCTTCTCGTCGACGTGGATGCGCACACGAAAGCGGACGGGTCCGACGACGAGGCGCTCGACGACGCCATCGCGGCAGCTGTGCACGAACACCTGCGGCGCGAGGTGGACGACGCCCTCGCGCGCGCCGCCGAGGACAGCGGTGCGAGCGGCGCTCGCGGCATCGACGCTGTCGTCGCTGCGCTGCAGGAGGCGCGCGTCGACACGTTGGTCTTGAACGCAAGGGAGCTCGGCGTCGACGGCGCGCTCGAAGCATTGGATGCCGAGCCCTGGGTCGCACGCAACGCGGACGAGCGACTCGGTGCGAACGTCATCGAGCAGGTCTCGATCGCCGAGGGGCTCACGCGAGCGGCAGTGCTCAGCGGCGGGAACGTGCTCGTGCAGGAGGTCGACGAGCCGTCGGAGGGGGAGCCGATGCCGGAGCGGCCGGAACCGCAACCGGTGGCGCTGCTGCGCTGGTAGCGTGATCTCGCGCGAGGAGGCGAGGATGTCATCCATCCGGCCACCTGGGCGCAAAATCCACCACTTCAGACGGCCCGAACGCTCAACACCAGCGCGGGCCATCCGTTCGTGTGTGAGCGGAGCACGACCAAAGGGGAGTCGGCGACGTGGCGCAAGACGATAACGACGAGCGCGACACCGGCCACGATGACGGCCGCCGTTTCGTGGCTGCACTGTCGCGTGCCGTCGACGAGGGCGACAGCAGGGAAGCCGCAGCGGTAGTCCGTGCCGGATGGTTCGAGCTGTCCGCCGACCACGGCGAGGTCACCAGGCTGCTGCTCGAACGCCTTCCCGCGCAGGCACTGCACTCCGAGCCGTTGCTCACGATGATGCTCGGCATCTGTTACAACGTCATCGGCTTCCACCGGGTGCGGGCACTGCGGTACTTCCAGTGGTCGGTGCGTGCGGCGCGCGCCGCCCGCCCCGATCTCGACACCGTGGACCGTGCACTCATCCGTGCCACGGAGGGTGTCGCGTACCGGCTGGTCGGGCATCCGCGTCGCTCAGTCGGTCCCTCGCGGGCTGCGGTGCAGCTGCTCGACAGCCTCAGTGAGACCGATGCCGTGCACATGCGCAGCCTCACGCGCGTGTACTCGCAGGTCGGTGTGTCGCTCTTCTACGGCGGCGATGTCGACGATGCGATGGATGCTTTCAGCAAGGGCCTCGCCGCCACTCCCGACAGCGCGCCCTCACCGGGTTTCGGCAATCTGGCGATGCTCGCGGGCATCCATGCGTTGCGCGGCGACCTTCCGGAGGCGCAGGCGCACATCGACTACGCCCGCACGGGTCCGTGGACCGACCGGCAGCGCAATATGTACACGGGAACGTTCTACCGGCTCGCCGAGGCCGTGATCGCACTCGAGCGTCTTGACGCGCCGACTGCGCGCGAGCATCTGGCGGCGATGCAGCACGACCGCCGCTCCATCGAGCACTGGATCGCCATCGCCCAGGTGGAGGCCATCGCTGGTCTCGTCGAGGGCGATCCGGCCAGGGCGCTCGCCGAACTGGAGGCGCTCGTCGCGATGCGCGGCCGCGAGGGACGCTCGACGGATGCCCGCCAGGCCCTCGCACGCATCCGTACGTTGCTGCACCTCGCGCTGGGCAACCCTGAGGCGGCCGCTGCGCTCATCGACCGCGTCTCGTCCGACGATCCCCAGGCCGCCGTTGACAGGGCGAGGGCCGATCTCGCGATGGGGAACACCGGCACGGCCCTGACGACCCTGAGGTCTCTGGTCGGCGAAGGGATGACGTCCCGGACCGCCGCGGAGGCCGCCGCGCTCGAGGCGGCGGTGCTGCTCCGGTTCTCGCCCACCGCCCGGAGCCGCGGCGTCGTGCACCGACTCGGTTCCCTGCTGAAGGCCACAGACCAGCGCCTGGCCGTCGCCCTGCTTCCCGTGCAGGACTTCGAGCGGGTCGTCGCCGCGCTGTCCGAGGCCGGCTTCGGCGACCTCGTGACGGAAGTGCCGCTGCGGTCGCTCCTACCCGATCTGCAGAGCGGGGTGATCTTGACGCAGCGCGAACGTGCCGTGCTGAGCAACCTGACGTCGACCGGCTCCGTGGCGGAAATCGCCGGGGCCCTGTTCGTCTCGACCAATACCGTCAAGACGCAGCTGCGCAGCATCTATCGCAAGCTCGGCGTGACGAACCGGGAGGATGCCGTCGCCGTGGCGCTCGATCGCCGCCTGCTCGCAGAGCCCGACTGAACGCTCCTCGGACCGCCCCCTAACCGCGGGTAGACGGGGTGAAGTCGGGGTGAGACCGGGAGGAGGGGTTCCTCGGCCATGTGAGGATCCTCTCTGGTGCGTGTCATCCGGCAGTGTGCACCTTCGCTGAGCGGAGTGAGCTCGGCGTTGATCTGAGGACTCGGGGGATCGGTTGCGTTTTCGTCGGATTGGGACTCGTCTGCGCTCTGCACGGCTGACTTCGCGGCTTCTCGTCGCGATGGTCAGCAGCGCGCTGGTCATCGCCGGCCTCGCTGCCGCCGATGCGGTCAACGCTCCGCCGGCGCAGGCCGCCACGTCGTGCGGCTTCGCGTCTGCAGGCACCGGAACGTACGCGAGCACACTGTGCTGGATCGATCTTTCCGCCTACAACCCGGCCCGGGCGGCGACGGGGCAGACACTGACGGAGAGCATCCCCGGCGGCTACACGATGTCGTTCACGCTGACCGTGACCGGCACAGCGGTGAAGGCGACGACCCTGCCCACCTGGGCCGGCTCGTACCTGGGGAACAATGGCCACTACACAGGGGTCCCCGGTGCGCCCGCCCTGTATCAGACGGCCAGCGGCGGCACGACGACGGCGACCCTGACGAACGTCGTGGTCACCGACCGCAACGGCAAGACCGTTCGCGGGTATTCGCTGGTCGGCGCGGATGCCGAGGCGACCGACCCGGGTGAGTCGATCACGTGGACCTCCTCGAACCCGATCACGTCGTTGACAGCGAACAGCAGCGGCAACGGCCTCGGGAACGCCTGCGGTGGCGGGTTCACCGGCGTGGGCACGACGACGGTGAAGTGCACGGGCGCCAGTGCGAACTCGATGACCGGCACCGCGATCCTGGCTTCGACCGCCCCTTCGTCGTTCAGTCAGACCATGGTCGGCGGCGGGCTCGAGGGCGTCGCCTTCGGTGTTCTGGTGTCGAGCGTGCAGCTGTCGAAGACGGTCGTGAACCCGTACTACACCTCGGCCGACGCGTTCCAGATCTCGGTGGCCAGCTCGGATGGATCGACACTGGCATCCGCCGACACGAACGGCGGCGCGACCGCGACGACAGGACCGACGACGGTCATCATCGCGGCGGGCGGCTCGCCGTTCACGTTCGCTGAAACCGCCACGGCGGGAACCCTCTCCGATTACACACAGAGCTGGTCGTGTACCCGCAACGGTGCGACCGATCCGGCGCTCCGGTCCGGTGCAGGCGGTCCCAGTGCGACGGTCACCGTCGGCATCGGCGATGCGGTCGACTGCACGATCACCAATACGGCTGTTCCGTCGTCGCTGTCGCTTGCGAAGCACGCGGGCGTGCCCGTGGATGTCAACCGGGATGGCCTCGTCGACGCCGGCGACACCATCGCGTACACCTTCGACGTCACGAACACAGGCCGGCTTCCCATCGACGGCGTCGCCGTCAGCGATGCCAAGGCCGGCGCCGTGACGTGTCCTTCGACCACGCTGGCGGCGGGCGCGTCGATGACCTGTGCTGCCGACGCGTCGTATGTCGTCACTGCTGACGACGTGAAGGGCGGGTCGGTCGACAACACGGCCACCGTCAGCGGCACACCGTCCGGTTCGACGGGGCACGTCACCTCCAAGTCGTCTTCCACTCGCACGCCGACCACGGCGCCCGCGCCGGGCTTGATCGTCGTGAAGTCGGTGGACCCGTCGGATGGCCAGGCGTACACCGCCGGTCAAGTGATCACGTACTCCTTCGTGGTGACGAACACCGGCAATGTCACGTTGAAGAACGTGGGTGTCGAGGATGCCGCCTTCTCGGGTGACCGGAACAACCTCTCCGCGATCGCGTGTCCCGAGACGACGCTCGTGCCTGGCCAGGTGGAGACCTGTACGGCCACGTACACCGTGACCCAGGCCGACGTCGACGCGGGAACCCTCACCAACACGGCCGAGGTCACCGGCACTCCGCCCAGCGGCACCCCGCTTGACCCGGTGTCGTCGAACACGGTGACCGTGCACATTCCGGCGTCTCCGGCACTGTCGATCGCGAAGACCGCTGATGTGACGGCGGCCGCGGCGGGGGAGAAGATCACGTACACGTTCACGGTGACGAACACCGGGAACGTGACCATCACGGATCCGCAGGTGGCAGACACCGGCTTCACCGGGCACGGCGCGCTCTCGAATGTCGTGTGCCCGACGGGAACGATCAGGCTCGCGCCCGGCCAGGTGGAGACCTGCACCGCCACGTACACCGTGGTGCAGGCGGACATCGACGCCGGCTCGATCAGCAACGCCGCGACCGTGACGGGGACACCGCCCGCCGGCGCCACGCCGCCGAAGGCGGAGACGCCGCCTCTGGTGCTGCCGACCAATCCGCACCCGGCATTGGCACTGGTGAAGACCGCCAGCAGCCAGCAGGCCATGACCGTCGGCCAGGTGATCACCTACACGTTCGCGATCGCGAATACCGGGAACGTGACGATCGGCGACCCGAAGGTGAACGAAGGCACCTTCACGGGGCACGGCACGCTGTCGGCAGTGACCTGCCCGTCCGGAAGCGCGCTCGCGCCGGGGCAGGAGATCGACTGCACAGCCACCTACACGGTAGTCGCCGCAGACCTGGCAGCTGGCGGCGTGTTGTCCAACACGGCGACCGTGACGGGCACCACTCCAGGCGGTGCTCCGATCAGCTCCGACCCATCGACTGCCAAGGTGACCGAGGTCGTTCCGGCAGCTCCGGCGTTGGGGCTGGCATCCACCGGTAGCGACGTCTGGGTGGCTGGACTCGTCGGCCTGGGGCTCCTGGTGCTCGGCCTGCTCGCGGCAGCCACAGCCTGGCTCCGA
The DNA here is from genome assembly GCF_054780115.1 of Humibacter ginsengiterrae. Lineage (NCBI taxonomy): Bacteria > Bacillati > Actinomycetota > Actinomycetes > Micrococcales > Microbacteriaceae > Humibacter > Humibacter ginsengiterrae. Next base: position 41,331 of record NZ_BAAGWY010000012.1, read on the forward strand.
CGCCGGAACGCCGGTCTGGAGAGCGACTGACCTCACCCCTCACCTCACCCCCTTGTGCCCCCTTCGGGTGGCGCGGTGGCCGAGGCGGGGTGATAGCAGGGTGAATTCGTCCAGCGAGCGCACGGGGCGTCGATAACCTGACCGGGACTCTCGGCCGATTCGGGTGCGTCGCGGGTCATCTACAGGTAGCACGAGGGGGAACGCCTGTGTCTGCACGGCAGAACAAGCATGTTCGCGAGACGCGATTGACGATGGGAACGCCGTGGCGCTGGATGGCGGCGCTCGTCGCCGGCACGCTGGCACTCGGCACTGCGCTGATCGGCGCGGCTCCCGCCGTCGCGGCGCCCGTCTACCAGATCACGGCGTCGTGGGAGAACGGCACCCCGACTACGGTGAAGTCGGGTGACGTCGTCACGGGCGTGTGGCGGGTGAACGTGAACGACGACGCCCCCGCGCCGGCGAACAATCCGGTCGACAACGTCACGGTGACCATCACGACCCAGAACGGACACTTCGGGTCCCTTCCCAGCGTGTGCAAGACCAGCGGCGTGACCCCCGTCTCCAGCATCTCGGCCGACGGCACGACCCTCACCTGCAACCTCGGCACTCAGATCGAGGGCACCGCGGTGGTGCTGCAAGCCCCGATCGTGGCTGAGGGTGCCACGGGGAGCCAGATCACGGCATCCGGTGCGATCGGCGGCCAGACCGCGGCCCTGAGCCCGATCGACATCACCAATGCCTTCGGCATGGACATGCGGTGGGGCGTGGGCACACCGAGCTTCTCCTTCGGCAACGGAGGGTACCTGGTCGACTACGAGTGGACGCTCAGCAAGGATCTCGGCAGCGAAGCGGGCCCCCAGTCCGTCACGTACAAGCTCAACATCGCGTCCCCTCAAGGCAGCGCGATCTCGATCGACGGAGGCTGCACGCCATTCACTGGTCCGGGCGCCGCAGACGGGCACCCATGGTCTGGTGGCAGCCACCCGGCAGATCAAATGGTGCCGGCTCCCACCACGTGCTCGTTCACGCAAACTGGTGCGACCGCCTTCCAGCTCACGATCACCGGCATCGACTACACGCCCGCGAATCCTCCGACGCTCGATTCGGCGGGCAACCGCCTTCCCGTCGATCAGGTAGCGCTGACGTCGGGATCCATCTGGGTGCGAGTGAACACGGCCTCGTCCGGTTCTGCTGTTCTGAATTCGGATGCCCCTACATACACGTCGACCAGCGGCCAGATCGCACAGGACGACCCGTCGAACAACAGCGAGTCGAAGGCCTGGACGACACCCGGCCTGTATTCGTCCGGATGGGGCCGTGGCTACACGGGGAGCGGCGGAACGACTTGGGATGACACGTATAGGGTCTCCGCTGGAACGACTGTCGGGCAGTACATGGACAGTGGCATGCAGTTGCATACCGATCGACCCGCCGACCGCCTCGTCGGCATGTGTACGGCACTCGACACGAAGTATGTGACGTACGCCGGATGGAGTTGGGCGCAGCCTGAGGCTGCCGGTATCGGAACGACGACCGAGTACTACGTGGGCAATGACCCGACCCTCGACCCCGCAAGCGCGAGCTACAACCCCAATGCGTTCGACTGCGGCACCTCGACCGGTTGGACCACCACACAGCCAACCGACCTTACGACGGTGAAGGCGATGCGCATCACTGGAACGCAGGGCCAGTTCGACACAGTATCCAGCTCCCCGCACATCACGGCGGTGGTGTACCAGAAGATCGACGCGAATGTCCCGGCCGGTACGGATGTGTGGTCCTTCTTCTCCGGCATCGTCGACAACCCGTTGAACAACTGGTGGAACGCCACCGGATGCATCACGCCGACAGCTGGGTCCCGCTACCCCTGCACGACGGGGTTCCGTGACATCCTCCACATCGTCACGGCGACTCCCGCCATCTCCAAGACCGTCGACCGCAGCGTCATCGCCCCCGGCGACCCGGCCACCTACACGCTGACGTACTCGGCGAACGGAGCGGGCGCCATTCCGGCCACTGTCGACGGCTACCAGCTCGTCGACACGCTGCCGGCCGGTGTCACCTACGTTGCCGGATCCGCGTCGCCCCAACCCACGATCACCACGAATGGCTCCGGCCAGCAGGTGCTGAGCTGGACGCTCAACGGCGTCACGACGAACGCCGACCACGCGCTCACGTATCAGGCGGTCGCCGACGATACGGTGACGCCCGGAGCGTCGCTCACCAACAACGTCGACGCCACGTACGGGGGCATCACCAAGAGTGCTGCGGCGCAGGTGACGGTCGCGACCGACGGCTACACCACCACGGTGAAGACGGCGGATGCTCCGTTCATCCCGAACCTGAAGGGCGACGGCAAGGGCAACGGCTCGTGGACGGTCACGGTGCGCTCCTACGACCCGATCGCGCAGCCGTTCACCGACACGATCGACATCCTCCCGTACAACGGCGACGGCCGCGGCACCTCGTACTCGGGCAGCTACACGCTCGCGTCGGTGAACGCTCCGGTCGGCGCGACCGTCTACTACACGACGACAAAGCCGGCTTCGCTGTCCGACGACCCGGCGGATGCCTCCAACGGGTCCGCGGGGAGCGTCGCCGGCAACACGGTCGGCTGGACCACCACGCCTACCCCGAACGCGACAGCGATCCGTGTCATCGGAGGAACTCTGAACCCGGGCGACACGCAGAAGTTCGGCGTGCACATCACCACGGACGGCGCGAAGGGCGGCGACAAGTTCGTCAACGTCGCGCAGGGCCGAGCGGGCCACACCGGACTGGTCATGCGCACCTCCGCGTTCATGACCGAGGCCGACTACTACTCGGCGGCCATCGTGAAGGAGGTGCAGGATGCCAACGGTAATTGGCACAACGCTAACGACGCCGTCGACTACCCCACCTTCCACTTCGGCGACACGGTGCACTACCGCATCACGGTGACCAACACCGGGCAGGGCACGCTCACGAACGTGAACATCGCCGACGACAAGAATCCGACGGCAGGTGACTTCCACGTCAACTCGCTGGCGCCGGGAGCGCAGGAGTCGCACGAGTACACGATGACGCTCGATCCGGCATCCATCGGAGGCGGCTCGTTCGTGAACACGGCGTGCGGTTCGGCCGATGTGCCTGCGGACTCGCAGGTCGCACCCACGATCAACTGCGACCCTGCGGGCATCAATGTCGTGGGCTACCACGTGGCGAAGTCGTCGTCCCCGGCATCGGGCACCGAGGTGCATCCCGGCGACAAGATCACCTACACGATCGACGTGACACAGGAGGGCACCACCCCTGCGGATGCCTCGCTCAGCGACAACCTGACCAAGGTTCTGGATGACGCCACCTACAACAGCGACGTCAGCTCAGACATCGGATCGGCGACCGTGACGGGCAACACCCTGACCTGGTCGGGCACGGTTCCGGTCGGAAGCGTGGCGCACATCACCTACACCGTGACCGTGAAGGGCGCGCAGAGCCTGGGCGACGGGTCGCTGGTGAACGTGGTGACCTCACAGGGATGCGACGACTTCGCTGCCTGCACCACGAACCACGAGGTGGGCGGATTCACGTACTCCAAGACCTCCGACCCGGCTTCCGGCACGGATGTCACCGTGGGCCAGACCGTGAAGTACACGATCCAGGTGAAGCAGGTCGGTGCCGCCGCGCAGAACAACGTGACCATCACCGATGATCTGAGCGGCGTGCTCGACGACGCCACGTGGAACGGCGATCAGACCGCTGACAGCGGCAAGGTCACACGAAGCGGCACCACTCTGACCTGGAACGGCGACCTCGCCGTCGGCCAGACCGTCACGATCACCTACTCGGTGAAGGTCACCGCAGCCGGGAACGGATCGCTGGACAACGCGGCGACCACCAACTCGGACGCCGGCACCTGTGTGCCGGCGCCCGACGGCAACCCGGACTGCGCCACCACCCATAAGGCAGGCGGGTTCACGTTCTCGAAGATGTCGAACCCGGCATCCCCGGCAACCGTGAAGGTCGGCGACACCATCAAGTACACCGTCGACGTGACGCAGTTCGGCGCGGCGCCCGTGCCCGGGGCTGTGCTGAACGACGACCTGAGCGGCGTGCTGGATGACGCGAGCTGGGTCGGCGATCAGGCCGCAAGCTCCGGCACGGCGGCGTTCGCGGGTCACACGCTGACCTGGACCGGCGACCTCGCGGTCGGCCAGCACGTGACCATCACGTACTCCGTGAAGGTCGTCGGGGGCGGGGACACCACGATCCGCAATGCGGTGACGAGCCCGAACCCGGACGGAGCCTGCGTGCCGGCGCCCGACGGAACGCCGGGATGCTCGACCGTGCAGAAGTACGGGGGCTACACGTTCTCGAAGACCTCGGATCCGGCATCCGGAAAGACGGTCAAGGTCGGGGATCGCATCGACTACACGGTCGTGGTGACCCAGACCGGTGATGCACCGGTGACGGCACACGTCAACGACGACCTGTCGAAGGTTCTCGACGACGCGAGCTGGGTCGGCAACCAGAAGGCCACCACGGGCACGGTCAACCGCAACGGCAACACGCTCACCTGGACCGGCGACCTCGCAGTGGGCCAGAGCGCCACGATCACGTACTCGGTGACCGTGAACGGCGACGGTGACGACTCACTCGTGAACGTGGTGACCAGCCCGGACAAGACGGCGGCGTGTGTTCCCGCAGCCGATCAGAACCCGGACTGCACCACGACGCACAAGGTCGATCGGGGCGCTGCCGCCCTGGCCGGAACCGGTAGCGACATCGTGGGCTGGGCGCTCGGTGGCCTCGGGCTGCTCATCGCCGGGCTCGCGTTGGCGCTGATCCGCAGGCGCCGCTTGAGCTAAACACCTAGCAACGAAGGGGTCGTCGTGCAACGCACGGCGGCCCCTTCGCGTGGTACCGCCCGACGAGCTGGCGCACCGCATCGCGGAGTTCCTCGGCGAGCGCATGGGATGATCGCATCTCGTGGGCAGCACTGAGGCCGAACCGGGTGACCGAGCTCTGGACGCTCGCCGTGGGCTGGAAGAGATGAAGGATGCGCTCCGGGCGGCGCTGACATCCGTTGCGGTGTCCGGACCGGCAGAGCGCCCGCACCTGCCGCCAACGTCGCGCACCGCGTTGCTGGTGGCGATGGACGACCTGCACGACGATGCAGTCGCCGCGTTCGCCGCCCGGGGGTTCCCGCGCGAGGTCGCGGAGACGTCCCTCGCCGACATCCAGCGCAAGGACGAGCTCTACGGCGATCTCGTCGACGACGGTTGGCTGATCGACGTGTTCCTCGGGCGCGTCGTCACGCTCGCACGTCTGCAGTTCGAGACGCAAGCCGATGCCCGGGGTCGTGGCATCCACATTCCCGAGGCCGGACCGCTCACCCCGGCATCTGTGGACGACTCTCTCCGGCTGGCCCGCGAGTACTTCGGGGCGGATGGCACCTACGTCTGCACCAGCTGGGTCTTCGATCCGCAACTGCGTGCGCTGCCCGAGCAGAGCAATCTGCGCGCCTTCGCCGAGCGTTTCGAGGTCGCACCCGCCGAACCGACGGACTCAGCCCTGCGCAGCGTGGCGAAGTTCGTCTTCCGCTCGACACCCGAAGACGTCGCCGAGCGGGGCCCGCTTCACTGTCCCTCCGCGTTGGAACGCATCGCGTATGAGGTGCTCGCGCAGCACGGCACCTGGAGCGAACCCACCGGCACTCTGCCCGCTTGACCGCCACCCCTGCCATGTTCTCCGGCCGTCGGCAAGCGCTACCTTTCTCAGCGCTCCTCGGGCAGGGTGCCACATGTGGAACGACCATCGAGACGAACACTGGACGCCCTGACCTGGGCATCCGCCTGCCTGTACGCCCTTGGCCTCGTGCTGTTCGTCATCGGCGTGCTCGCGGGCACGCTGACGCTGCTCTGGCCTGTCATCGGCCTGGTGCTCGCCGGACTCGCGCTCTCGCTGCCGGTCGAGTTCGGCGCGCGCAAGCGGCGCAGGCGAACCCGGGGTACGGATGCCGGGAGGTCGCATGTCGCATGAGGAGCCGTTCTCGAAGCGGTGGCTGGAGCACCGCTCGCACCACCGCATCATCGTGATGGCAGTCGCCGGCCTGGTCGCCGGGGGCGTCGCGGCGTTGCTCGGCGCACAGGAGGACGCACCCGTGATCGGCTGGGACGTCGCCTGCATCACCTATGTGCTGTGGGTGTGGCTGGCCGTGCGCAAGCTGAACGACGAGCAGACGCGTTCGCACGCGACGCGCGAGGATCCGACGCGGCCGGCCATCGACGTGCTGCTGATCATCGCCAGCGTGGTCAGCCTCGGCGCCATCGGGGTCAGCCTCATCGCTGCCAGCTCCGGCAACGGTGTCGAGAAGGCGCTTGCACCGGCGCTCGCAGTCTTGAGCGTCGGGCTGTCGTGGCTGCTCATCCATACGCTGTTCACCCTGCGCTACGCCCGGCTGTACTACACGGAGCCCGACGGCGGCATCGACTTCAACATGAAGCAGCCGCCGCACTACGTCGACTTCGCCTATCTCGCGTTCACCGTCGGCATGACCTTCCAGGTCTCCGATACCAACCTGCACTCGCGCGAGATCCGCGCAGCCGTGCTCAAGCACATGCTCCTGTCGTACCTGTTCGGCTCGGTCATCCTGGCCACGACGGTGAACCTCGTGGCCGGTCTCTCCACGTCGTCATCCTGACGGTCCTTCGCAGTCACTAGAGTCGTCGTCATGGCGGCACAGGGGGACAACGTGGTGCCGGATGCCGTCGGCCCGGTCACTCTCCCCGTCGTGTGGCTCCTGGGGACTTCGGGTGTCGGCAAGTCGACCAGCGGATACCGCCTGCTCGCGGCGCTCGCCGACGCGGGAGTGACAGCCGCGTTCGTCGATGCCGACCAGCTCCGGCTCGCCAGCGGTATCGGTGCCTCGGAGACCGGCCTCATCGCATCCTCCCTTCCCGCGCTCGACCGGGGATCCGCGACAACGGCGCGGAGTTGCTCGTCGTCGGTGGGCTCGCGGACGACGCCGAGCATCTCTCGGCACTCCTGCCCGGTGTTCCTCGCGACCGAGTGCTCGCCGTCTGCCTGGAGGCCGACGCGGACAGCATCCGGGAGCGCGTGCGCCAGCGGGGATGGCTTCTCGAGCTCACGGAGGATGCCGTCGCGTACGCCCACGCGATGCGACCCGATTTCGCCGACGTGCGGATCGACACCACATGTCGGCCGCCCGAGGATGTCGTCGCCTCGATCGCCGAGGCCGCCCTGGCGCATCTGACGCGGTTGGAGCCTGCGACCGTCCCCCTCGGCGCGGAACCGAGCCCTACCGCCCCGAACACCGTCATCACGATCGCGGGGCCCGGCGGAGCAGGGATCTCCACCGTCGGCTATCAGACGTTCTCGAGACTTGCCGGGAGGGGCGCTGCGGTCGCATACCTCGACATCCATCAGCTCGGGTTCCTGGGAAGGGACGGCGGATCCCGTGGTCACGTCTCGATGAGCGCGCGGAACGCGGTCGCCGTGACATCCTGCCTGGCCGGAGCAGGGGCGCAGACGGTCGTGCTGAGCGGAGACCCGGCCTCGATACGCCTGCTGGAGCGCAGCTGGGGCCGGGATGTCGTCGCGAAGACGTTCTGGCTGCATGCCTCGCCCGCGGCATTGGCTGAACGCATGGGGATGCGAGCACGTGGTGAGGGCCCGCCGCTACAGGGAAACCACCGCCGAGGACTCAGCGGACCAGCACTGGATGACTCGATCGCCGCGGCCGTCGCAGAGAGCGAGTCGATCGACCTTCGCCCGCAGCGGGCTCACGTGATCGACACGAGTCGCCTGACTGCCGGCGAGGTCGCCGACGCGATGCTCGCGTGCTTCACGACGCGCTGAGCTACTTCACGACGGGTGTGCCGCGCAAGGCCTAGTTGCCGAGAGCCGGCGCGAAGGATGCTTTTGCTCGCCACCGTGCACATGCGATGGCCGAAGGGTGCGGCGATGGATGTGGACTCGAAGGCGCACCCCGCCGCGGACGACGAACAGCATCACGATGAGAAGGATGCCCGCGGCGACGCGAAGAAGAACCCGGTCATCCGGTTCCTTCGCGTGCTCGGACCCGGCCTCGTCACGGGCGCGGCCGACGACGACCCCTCCGGCATAGCGACGTACGCGCAGGCCGGGGCCACGTACGGCAACGGCCTGCTGTGGACGGTGCCGGTCACGCTGCCGCTCATGATGGCCGTGCAGGAGATCTGCGACCGCACCGCGCTGGCCACCGGCGACAGCTTCGGCAAGCTGATCCGGCGCAAGTTCGACAAGGGCTGGCGCGTCGCGGTGATCGTCCTCGTCGTCGCGCTGATCGTCGCGAACTGCCTCAACCTCTCCGCCGACCTGATGGCGATCGGGCAAGGCATGGAGATGATCCATGCCGGACCGGCCCCGCTCTGGTCGGCGATCGCCGGCGTGGGCATTGCCGTCGCGCTGATAGCCGGGTCGTTCGAGTGGATCGGCCGCATCTTCAAGTGGCTATGCCTGGCACTGCTGGTCTACGTCGGCGTGCTCTTCGTCGCGCACGTGAAGTGGGGCGATGTTCTCGTGGGGTTGATCGGCGGGCAGTTCCACTTCACGCCGGCGTACCTGGGACTGGCGGTGGCCGTGTTCGGCACCACGATCAGTCCCTACATGTTCTTCTGGCAGACAGCACAGCGCATCGAAGAGGGGCGCGACGAGAAGCTCGAAGGAGACCGCGCGCCCAGGCTCGATGACCGCACGAAGAAGGGCGCCAAGCGAAGGCTGCGCAGCGGCCGCGTCGACGTGTTCACCGGCATGGTGTTCAGCGTGCTGATCATGTTCGCGATCATCGCCGCCACCGCGGCCACGCTCGGCGCCCATCACAAGACGGTGACGAGCGCAGCCGCGGCGGCGAAGGCGTTGGAGCCCATAGCCGGTACCTGGGCCGGTGCCCTGTTCGCCATCGGATTCATCGGCTCGGGCATCCTCGCGGTGCCGGTGCTCGCGGCATCCGGATCCGCAGGCCTCGCCGCCCTGCTCGACAAGAATTGGGGCCTCGACAAGAGCCCGAAGAAGGCGCCCATCTTCTACCTTCTGCTCGCGGTCGGCATCGTCGCCGGCACGGTGCTCGCCATCTTCGTGAGCAACCCGATCCAGCTTCTGGTGCTCTCGGCGCTGGTCAACGGCATCGCTGCCGGACCATTTCTCGTGATCATGATGCTGATCGGGCGCGATCGGCGCATCATGGGCAAATACCGCAACAGATGGTTGTCGCAGACGATCGGATGGATCGCCACCGTCGTGATGTGCGTCGGCGGCGCCTACGGCATCTGGTACACCCTCGCGGGAGGATGACCCATGGAATCCGCGACCTTCGAAGGCCGCCGTGGTGGACGCGACGAGACGCGGGACGAGCGCGCCGACCGCAACTGGCAGGAGCTCGTGCAGGAGTTGCGTGTGACGCAGACCGGCACGCAGATCCTCTCCGGGTTCCTTCTGACAGTCGCGTTCCAGTACGGGTTCCAGCACCTCGGCGGCTACCAGAAGGTCATCTACCTCTGCCTCATCGTGCTCGCCGCGGCCACGACGGCCGTAGGGCTGCTGCCGGTCGCGCTGCACCGCGCGCTGTTCCGGCGCAAGCGCAAGGAGTGGCTGGTGACGCAGGGCAATCGGATGCTCGTGCTCGCGCTCATCCTCGTCGCCGCGCTCACCTCCGGCGTGGTGTTCTTCCTGTTCGATGTGGTGGCGTCGCTTCTCGCCGGCGTGATCGCAGGCGTGCTGGTCGCCGCGGCGATGGCCGTGTGGCTACTGGTCTTCCCGCTCGCGTTCAGGCGGGCGGGTACTGTTCCCGTCGAGGACGAGACCTATGGAAAGGGCTGATCATGGCTGATTTCGCACGCGACGTCGCTGACAACGGCGCGGAGAACGACACAATGGCGGCCGTGGAACGGATCGCCCAGGACGTCATCGAAGACATCGAGCACGGGCGCGTTCCAGGTGATACCGCCGAGGTGCTCGACGAGCGGCTGAGGGCCGAGCACATCGAGCTGCGACCTGAGGCGTTGGACGCGCTAGCCGATGACGTCGAGGAGGAGGCGTCGCGCTGAGCGGGCCGCACCGCTAGAGTCGGTGCGGGCGTGTCGGGAACGCCCAGTTCTCCGGGGGACTACAACGATGGATCGCTCCGCGGCAGTGCCGAGGCATCTCATGCGTCTGCTGCTGAGTGCGCTCGGAGTCGCCGGCGGTCTCATGCTCCTCGGGCTGGCGTTCGGATCGATGTCGGCCTCCGCAGAGGAATCCGGAACATCGTCGGATGCGCAGTCGAGCTCGAATTCCGGCACGGGACTTCTCGGGTCGGTCGGCTCGTTGCTCGGAACGGTCACCGCTCCGGTCTCCGGCCTCACCACAACAGCCACGTCGACGGTCTCATCGATAGTGGATCCGATCGCCCAAGCCCTCCCGAGCCCGGTGCAGCACGCCGTTGCTCCGGTGACCGGGGCGGTGACGACCGTCACGCAGTCCGTCTCCGTCTCGTCGATCCTGAACCCGGTGACCGGCGCCGTCGACGAGCTCGCTGGGAATCTCCCCATCGTGGGTCCCACGCTGAGCACGACGCTGGGATCCGTCTCGAGCGTCACGGCACCGGTGTCCGGGCTGCTCGACGACACACTCGGCGATGTCGGGACGATCACAGGAACCATCATCGGTTCACAACCGCCCGGTGACGGCGACGGCGCTACGCCGCCAGGCACCTCGACCGGCGCCACCGGCACCGGCCCCGCTACCACCCCGGATTCCCGCTCCTCCTCTGTCTCCTCACTGGCTGCCGGATCCGTTCCGCCGTTGGCTCAGGAATTCGTACCGAGCACGGCGTCCGAGCCCCGGAACGTCTCCCGTGTCGCCGGAGAGTCGAACTCGCCGGCCAGATCGTCATCGGTTCCCGCTGCTCCTTCGGAGCCTTCGGAACACAGCCCAGGCCCGAACGGTCCATCCCACGATTCCGCACCTGGCCAGGAGTCCGCCCCGGGGAGCGGCTCCTCGAGCGGAGCCGCCGTCAGCACCTCGCCCGATGACGTTCCCATCGTCGAACACGCAGTGCTCTCTGTGCTGCCTGCCGCCGACGACCGGCTTGCCTCAACCCCGACGTTCGATACCGACTCTCCTCCCGACTGAGCCGACCCGATTCGTCTTCGCCGCGCCGTGGCATCCGTGGGATGCCCGTGCCTGAGGGCAGAAGACGAGACCTGTTGGGCTTCCCGTTCGGCATCTGGCGTTCTGACGCGTCTTGCTGACGCGCATCCAGTGCGCTGCGGGGAGAAGGCGACGACTTTGGTGAGGTATTGGTGGACGAGTATCGGTTGGCGGGGGCGGTCACCTCAGGCGACTGGGACGAGGTGGACCACGTTCTCGACGAGGACTTCTTCTTCTATCTGTTCGAACATCCGGACCTGCTCGAGGAGGTGTTCGCAGCCGCGCCCGCGGAGTGGTACCAGCGGCATCCGCGCAACGTGATGTCTCGCGCGATCGCCGAGGCGGCACGACGCCCCGTGATGCTGATCGATGGTGCCGTGCTGCAGGAGTTCGGCGACTGGGTGGGCTCCCAGGAGCATCCAGCGGTGCGCGATCTGCTCGGTCTTCAGCAGCCAGGCATGCGCGCGCTTCTGGCCGCCGGGCGGTACAGGGAGGCCGCGGCCATGACGGATGAGGCGCTGCGGCTCATCGACTCGGCAGACGACATGGAGGGTTTTCCGGATGTCCTTCCCTCTGTGTTGCTGCGCTGCGGCACGGCGAAGCTCCTGGTCGGAGAACTGGAGCAGGCGACGGCGATCTATGCTGAGGCGCTGCGGTGGGCGACCGTGCGCTTCGAGCATCCATGGGCACGATACGCGCGGGAGCACCTGGCGTTCGCCTACGCACTGTCGGAGCAGTACCGCCAAGCGCGTGAGCTGCTCCTCGGTTTGAGCGTCGAGCCGCACACGCCCGGAACGATCCGGTTCCATTACCAGGAGGCGGGCATCCTTGCGCTCGCGCTCGTGCTCGTGGGCTCGCAGACCGGGAACGCGGAGATCGCGCTGAGCCGACTCGCCCTGTCGGCCTCGGGCACCTGGTGGTGGGTGCCCATCCATGTGCGCGCCATCGACGCGGTGGTGAGCGGGACCCAGCTGACGGCGATCCAGGAGATCGGGCATGCACTGGCGAGTGAACGAGCGCGCAGCGATCCGCGAGCACTGGCCGGCACCGTCCTCCGAGCGGACCTCGCCACGCTCCAGCAGTCGATGGGTGACCTCCGACGAGCTCATCGCGTGCTGAACACGCCCGGCCTTTCATCGAGCTGGCCCGGCACCCGAGTGGCGCTCGCCCGGCAGGAATGGATGCAGGGGAACCCTGCGGGTGCTCTGTCGCTGATCGAGGACGACGAGTCTGCGGCCGGGATGCCTTCGGCCCACCAAGCTGAAAAGGCCATCGTGTATGCCGAGGCAGAACTCGCTGCATCGGGCACGGTGGATGACCGGGTCGTCGAACTCACCGCCTCGGCCGTGAACGCCACGGGCGCGCTAGCAAGCGTGACTCAGGCATCGCCGGCATTGCGCGCTGCAATCGCGCCCCTTCTGAACAGGCCCATCGCGGGTATCCCGGTCAGATTCACGCCGCATCCCCGACCCCGTCTCACCCGTCGTGAGCGCGAGGTACTCGAGGGGCTCGCCGACAATGTCTCCATCCCCGAGCTCGCCCGAAAGCTGCACGTGTCGCCGAACACGGTGAAGAGCCACCTCCGCGGGCTGTATCGCAAGCTCGGGGTGCACAACCGGGAGGATGCGCTGTGGCTGGCTCGGCGAACGATGTGACCCCCGAGTGGGTGGCAAAGGGGTGAGATTCGGCGTGATAGTCGGTGCAAACGCTTTCCTGCAACCCGGGGGCTCTCCTTGACTTGACATCAGCGCCCTGGGCGCTTCATAGCCCCGTCCGTGGGTCTGAACGTTCCGCTCGGCGCCCTCAACGCGGTCGGCGGGCTTATCGAACCACCCGGGTTCACTTCCGCCTACTGGATACGGAACGAAGGAGTCTCGCTCCAAGACGCTGCGAAGGGGACCGTCTTCGTCGTGATGCATTCGCTGCGTAACGGCGGCGTCGGCCCGGGCAACTACCTCATCGACGTCCAACGGCAGACGGCGAGGATCGCCCTGGGAGCAACCATCGAAGTCGACGGAGTTGCCTACCGGGTGACCGGGACCACCGCCATTCGCAAACCCGACATCGCCTACGCATCCGCGATCTGGGACAACACTCCCGACCGGCTGGTCGTGATCACCTGTCTGCAACGCCCGCAAGGTGGGCCCTCGCTTCAGAACATGGTCATCGAAGCACGTCGTGTGGAGAACCGATGAGATGCTCGCCCTCTCGCCCGTCCTGGCGGACGAGATCAGGCCGGCATCGATGCGCCGGGCACAGCATCCGTCGAATCGGCACCCTCCTCCAGGCATTGCAACCAGGCGAATCCGTACGCGCCGAGTGCATCACCGTGCCACTCTTCGCCCAGCAGCGTGGTCGTTCGCAGGTCGAGCCGGATCGGCTGCGGCATGGCCCCGAGGTTGTGCAGCGTGATGGTGTCGCCGGGCGAGGCCTTGTCCCAGGTACGCAGCGCCAGCACCTGCGGCGCGCCCGGCAGGGGGACGCGGCGGGCCTGACGGATGCCGAGGCAGGCATCCGTGCGCAGTCTCGCCAGAGTGCGCGCGAGCGCCAGGTGCGACCGGTCGTCCGCCTGCTGCTGCTCGACGTTGACATGGGCGAAGTCGTATGGGCCGGAGCGCTGCGCGGGCAACACGAACGGCGCATCCGGCCGGTCGCTGAACCCGCCGGCCGGGGCGTCCGACCACTGCATGGTCGGTCTGCCGGCGCCACGGCCCTCCACCGAGAGGTCGTCGCCGATGCCGAGTTCCTGTCCCTGCAGGAGGAGCGGTACGCCGGGCAGTGCTGCAAGCAGGCTGAGCGTCATGCGGAACCGCTGCGGATTGCCCATCATCGGTGTCCAGCCGCGCCGCAGACCACGGCCGTAGAGCAGCATCTCCGGGTCGGGCGCGAACGAGGCGAAGACCTCGCGGCGTTCGTCGTCGGTGAGCTGTTGCAGGTCGAGCTCGTCCGCGTTGCGCATGAAGTTCACTCGCGCCGGCACGGGCACGGCGGTGTCGAGGCTGTCGAGGGCGAGGCAGATGGCGTCCGGGTTCTCGCGGGTGAGCGCGAGGAACACGTTGTTGTTGAGCGCGAAGTCGAGCACGGCATCCATCTGCCCGCCGTGCACGAGGGGAGCGATGGCGTCCGGCGGTAGGTCGGCCTCGCCGACCAGCACCACGTCGCTCCGCGTCTCCGCGAGGCGGGTGCGCAGTCGCCGGAAGAACACCCGGTCATCGACCTCGGTGCCGAGGGTGGGCTTTCTCGTGACAGCCGGGATGGCAGCGTCCAGCCGGAAGCCGTCCACGCCGCGCTCCAGCCACGTCGTGCCGATCCGAACGATTTCCTCGAACACCTCGGGGTTGGCGAGGTTCAGGTCCGGCTGGAACTCGTAGAACTGGTGGTGGTACCAGCCGCGCGCCGACGCGTCATAGGTCCAGACGTCGTTCTCCTCGCCCGGGAACACGTTCACGTCGTTCGGCACGTCGACCGGCTCATCCGCCCACACGTAGTAATTGCCGTAGCGCGATGAGCGATCCTGTCGGCCTTCCTGAAACCAGCGATGCCGGTCAGACGTGTGATGGATGACCAGGTCGGCCAGCACCGAGATGCCGCGGCGGTGACACTCCCGCGCCAGGGCCTCGAAGTCGTCGACCGTGCCGAAGCGCTCGTCGACGCCGACGTGATCGTCCACGTCGTATCCGTTGTCCCGCCGCTCGCTCGGATAGAAGGGGAGGAGCCAGATCCACGAGACGCCGAGGTCGGCGATGTAGTCGAGACGCTCGAGCACGCCAGGCAGGTCGCCTATGCCGTCGCCGTTCGAGTCGCGGAACCGCGGAACGTCCACGCCATAGACGTAACCGTGCGACGGCCAGGACGTTTCGCTCATGTCAAGGCCTCGATCCTGCGCGCCTGGGCATGAAGGCTGTACCCATGCGCCGAATCGTCTATGCAGGAACTGTCTTCTACACCGGCGACAGCATCGCCGCGGCGCTCCTCGACTACGCTCGCGCTCTCGCGTCGCGGAGGCTTGCCGACGCCGTGTATGTGCCAGGGCGACTCACCAGCGGGGAGGTCGACAAGATCGAGGTTCTGATCGGACCGTCCAGCCAACTCGTCAGCGAGCCCGTCGAAGAGTACGGGCCCGACATCGAGGATGACCCGACGGTTTCCGAACTTCAGGACAGAACGGAGCGGATCGACGCTCTCCCCGCCGGGGAATGAACTCTCGGGTCGTGCGCGACCGGAGCTGCTCCGGCCGCCCGGGTTTCGTGGTGCCATCGTGAGTCGCACCTTAGGCACGACCGGTGCGTACCGGGGATGCCTTGACAAGCCATCCCCGATCCGCATTCGCCCTGCCGCAATGACTGCAGAGGTGGAATCATCGGTACATGGGGTATTTGGTGTACAACGATCGTGCCCAGTACCGCTTCGACGACCGCACTCTGTCACATCTGAAGATCGCGATCACCTCGAAGCTGCGGCTGCAGGAGGGCTTTCTTCTGAGTTGGCGGGTCGCCCCGGAAGACGGGGGCGGGCGGATCAGTATCTGGTTGAGCCCCGCGATCCAGTTGCAGTTCCTCTTCAACGAGCCCGTGCCGCCGCCGCTGAACCCGAAGTGGCTCGAGTCGCTGAGTCGCTCGTCACACGGCATGCGCGGCATGGTGGTGATGACCGAGGACGAAGCGGAGCTGATCGGGTCGGGCCCCGCTTCCGATCCCGCCGTGCAGCAGCGGATCAGGACCGTGCTCGACGAGGTGAGTTCGCCGCTTCCGCCCCGCGAGGTGCCGGCGCCCTAGTGGTCCTAACGCGGGTCGCGTGCGGACTCCGCGACACTCCGTGTGCTGTCGCGGTAACCGGCACAAGCGACTTAGCCTCAAGCAAATGGACGACATCGAGCCGACCCCGGAGCAGTTGCTGGCTGCCCTGGATGCCAGCGAGCTCGTCGAGTCCGTCACTGCGCTGAGCGAATCCCAGCGTGGTGACCTGCTCGAGCGGGTAGCTCTGCTGGTGGGCGCCAACCGATCCCTCAGCCTCGACGAGTTTCGTAGCGAGCTCACCGACATCCTCAATTCCGGCCCCACCTTCCACGCCGTGCTGCACGGCGGTCAGTTCGACGGGCAGGTGATGGAGCTCGATCCGGAGGACTTCGACGCCGACATGATCTGTGCCGCGGTGGACGAATCGGATGAGGACGGCACGGATGCCGACGACGGCTCGCTCCCACACGCGTCCGGTGCGCTGCCCTCGCTGTACCGGCTGAGTGCGGGCGAGCCCGGCCCCGGCGCGACGGTGCACTACGAGTTCGGCGGGCTGGTCTCGGTCGACTGATCCTGCCGGAAATGGCTCCAGCCCGCTGTGGGTCTGTACAGGTTGCGTGCCCTAGTGTGGTCCGGTGGCAGCATCGAGGAGTACGCAGCGTGGACGGCGTAGCGCCGACGCCGCGTCAGAGCCCCTGCACGCCATAGCGCGGCACGGCCGGTTGCGCCGCAAGCCGTGGGCGACATTCGGCAAGGTGGTGGCATCCGTCGTCGTCGTCGCGTTCGTGAGTGTGCTCGGCATCGGCGGAGTCGCCGCGGCGAACCTCGTGTCGGACAAGAAGCCGTCGGTGCACCTCGTCGGCGAGGGGAAGCTCGGCTCCATTCCCGACATCGGCGCGCTCGACGGTGGTGTGAATATCCTTCTCCTCGCTAGTGACACGCGCACGGGACAGGGTGACGCCTGGGGCACCACCGACGACAGCTCGGGAGCGGGGCTCAACGACGTCACGATGCTGCTGCACCTGTCGAAGGACCACACCCACGCGACGGTGGTGAGCTTTCCGCGTGACCTGATGCTCCCGATCCCGAAGTGTCCGGACGGCAAGGGCGGCTGGAACAGCGCGATGTCGTCGCAACCGCTGAACACGACGCTCTCGAACGGTGGCGTCGCGTGCACGGTGCTGACCATCGAGCACCTGACAGGCATCGACATCCCGTTCGCCGGTGTCGTCGACTTCGAGGGCGTCGTGGCGATGTCGAACGCCGTCGGCGGTGTGCCGGTGTGCATCACCGGCGGAGGCATCCACGACGAGCACACGAGTCTCGACCTTCCGGACGGCACATCGGTTCTGCAGGGCATGCAGGCCGCTGAGTTCCTGCGCACCCGATACGGCGTGGGCGACGGCTCCGACCTCGGGCGCATCAGCAACACTCAGGTGTTCCTGTCGTCGCTCGTTCGCACCGTGATGACCCCGAAGACGCTCACGAACCCGGTCAAGATGTGGGGTCTCGTGAAGGCCGCGCAGCAGCACATCCAATGGTCTGACTCGCTGAACAACGTGACCACCCTCTACCAGATCGCGATGGCCGGCAAGAACCTCAAGTACGACAACATCACGTTCGTGCAGTACCCGGTGGGCAGCGACTCGGACGACCCGGGCAAGGTCGTCGCCGACCACTCGTCGGCCGACGTGCTGATGGAGGCGGTCAAGAACGACCAGCCGATCCAGCTGACCGGCGGCACGGGCGTGGGTGCGGTGGGACCGACGGGTACACCAGCGCCATCGGATGCTTCGAGCGGGTCGGGAACGCCGTCCGGCGGGTCCAGCGCGGGCGGCGGCAGCGGCTCGGGCAGTACGGCGGTCGCGCTGCCGGAGGACGTCAAGGGCCAGACCGCTGCCACGCAGACCTGCTCGAAGGGCAACAACTGACGGAGGGTGCCCGCCGGCGGCGTCAGAACAGCGTCGGCGCGTGCTCTTCGAGGGCTCCCTCGAGGCCGAGCAGGAACCGCTTGCGCTCCAGGCCGCCCGCGTAGCCGGTGAGGCTTCCGTCGGCGCCGACCACGCGATGGCATGGCACGGCGATCGACAGCGGGTTGTGCCCGACGGCTTGGCCGACGATCCTGGCCTGCGACCGGTCGCCGAGCTGCTCGGCGATGCCGCCGTACGTGACTGTCTCGCCATACGGGATCTGCCGCAGGATGCCCCAGACCCGCTCCTCGAAGTCGCTCCCATTGGCCCGCATCGCGAAGTCGAGCGTGTCGCGCCGGCCGTCGAGGTAGTCGCGCAGCTGCTCCACCGCTGCTGCGATGGCCGGGTCGGAGCTGTGCGGCACCTCAGGTCCGAAGGCGGAGCGATCGGGCTTCGTCCAATGCCCCGGGTAGTAGATACCGACGACGGCGTCGTCTTCCGCGACGATCGTGATCTCGCCGATGTGCTCCGAGATCTGCGGCGCCGTGATCGTGGCGTGCCGGATGCTCATGCTGAACTCCTCGCGTTCGTTCCTCTTTCATTGTGCAGACGCCCGCGGTGCCTGAAACGTGAGGCCGTACGCTGAAACGCATGGGATTCGACGCCGCATTCGACCTGGTGAACGAGTGGGTGGAGTCGGGCCGCATCCCGGGTGCGGTGCTCGGCGTGCTCGACCTGGATGAGCCCGAGCCGCAGGTGCGCGCGGTCGGGCTCGCGCAGCGCGAACCCGACGAGCGCCCCATGACGGCCGGCACCTGGTTCGACCTCGCGTCGCTGACGAAGGTGATCTTCACGACGCCGCGCATCCTCGATGCTGCTGCTGCGGGCATCCTCGACCTCGACGCGCCCGTCACTCAGGTGCTGACCGAGCTGCGGCAGTTCGACCCGGATGCCTGGCAGCGTCGCATCACTCTGCGGGACTGCCTGACGCATGCGAGCGGTCTGCCCGCGACGTTCCCGGTGTACACGTACGGCACGGACCCCGACCAGCTGCGAGCGTTCGTGATCCAGCGGGACTGGCCGCACGGGGACCCCGCCTACTCCGACCTCAACTACATGCTTCTCGGCTTCGTGCTGGAGCGCCTCGCGGGGGCGCGCATCCGCGACCTCGACCCCGGTGAGGGGTTCGCGTGGTCGGCCGATCCGGCGCAGGCGGCGGCGACCGAGTACTGCCCGTGGCGGCGACGGATGCTTGTGGGCACGGTGCACGACGAGAACGCGGCTGCGCTGCAGGGTGCCGGGCATGCCGGCTTGTTCGGCACTGCGGCATCCGTGCTCGGTTTCGCGCGCGGGCTGCTGGACGGCACGGGCGCGTCGCAAGAGTCGGTCGAATTGATGCGCACCCCGGTCGGGCCGCGGCGCACCTACGGGTGGGAGCATCCGTACGAGGGCTGGTCGGGCGGCGAGGCCTGCAGCCCCGCCACCATCGGTCACACCGGCTTCACGGGCACCGGGCTCTGGATCGACTTCGACGCCCGCCGCGCCTGGACGCTGCTGACGAACCGCGTGCATCCCACCCGCTGGTCGGACAGCGGTGTGATCGAGCTGCGGCGCCTGGTCGGCGACGCCCTTTATGCGTAGTGGCCTTACAGGGCCTCGAGCACCATCGCGGCGCCTTGACCGCCACCGCCGCACAGTCCCGCCGCGCCTACGCTGCCGCTTCCGGCCTGCTGCAGGCGCCGCGCGAGGTGCCCGACGATGCGGGCACCCGATGCCCCGAGCGGATGCCCGAGCGCGATGGCCCCGCCGTCGGTGTTCACAATCGCCGGGTCGAGACCGAGCTCACGCGTGGAGTGCACCGACACCGCGGCGAATGCCTCGTTGATCTCGACGGCGGCGAGGGCGGATGCCTCGACGTGCGCCTTGCGCAACGCGGTGGCGATCGCGTTCGAGGGCTGCGAGTGCAGCGACGTGTCGGGACCGGCGACGAACGACGAGGACACGATCCGAGCGAGCGGCTTCACCGACAGCTCGACGTCGTCGCCCACGATGATGAGCGCAGCTGCGCCGTCCGTGATCTGCGACGAGTTGCCCGCCGTGATGGTGCCGTTGTTCGCGAATGCGGGGCGCAGGGCCGACAGGCTCTCCGCCGTCGTGTCGGCGCGCAGTCCGTCGTCGGCGGAGTAGGTCGTCGCGCCCTTGCGGGACGGCACACCGTACGGCTCGATCTCGCCGGCGACGAACTCGGCGGCGGCCCCCAGGCGCTGGTGGGAAGACGCGGCGTAGGCATCCTGCTCCTCGCGCGTGATGCCGAGCTTGCTGTTGTACTCCTCTGTCGAGGCGCCCATCGAGACGTGCTGGAAGGCATCCGTCAGCCCGTCGTGCTCGAGCGTGTCGACGAACTCGATCGCGCCGTACTTCTGCCCCATTCGCGACCCGGACCACGCGTGCGGCGCCAGCGACATCGACTCTTGGCCGACGACCGCGACGACGTCGGCCTCGCCGTCCTCGATGAGCTTGGCGGCCGCGGCGATCGCGAGCGTGCCGGAGAGGCAGACCGCGTTCAGCGTGATCGCGGGCACGGTCATCGGGATGCCGGCCTTCACCGCCGACTGTCGCGCCGGGTTCTGGCCCGCTGCGGCCTGCACCACCTGTGCGCCCTGCACGATGTCGATCTGCTCTGGGCTGACGCCCGCTCGCGCCATCGCGGCCTTCAACGCGTGGGCGCCGAGTTCGACAGCCGGGACGGATGCGAACCCGCCGTTGAACCGAAGGAAAGGAGTGCGCGCGTACGACGCGATGAGCGCCGAGCGGCCTGATGAATTCGTCATTGAATGTCCTCGTGGGAGACCGATGTGCGACACCGCGCCGGCTCATGGCACGGCCGCGGCTTCGATTCGAGGATAGCCGGATGCCCTGAGCCTGCTGCGCCACTGGTGGCGCTGCTCGGCGCCGCGGCATGGCTCGCGTGCCGGCCGCCGCATCCCGTTATGCCGTGCGTGCCTTCAGCAGGTCGGCGCGCTCCGGGTGCTGGTCGAACCACTGCGCCACGTACCAGCACATCGGCACCACGTGATAGTCCGTGTTGTGCTCGACGTCGTTCACGGCGAACTCGACGATCTTGCTGGCCAGGCCGCGTCCGCGCAGGTTGGGATTCGTGAACGTACGCGTCATCGAGAGCGCGTCGCCGAGCACCGTGTAGTCGACGACGCTCGCGATCTGGCCGTCGACGCGGAGTACGTAGCGGTGGGCATCCGGTTCGTGCGCGTATTCCTCGGCCATGTCCTCAGGCTATGTCGCCCGCCGCAACCCGGTGTCCGACAGCTCGGCGCGCGCCCGGCGGATGTCGTCTCCCGACAGCTCGATGTGCGCCCGGCGTAACGTGAGCAACGACCCACAGAAGGAGCCGCCGATGACCGACCTGCCCGCCACGCACGAGACGCTTCTCGCCCGCATTCCGATCCCGTCCGGAGCCAGCCTGGAGGCATCCACGATCACGTACGGCCATGACGGCACCGAGCTCGAGGGATATGTCTCCCACGACGCGGCGGCCGGCGAACCGAGGCCGGGCGTCGTCGTGGTGCCGGACTGGCTCGGAGTGGGCCCGAACGCCGAGATGCGCGCACAGATGCTCGCTCGGCTCGGCTACGTGGCCTTCGTCGCCGACATCTACGGAGCGGATGTGCGGCCCACTCACGAGGAGGCATCCGCTCTCGCAGGCCGCTACTACCAGGACCTCCCGCTGCTTCGCGCCCGGGTGCAGGCCGCGTACGAGACACTCGCCGAGTTGCCCCAGGTCGACGAGTCGCGCATCGCCGTGATCGGGTACTGCTTCGGGGGATCCGCGGCGCTCGAGTTCGCGCGCACCGGGGCAGACATCCGCGGGGTCGTCTCCTTCCACGGACGCCTCATCACGCACGATCCGAGCGATGCGGATGCCATCCGCGCCAAGCTGCTCGTGCTCACCGGCGGCGTCGACCCCGTCGTGCCCGACGAGGCGGTGCACGCGTTCCAGGACGAGCTGCGGGCGGTGCCGGACCTCGACTGGCAGGTCGTGACATACAGCGGCGCGCCGCACGCATTCACCGTGCCCGGCGAGAACTTCCGCCCGGTGGCGGATGCCCGCAGCTGGCAGGCCCAGCTCGACTTCTTCGACGAGATCTTCGCCTGAGCGACGGGAGAGTCCGATGCCGGTCGAATCGCGCGCCGCGTTCTCCGCGAGAGGTTCCGTCGAGGGCGGTGCTGCAAATTGCGTATTTTGCAGCATCGCCGAAGGCGAGACATCCGCCCGCGAGGTTTACCGCGACGACGACTTCGTGGCGTTCCTCGACGCTCACCCGGTGTTCCCGGGTCACGTGCTGATGGTGCCGAGGCGGCACGTGCAGACCTACGACGAGCTGCCCGAGGAACTCGCCACGCCGTGGCTGCGTACCTCACAGGCGCTCGAGCGCGCCGTGGAGAGCGCCATGGATGCCGATGGCTCGCTCCTCATCGTCAACAACGTCGTCTCGCAGTCGGTTCCGCACCTGCACCTGCACGTCATCCCGCGCTCGAAGGGCGACGGCTTGCGCTTCTGGCTCGGGCCGCGGCACGCGTACCCGTCCCAGGACGAAGCGGATGCCGTGGCCGCTCGCATCCGGGCAGCCCTCGCCTAGGCCGCCTCCCGATTACGAGCACCTTCGTTCCGCCTGATATAGTCGTCAGGTTGATCAGGCAGCGAAACCGCCGGTCGACGCCGTGCGCGCCATTAGCTCAACGGATAGAGCATCTGACTACGGATCAGAAGGTTGGGGGTTCGAATCCCTCATGGCGCACAAGTGATTGAGGCGAGAGAGACGGAAACTTGCTTTCGTCACCGAGGCGATTGAGCTTGTCGAGCCGCGCGCGGCTCGCACACTGTGTTGAGACAGTAGAAGCCCCCGGAATCACGCGGAAGTCGAGCGTGAGCCGGGGGTTTTGTTTTGCCCGATGGAGGGAACGCTGCGATGAGTGCCGAGCACGTGGGTATCGTCTGGAATCCGTCGAAGACCAGCAGAGAAGACCTGGAGGCCGCGCTCTCGCGTGAGTCGAAGGTCTCGTGGTTCGAGACGAGCGAACGGGACCCTGGTCGCGCAGCCACGGCGGAGGCGCTCGACGCCGGAGCGCAGCTCGTGCTCGCCGCGGGTGGCGACGGCACGGTCCGGGCGGTCGCCGAACACCTTGCCGAGACGAACGCGGAGGTCGAGCTCGGCGTCATTCCGCTGGGCACCGGCAATCTTCTCGCCCGCAACCTCGGCGTGCCCCTGAACGATCTGTCCGCCGCGTTCGCTCGTGCGCTCGAGGGGAGCGCGAAGCCGATCGACATCGGATGGGCCGAAGTCACCATGGAGGGTGGCGCCGAACGGTATGCGTTCGCGGTCATGGCCGGCTTCGGGATCGACGCGCACATGATCACCGAGACGAACGACGATCTCAAAGACAAGGCCGGCTGGGTGGCCTACGTCGAGTCCCTAGGACGCGCTCTTTCCGCGAGCGAGGTGATCGGCATCCGGATGGAATTCGACGGGACCGAGGTGACGGAGGAGCAGGCGCACACGGTGATCGTCGGCAACTGCGGCACCCTGCAAGGCGGCCTGAATCTGCTCCCCGACGCCGATCCGGCCGACGGCCAGCTCGATCTCCTGATCCTGAACGCGGAGGGAATCGCGGGCTGGGCCGACACGCTGCGCAACTTCGCATGGCACAACGGACTGAAGCGGCTCATGACGCCCGGCGACGACGCCGCCGAGAGCAGCGACAGCACCACACATCGACGCGTCACTTCGCTCACGATCGAGCTCGATGAGCCGCGCGTGTTCGAGGTCGACGGCGACGACCTCGGGGAGACCACCCGGATCGGGATCAGTATCCAGCCGGACGCCGTCCGCATCCGGTAGCGCATTCACTCCGAAACCGTCACCCTCACGGTGTGGTGGCCCGTGATACCGCCCGGAACATGCACGTCTGAGCGCGTCACGTCGCGTCCATCGACGGAGACTGAGAAGCGCTCGCCAGGCTCGACGGTGACGTCGAGAATCGCATCGCGATACAACAGGTCGAGTGCGGTCACGATCTCGCGCTCCGGTCGCGACGGCCTGAAGCTGAGGCCCGCTGCCTGCGGCCTCATGCCGAGCAGCCCGAAGTGCACGAGGCGGAGAAAGGATGTCGCAGACCACGTCTGATCCGGCTCGCTGTTCCAGAGCCGGCCGCACTGCCAGCCACCGCTCGGATTCCCGGTGAGCGCGTCGTACACCTCGTCGAATCGGCCGCCGCTGTTGCTGACCAATACGCGGAAATCCTCGAGTACACGGGTGGCGCCGCCCGCGTCGCCTGTCACCGAGGAGGCGAGGCCCACGAGTCCCATGACCATGGGCCAGCACATGGCGTTGTGGCGTCCGGGCCGCTCATCCGAATACCTGTCGGCGAAGTGAGGGACGACATTCACCGCCCCAGCCGGACCCCGCCCCACTGAACCGAGCACCGCGGGCGCCGCACCCGGCGGCGCGACGCCGAACATCGTCGCGAGAGCGAGACCCGCGGCCTCCCTGTGCCGGTCAAGGGTGCCCGCGAGATCGCCGGAACCGTGCACGAAGTATCCGAAGGTATCGCCGTCTGCGAGATGGCGGCGGATGGCGTCGGTGAGGTGATCCGCCCGGTCGGCGAAGTCGCAGGCATCCTCGCCCAATGCTCGGGCCATGTCGTCGAGACAGCGGTACGCCGCCACGTAGAGCACGTTCGTCGACAGGGCCATGATCTCGTGGGCTTCGGGATAGTCGAGCACGAAGGAGCTCGGCTCATCGCTCGTCGCGGGTGGGGTGGGAAGCCCCGAGATGCCGTCCTGCATGAGCGCCGGCCCCGCGTAGAGACCCCATGGTGGCCGGAAGCGGTCGCGGTGAAGGATCTCCACGGTGGCGCGTCCCACGTTCCATGCCGTCCTGAGAAAGCCGACGTCTCCGGTCGTAGCGGCGAGATCCGAGGCGGCCAGTACCCATACGATCTGATCCCACCACTGGTCATCCTGAGCCACGGCCGGTCTGCCGTCGGGAAGTCTGTCGCAGACGCGCAGGAGCGTCGCTCGCGCGATGTCAGGCCTGAGGATGCTCGCCGCGCCCCAGCTGTTGAGCGCCGCGTCGCGGGTCCACGGATCTGCGTAACCGCCGCCGGCTCGGACGAAGGTGCCGATGGCGTCCTGTACGACGTTGCGATCCAGTGTCTCGACCGCGCTGTCGTAGAGCGGCCCGAGCCACGGCCGGGTCGTCGAAGCGACTTCCATATGACCATGATGTCAACGTTGACAATTCGATGTCAACGCTGTCACACTCATTGCCGTGGCCGAAGTCCCGGCTCACGAGTCCACTCGATGAGGAGCTCTCACAACGATGAGGTTGCGACGCAGTACATGAACACCTTCGAGGAGTCGCTCTCCCACCAGGTCGACTTCCAGAGCGCACCTACTACGACCCCGGCACGGCTTTCCAGATGCTCGTGCAGGTCGACTTCACCCTGCAGAGAAAGCACCACCGAACCATGCATAGCAGTCCCCAGCGCGTGATCGACCGCGCCCGCCGCGTACTCCGCGAACGCGTCCGCCCCGCGACCGAAACGGCCGTGGTGCCGCTCGACGTCACCGTGCGTGCGCTTCCGGGCGAGCCGGAGCCCTTCGTCAGCGCAACTGCGCCGGCCGAGGCGTTCCGGCCTGCTGCGGTCGGCGACCCGTGGGGGCCGGCATGGACGACGAGCTGGTTCCACCTGACCGGGACGGTGCCGGCCGGGTGGGCCGATGCCGTGACACGCGCGGAGCGGGCGCGCGAGCGTCTCGCGTCCACGGCGCCGACCCTCGTGGCGATGATCGACATCGGGTTCGAACCGGACTCGGGTCCCGGATTCCAATGCGAGGGCCTCGTGCACAGCCGCGACGGCGCGATCGTCAAGGGCATCCACCCGCGTTCGCAGTGGGCACCGCTTCGCCTCGACGAGCCCAGCGTCGACCTGTGGGTGGAGGCCGCGGCCAACCCCGACATCGCCGCGGCCCAGTTCCGGCCGACGCACCTCGGCGACGGGCTCGCAGCCGACGGTCCTCCGCTCTATCGGCTGGTCAGGGCCGACATCGTTCTGCTCGACCCCGAGGTGCAGGCGCTCGAGGTCGACCTCGACGTCTTGCTCGGCTGGGCGGAGGAGCTGCCCGCCGAGCGCCCGCGCCGTGTGCGCCTGCTGGCAGCGCTCGACCGGGCGTGCGATGCCCTCGATCTGGATGACGTCGCTGGTACCGCGAGCGCAGCGCGCGCGGTCCTGGCGCCGGAGCTGAAGCGAGGGGCAGACAGCAGTGCCCACCGGCTTGCCGCGATCGGGCACGCACACATCGATTCGGCTTGGTTGTGGCCGACGCGGGAAACGATCCGCAAATGCACTCGCACCTTCTCGAACGTGCTCGATCTGATGGACCGGTATCCGGAGTTCCGGTTCGCGTGCTCTCAGGCGCAGCAGTATGCGTGGATCGAGCAGACGCATCCGGAGCTGTTCGCCAGGATCAAGGATGCCGTCGCTCGCGGGCAGTGGATCCCGGCCGGTGGCATGTGGGTCGAGTCGGACACGAACCTCCCGGGCGGGGAAGCACTCGTGCGCCAGATGCTGCACGGCAAGCGCTACTTCGCGGACCGGTTCGGATTCGAGCCGGAGGAGGTCTGGCTGCCGGACTCGTTCGGCTACACGGCTGCTCTCCCGCAGATCGCGGCGCTCGCAGGCTACCGATGGTTTCTCACCCAGAAGCTGTCGTGGGGGAACCCGAAGAACAAGTTCCCGCATCACACGTTCCGCTGGCAGGGGATCGACGGCACGACGCTGTTCAGTCACATGCCGCCGGTAGACAGCTATCTGTCGGAACTGACCCCACGCGAGCTGCAACACGCCACATCCAACTTCCGCGACCACGGGGGAGCGACGATGTCGATCGTGCCGTTCGGGCACGGCGACGGCGGAGGCGGACCGACCGTCATCATGATGGAGCGGGCGCGGCGTCAGGCAGACCTGGAAGGGTCGCCGCGCATCCAGCACGCCACACCTGAGTCGTTCTTCCGAGCGGCCGAGGCCGAGTACGCCGACGCCCCGGTGTGGGTGGGCGAGCTGTACCTCGAAGGCCATCGCGGCACGTACACCTCGCAGGCAGCGATGAAGCAGGGCAACCGCCGCAGCGAGCACCTGCTGCGCGAAGCCGAACTCTGGAGCGCCACCGCTACAGCCCGGCTGGGTATCCCGTACCCGTACGACGAACTCGACCGCTTGTGGAAGACGGTGCTGCTCCAGCAGTTCCACGACATCCTGCCGGGCTCCTCGATCGGATGGGTGCACAGGCAGGCGGCGGAGAACTATGCGGCGGTTCGCACCGAGCTCGAGGCGCTCATCGAACACGCACTCGAGGCGCTGGCAGGGCACGGCACGAGCGTCGTCGCGTTCAACGCAGCCTCCGTTCCGGCTCTCGGCGTGCCCGCTCTCAGCGCCGCCACCCCCGGCCAGGACCCTGACCTGTCGGCGGTCGCGGTGCGACAGGAAGAGGGACTCACGATCCTCGACGGCGGCGCCCTGCGCATCACGATCGACCAGACAGGGGCGATGCCCAGCGTCATCGACGTGCGACGGGCGCGGGAACTGGTGCCGGAAGGCGGCCGGATCGGCGAACTGGTGCTGCACCAGGACCTGCCCAACGCGTTCGATGCCTGGGACGTCGACGAGCACTACCTCGGAACGGCGCAGGTGCTGGAGGAGGTCGACGACCTGCGGGTGGACCGGAACGAGGACGGCTCAGCCACGGTCGTCGTGCATCGTCGCTTCGGGCGGTCCTCCGCCATCCAGCGCACGACGCTGCGACCGGGGCAACGCGAGATCGACTTCGAGATCGAGGTCGACTGGCACGAGGCGGAGCGTTTCCTCAAGGTCGCCTTCCCGCTCGACGTGCGAACGGACACATCCACCTCCGAGATCCAGTTCGGCCATGTGCAGCGCCCCACGCACGGGAACACCACCTGGGACGCCGCGAAGTTCGAGATCTCCGCGCACCGCTGGGTGCACGTCGGTGAACCCGGATTCGGCGTCGCGATCGCCAATGACTCGACGTATGGGCACGACGTGCGCAGGCGCGAGCCGGCGGGCGGCGGTCTGCCGGGCACAAACGTCCGTCTGTCGCTGCTGAGGGCTCCGCGGTATCCGGATCCGGAGGCCGATCAGGGTGTGCACCGGTTCGCCTACCGACTGGTGAGCGATGCGACCATCGCAGACGCCGTCGCCGCCGGGCATCGGCTGAACCTGCCGCTGCGCGAGCGCATCGGAGCTGGTCCCGTGGATCCGATCATCCGGGTCGATGGCGCGGGCGTCGTCGTGGAGAGCGTCAAGCTCGCCGAGGACCGGTCCGGCGACCTCGTCGTACGCCTGTACGAGGCACTCGGTGCCCGCACGAGCGGCACCGTCAGCTGGGACATCGACTCTGCGGGCGCGTCGGTGGTCGACCTGCTCGAGCGCACGCTCGAGCACCTTCCCCACGAGGGAGGCACCGCATTGCTGCAGTTCCGTCCCTTTCAGATCATCACGCTCCGGATCCACCGGAACGACCGGCTCGAGGAGGAGAACGGATGACACGGGCCACCATCGAAAGCATGCCGGCGCCGCCCGCGCGGACGCTGGCGAGAGGGCGGGTGAGGTCGCCCGGCCTGTCGGCGAAGAAGCGACGGGATGCCCTCGCCGGCTACCTCTTCATCTCGCCGGCCATCATCGGGCTCGTCCTGTTCGTCGGCTACCCCATGGTGACGTCGCTGTATCACTCCTTCACCGAGTGGAACGGGCTCACGCCTGCCAAGTGGATCGGTTTCGACAACTACGTCGAGATGTTCACGACCGACCCCAAGTTCTGGCCTTCCATCGAGGTGACACTGCTCTGGGTCGTCATCTCGGTGCCGGCCACGATCGCCGCCGGGCTGGCTCTTGCAGTGCTCGTCAATCGTTCGCTTCGCGGCGTGAAGCTCTTCCGCACGATCTTCTACCTGCCGGTCGTGCTCCCCGCGGTCGCGGTGCTCACCCTGTGGAAGTACATCTACGACCCGACGTACGGGCTCGCGAACCAGGTTCTGCGCGCGCTCCATCTGCCGACCAGCATGTGGCTGGGCGACTCCCATGTCGCACTTGCGTCCGTGCTCATCGTGGGCGTGTGGGGCGTGGGCGGCACGATGATCATCTTCCTCGCCGGGCTCCAGGCGGTACCCGTCGAGCTGACGGAGGCCGGGAAGGTCGACGGCGCGGGGGCGGTCCGCCGGTTCGTCCAGATCACCCTTCCGATGATCGGACCCATCCTGTTGCTCCAACTCGTGCTGCAGCTCAACGGCGCGTTCCAGACATTCACGCAGGTGGCCATCCTCACCAAGGGCGGGCCGGGAACGTCGACCGACCTGCTGATGTACAAGATCTATTCGGACGGGTTCGCGAACTTCATCGCGTCCCCGAACCTCGGGTACGCCACGGCAGAGGTATGGGTCCTCTTCCTGATCGTGATGATCGTCACGTTCGGGATGCTCCGGCTCACTCGGGGGCGCTTCTCCGCCGGAGGTGAGGCATGACATCCGTCGCAGCCCGCAACGTTCGTTCGTCCTTCTCGCAGCGGGTGCCGATCGTGGTCTCGCGCATCGCGTGGTACCTGCTGTGCTCGCTGCTCGCCGTCTCGATGCTGCTGCCGCTCGTGTGGATGCTCAGCATCGCGCTGAAGTCGAACGGCGACATCAACCAGCTGCCGCCCACCTTCTTTCCCAAGGAGTTCCAGTGGTCGAACTTCGTGACCGGGCCGAACATGATCGACTTCTACCGGCTGCTCCTCAACACCGTGATCGTCACCGTGCTGTCGACCGTCGGTGCCGTCATCAGTTCGATGGTGGTCGGCTACGGGATCTCGCGGATCGAGTTCCCCGGGCGCAAACTCTGGTTCGCGCTCATCTCCGGCAGCCTCTTCGTGCCCGGCATCGTCGGCCTCATCCCCCTGCAGCACCTGTACATCTCGCTCGGGCTGATCGACACCTGGGTTCCGCTCATCCTTCCCGCGTTCTTCGGCAGCCCGGTCTTCGTGTTCCTGGCCAGGCAGTACTACCAGTCCATCCCGCGCTACCTGGACGAGTCCGCGCTGCTCGATGGTGCAGGGCACTGGACCATCTTCACGAAGATCATGCTGCCGATCACCAAACCGGTGTCGATCACCATCGCGATCATGTCGTTCCAGTTCGCGTGGAACGACTACCTCAACCCGCTGGTGTACCTGCAGACGGGATCCAAGTTCACCCTCTCGCTCGGCATGGCCTCGTTCCTCGGGGACACCGCCGGATCTCAATACAACTACTACATGGCGACCAACCTGCTGTTCATGCTGCCGCCGCTCATCCTGTTCTTCCTCGCCCAGCGCTACTTCATGGAGGGCATCGGATCCCTGGGGACCATCTCGAAATGAACCGGCGTCACCCCCAACCCACCACCACATCCACTCGAAGGAGAGTCACATGCATCGCTCACGCATGACCGCCGCGTTCGCGGCAGTCGCACTGACCGGCCTCGCACTGGCCGGCTGCAGTTCCTCATCGAACGGCTCAGGATCGTCCGGCGCAAAGGTCTCGTACATGACCTGGGAGACGACGACAACCAATGCGGCGCTCGACGCCACGATGAAGAAGTTCGAGAAGTCTTCGGGCATCACCATCGAGCGCGACCCCGCACCGAACTCCGACTACGCGCAGAAGCTCGCGAGCCTCATCCTCTCCAAGAAGGCGCCCGACTTCTTCTGGTGCACCACGGCGGAGGCGCAGAACCTCGCATCGGAGGGCCTGCTCTACGACTGGTCGTCGAAGCTCGACTCCGGCGACGGCCTCAAGAGCAGCGGGTTCGCGCCCGGCTCGCTCGCGATGTGGAAGACCACTGACGGCAAGCTCGCCGGGGTCCCCACCCTGGCCAACACATACGGCTTCTTCTACAACGCCGACACCTTCAAGGCGGCCGGCCTGGACGCCCCGAAGATCGGATGGACGTGGGATGACCTGTACTCCGACATCGCCAAGCTGAAGGAGAAGAACCCGTCGAGCACGCCGCTGGTCAACCAATGGCCGCTGCTGGACAGCATCCAGGGTGCTTCCGCGTACTCCGTTGCGAACGGCGGCAAGCCATTCGTCGACAGCTTCGTGCACGCCACCCGGGTGCAAGCGGACTCCACCTTCAAGGCGGGCACGCAGAAGTTCGTGGATGCGATCAAGGCGGGGCAGATGACGAACCCCGACTATGACGCGACCAACGCGATGGCGGCGTTCTCCAACGGCAGCATCCCGCTCATGTTCGGCGGCCAGTGGCTGCAGAACTTCATCAGCCCCAACAAGCCGAAGTTCAACTGGGGTTTCGCGCCCTGGCCGGTCGGCTCGAAGGCGAACGTGCAGCCGATCGAAGCGAACGGCGTGTGCTCACCCGCCACACTCAAGAACCCGGATGCCGTCTGGAAGACGATCTCGTACATGGACACGACCGGATTCAACGATGCGATGAAGAAGGAGCCGGTGGCGCCCATCGCATACACGGCAGGGAGCAAGGGGTATTACGCGGCTCTCGCGGCCAACGGCGATGCCGCGTCGGCGAGCATCGCGGCCACCGCGAAGTACGAGCTCGGCGCCAAGCAGAAGTTCATCACGCAGTTCCTCGATGCCTGGTCGACGAAGGCCGGCGACATCGGGACGACGTCGTGGAACCCGATGCTGGAGGGCAAGACGAGCCTCGATGCGGGAATCGCCTCTACCGTCTCCGGCATCAAGGGGCTCATCAAGAAATGACCGCAGCACCGCCGATCGACTTTCCGTTCGGCCCGTTCTCCCCGGCCGAGCACAATCCTGTGCTCCGGCCGGGGAGGCACGCATGGGAGTCGAGCAACGTCTACAACCCTGCCGCGATCGTCGTCGACGACCGCATCGCGCTTCTCTATCGAGCGCACGCCGACGACATCGTGTCGTCCCTGGGCCTGGCGTTCAGTGACGACGGATTCGCCTTCGACACCGAGCCGGAACCGGTGATGGTGCCAGAGCACGACTGGGAGCGATACGGATGCGAGGACCCCAGGCTGGTGTTCATCGACGGTACGTATTACTGCACCTACACGGGATGGGACAGGCACACGGCCCGGCTATGCCTGGCGACATCCTCCGACCTGCGCAACTGGGAGAAGCACGGTCCCATCGTTCCAGGGATCAACACGTTCTCGGGCGTCCGCGAGACGCCGGGTGAGGAGTGGAGCAAGGGAGGGGTCATCCTTCCCCAGCAGATCGACGGTCGCTGGCTCATGTGGTTCGGCGAGGGCAATGTGCACGTCGCGTACTCGACCGATCTGCTGCACTGGGAGGCGAACCCGGAGCCTGTGCTCAGGCCGGAGCCCGGCACATTCATGGGCGACCTGGTGGAGACCGGACCTCAGCCCGTCATCACCCGAACCGGGCATGTGCTGCTCATGCACAACAGCGCCATCGTGCATGCCGTCGACGACGTGCGGTACGCATGCGGACAGATTCTCATCGACCCGCACCGTCCCGACCGCGTCGTCGCGAAGCTCACCGAGCCCTGGCTGGAGCCGTCGTCGCCTGAGGAGCGGCATGGGCTCGTCGACGATGTCACCTTCGTCGAAGGGCTCGTGTTCCACCGCGGTACGTGGTTCGCCTATTACGGACAGAGCGACACGACAATCGGCGTCGCCACCTTCACCCCTCACGACAAGGAAGCCGCATGACGATCACCCTCAACCCCGGCAGCACCGTGATGTTCACGGGAGACTCGATCACCGACTGCCAGCACCTCGAGATCGAGCAGCCGCTCGGATGGGGATACCCGCTGCGGATTGCGGGCGAGTGGGGCCTGCGGCATCCGGAGCGTGCGATTCGATGGCTGAATTCGGGCATCGCCGGGAACAAGGTCATGGACCTCGAGGGGCGGTGGCAGCGGGATGTGCTGGATGCGGAACCCGACGTCGTCTCTGTACTGGTCGGCATCAACGATGTCGGCTGGCATACCTACGCGCCCGACGGCTACGTGATCCCGGTCGGGGACTACGCGGCCGGCTACGACCGTCTGCTCGCACCGCTCGCGGAGCGCGGCGTGCAACTGATCCTCATCGAGCCGTTCCTGCTCCCGCTGGATGCGGCGCAGAGAGCGCAGCGGGACGATCTCGATCCGAAGATCCAAGCGGTGCGGGACCTCGCCAGGCGATACGGGGCGCACCTGCTCGCGGCGGATGGGATGTTCGCCGAGCTCGCGGCGACCACGGGGCCGGAGTACTGGGCTGCGGACGGCGTTCATCCCACTCCGGCGGGGCACGCGGCACTGGCCGCAGCATGGCTTCGACTCGTCGCCTGAAGCGGGGTATTTCCCGGTTCTCGGGTGCCCGTCAGCTGGGTTTGCGCACGACGAGCTTGGCCGGCACCACAGCCCGCTGCACCGGCCTAGCCCTGTCTTGCAGCCGATCGAAGAGGAGCTGCGCTCCGACGCGGCCCACCTCGTAGGGGTCGCTGTCGATGACGCTCACCCCGAACTTCGGCGCGAGCGGGAAGTCGTCGAAGCTCAGAACGTCGACGAGTCTCCGATCGTATCCATCGCTGAGCAGCAGCCCCGTGCAGAGCCGGTTGTTGTCAGTGAAAACGGCAGTGGGTGCATCCGGCATCGCCAGCAGCGATTCGGCGGCTACCCGGGCCTCGCCCTCGGTGACGAGGCCGTCGCGCACGATCGACATGTCGAGCGGGATGCCTGCAGCCTCGAGCCCTGACCGGTAGCCCTGCCACCGTTCGAGGGCCCCGCTACCGGAGAGTGGATGCCCGAGGTAGCCGATGCGACGATGGCCTCGCGCCACCAGCATGGCGATTCCATCTCGCGTGGTCTGCTCGTTGGTGGTGGTGACGGAATCGAGCAGACCGTCGAGCCCGGGCGGCGGCGAATCGACGAACACGATGGCGGCGCCGTAAGACACCTCATCCACCAGGTAGCCGAGGTCCGCGCTGATCGGGGCGACGATGAGACCGGCGACCCGGTGCGCGAAGAACTGGCGGATCACCCGGTGCTCGAGTTCCTCATCGTTCTGCGCGTCACCGGAGAGCACGAGGTGGTGGTGCTGTGCCGCGACCGAGTAGATGCCCCGGAGCATCGGTGCGAAGAAGGGGTTGGTGAAATCGCCGAGGGTGACGCCGACCGTGGTCATCGACTGGTCTTTGCGCCGTAGCCCGGCCGCGATGTCGTTGAGCTGAAAGCCCAGCCGTTCCGCTTCCGCGAGTACGCGAGCGCGGGTTTCATCACGCACCGGCCCGTCGCCGCGGATTGCGCGTGAGGCGGTCTTGATGCTCACCCCAGTGGCCTCGGCGATGTCTTGCAGGCGCGGCCGGCGTCGTGGGCCGCTCTTGCTCGCGGACGGCTCCCGGGTAGTCATGCTCCGATGTTAGTGCCAACGATGACATCGACCCCGGAACAATGCCTCGGTGTCGGCGGCGGCGCGGTCGAAGGTCGCTAACAGCGGGCGACCGCGATCGGGCTGTGCGCCTCGATGACGCGCAGCCCGCGATTCACGAAGCCGCCGATGCGTGCCGTCACCTTACGCTCGAAGCGTTCGACGGCCTCGTGCAGCCGAACACGGTGATCCGGGCCATCCGGCACGGCGACGATGAGGTTCACCCTCGCATCGACCGCCGCGTCGGCCTCGACGTCGAGGATCACCCAGCAGTCTCCGGCGCTTTCCCGTAGGACGGCTGCCTGAGCCGATTCCACAGCGGTCTTGAGCTCGTCATCCGACGGACTCCGATAGAGCGAACGAAACGCGTTCGGATCGTATGAAACACTGCAACTCACAACAGGCACCCGAATACCCCTTTGGTCTCTCTCTGAGAGACGCGCGGAAGCGGCATTCATGACGCCGGTAGAGGTTTCTCAGGACCGGCTCTTCGCCGTCGCCCTATCGTTGGCCTTCTCGATCGCCTTGACGAGGTCATCCTTGTTCATCGAGCTGCGGCCCCGGATGTCCAGCCGGCGCGCCACGTCGAGCAGATGCTCCTTCGAGGCGTTCGCATCCACGCCGCCGGCCGTCTTGCGGCGCGTGTTCCTGCCGCCCTCGGCTTGCTTGTCGGAGGGTCCGCGCTCTGCCTTGCGCTCCCAGTGATCGCCTACCTTCTCGTACTCGTTCTTCAGCGCGGCGAATGCGGTGCGATGCGACCGTTGTCCCTCGCCGTACTCCTTGACGGCCGAATCGTGGGTCTTCGCCCACAGGTTCTGGGCGTGCTTGTCCGATCGACGGATCGTCGAGGGCATGTCCTCTCGCCCTGGCATACGAATCTCCTTCCGACGCACCGTTTGGATACAAGCGACAAGTCCACTCCGAGCCGAGCCGGAATCACAGGGCCTTGACACGCATCCCCTTCTCACATCCAGTTAACGTCCATTAACGTGGAGGCATGGCTGAGTATCGTCCACCTCTCACTGATCTTCGGTTCGCCCTGGAACACGTTGTCGGGTATCCGGAGATCTCCGCTCTGCCGGGCTACGAGCATGCCGATCTCGACACGGTCGTCGAGTTGCTCGAGAGCTACGGCGAATTCGTCACGAAGGTGATCGCGCCCACGAACCGCATCGGCGACACCGAAGGCGTGCAGTACCACCCAGATGGATCTGTCACGGTGCCGCAGGCGTTCAAGGATGCCTACCGCACCTACGTCGAGACCGGCTGGGGGAGTGTGCCCATGCCGCAGGAGTTCGGCGGCGAGGGATTCCCGCGCGCAGTGGGCCTGGCGATGCAGGAGATGATCACCTCGGCGAACATGTCGTTCGCACTCGGACCCTTGCTCACGCAGGGGGCGATCGAGGCGCTCACCGCGGTGGGCACCGAGGAGTTGCAGCGGCGGTTCCTGCCGAAGATGGTCACCGGCGAGTGGGCCGGAACCATGAACCTGACGGAGCCGCAGGCCGGGTCGGATGTCGGTGCCCTGACCACGCGCGCCGTGCCTCGCGAAGACGGCACCTACGCGATCACCGGGCAGAAGATCTTCATCAGCTTCGGCGAGCACGACCTCACGGATCAGATCGTGCACCTCGTGCTGGCCCGCACCCCGGATGCGCCGGAGGGCACGCGTGGGATCTCCTGCTTCGTGGTGCCCAAGTTCCTGGTGAACGAGGACGGCACGCTCGGCGACCGCAACGGAGTACGCGCGCTGTCCGTTGAGCACAAGATGGGCATCCACGGCTCGCCGACCTGCGTCATGTCGTACGAGGGCGCAACCGGATACCTGCTCGGCGAGGAGAACCGGGGTATGAGCATCATGTTCATCATGATGAACACGGCCCGCACCTCGGTCGGCCTCGAGGGCGTCGCTTTGGCGGAGCGCGCGTACCAGGACGCGCTGGCGTACGCGAAGCAGCGCATCCAGGGCCGCGCGCCCGGCTCGTCCGAGCCGTCGCCGATCATCGACTTCCCCGACGTGCGTCGCATGCTGCTCACGCAACAGGCCTCGATCGCGGCGCTGCGGCGGCTCATCCTGCTGCACGGCGTGCAGGTCGACCTCTCCACGCACCACCCCGACGCTGCGGTTCGTGAGCGCGCGAGCGAGGTCGTCGCCCTGCTCACCCCGATCTGCAAGTCCTTCGGGTCGGATCAGGGCATCGAGCTCACCTCGCTGGCACTCCAAGTGCACGGCGGGTCGGGCTACATCGAGGAGACCGGCGTCGCCCAGCACTACCGGGACGCCCGCATCGCCGCGATCTACGAGGGAACGAACGGCATCCAGGCCGCCGATCTGGTCGGCCGCAAGCTGCCCGTGCGAGACGGTGCATCGGCGCTGGAGTTCATCGAGCAGCTGCAGGCTATCGACTCCGATCTCGCGGGCGCCGGCGAGGACTTCGCCGCGATCCGGTCCCAGCTGGAGACCCAGCTGGGTACGCTCAAGCGAACGACGCAGTGGATGCTTCGCACGGGCGTTTCCGACCCCCGTGCCGTGCTCGCGGGATCGAGCCCGTACCTGCGCATCTGGGGGCTGTGCGTCTGCGCGTGGCTGCTGGCGAAGTCGGCACTGGCTGCGGCATCCGTCGGCGACGAGTCCGCGGCCGAGCAGCTCGTGCTCGCCCGTTTCTACGCGCAGCAGATCCTGCCGCAGGTGTCGGGACTGGAGAGCGCCGCGGTCGCGGGCGCCGACGACCTGTACGCCCTCGACGCGGTGCCGGTGCGATGAAGATCGTCGTTCTCCTCAAGGAGGTCCCCGACACCTACGGGGACCGCAGACTCGACCTCGAAACCGGCATCGTCGACCGGGCAGCAAGCGACGCCGTTCTCGACGAGATCGGGGAGCGCTCACTGGAGGTTGCGCTTTCGTATGCTGACGGGCATCCGGACACCGAGATCGCGCTCCTGTCGATGGGGCCGCAATCGGCGCAGGCGAGCATCCGTCGTGGGCTGGCTATGGGCGCATCCTCCGCGGTGCAGGTCGTCGACGAGGCATTGCTCGGTGCAGACCTGGGCCTCACCTCCGAGGTGCTCGCCGCAGCGCTGCAGCACACCGGCTTCGACCTCGTGATCGCGGGCAACGAGTCCACCGACGGGTCGGGTGGCGTCATCCCCGCGATGCTCGCCGAGCGCCTCGGCGTTCCGCAGCTGACCGCGTTGGCATCCGTGGAGATCACGGATGCCTCGGTGTCGGGTCGTCGCGTGCTGGACGACGGCGTCGCCACGGTGTCGGCATCCCTGCCGGCCGTGATCTCGATCACGGAGTCGCTCCCGGATGCCCGCATGGCCAACATCAAGGGCATCATGGCGGCCAAGAAGAAGCCGTACGAGGTGCTCTCGGTGGCCGACCTCGGCGTCGTCGCCGAGCGGGAGGATGCGCCGCGCTCGATCATGATCGCCGTGAGTGAGCGGCCACCACGCGGGGCGGGCGTGAAGATCGTCGACGAGGGGGATGCCGGCGAACAGCTCGCCGAGTTCCTCGTGCAGAACCGGCTGGCGTGAGGGAGGCGACGATGGCCGATTTCGGAAGCAACCCCGTCCTGACCCTGCTCGAGGTGCGTGCCGACGGACAGCTTGCGAAGAGCGCCGCCGGGATGCTCGGTGCCGCGGCGCAGATCGGCTCGCCGGTCGCGCTTCTGGTCTCTGATGCGGAGGGTGTCGCCGAGCAGGCGGCGTCGCTCGGTGCGCAGCAGGTGCTGCTGGCCGAGCCGGGTGCGGAGCTCACCGTTCCCGTGGTCGACGCGCTCGCCGCGGCGTTCGAGCTCGTGCAGCCCGATGCCGTTCTCGTGTCCAACTCCGTGGACGGGCGGGATGTGGGCGGCCGATTCTCCGCTCGGGCCGGGCTGCCGATCGCGGTCGACGCGGTCGGCCTCTCGCGCGACGAGGAGGGCGTGGTCGTGCACCACTCGGTGTTCGGCGGCGCGTTCAACGTCGATTCTGCGGCAACGTTCGGCCCACTCGTGGTCACTCTCCGTGAGGGCGCCGTGGATGCCCGTGCCGAGGCGGCCCCGGCGCAGTCGCAGCAGCTGACGGTGACGCCGTCGGGAGCGCGCGCGGCCACGATCGAGTCGTTCGAGGCCGAGGTGGCGGCATCCTCACGTCCGGAACTGCGCGGCGCGGCGAAGGTGGTCTCCGGTGGCCGGGGACTCGGATCGGCAGAGAAGTTCGAACTCGTCGAGCAGCTGGCCGACGTGCTCGGGGCGGCGGTCGGGGCATCCAGAGCCGCCGTCGACGCCGGATACGTGCCGCACTCGTACCAGGTCGGGCAGACCGGCGTCTCGGTGAGCCCGCAGCTCTACGTGGCGCTCGGCATCTCCGGTGCGATCCAGCACAAGGCGGGGATGCAGACGGCGAAGACCATCGTCGCCATCAACAAGGATGCCGACGCTCCGATCTTCGAGATCGCCGACTTCGGCGTCGTGGGCGACCTGTTCACGGTCGTTCCGCAGCTGATCGCCGTGCTCGAAGCGCGGAAGGCGTAGCCGGTGCAGGCCGGGCGGCGAGGCCTGCCTCGAACGCGCGGTGGCGAGGCCTGGCCGCCCGTCGCCGCCGCGCAGCTCGTCGAGACGTCGGCGGATGAGTCGTCCGACGGGGCGCCGATCCCTGACGCGGTCGGCCGGAAAACGAACGATCGGCCGCATGAGGAAGCGATTTCGCATCCGGCGGATCGTCCGAATTCCGGCGCATCGTCCGACGCGAAGCCGCCCGCCATGCGCCGGGGGCTGCCCCGCCGTCCGGGGGCTGGCGAAACGGCCGAACCAGAAGGCACCACGCAGTCGTCCCCGGCTGCCAGGCCGTCCGCACCCGCGCAGCCTCCGGCTGACCGGCCGTCCGAGCCTTCCGCACCCGCGCAGCCCCCGGCAGCCGGACCGCCCGCGTCCTCGCAGCCGCCACATCGCCGGTCGTCGCTGCCCCGTACCGGCATCCCGAAGGCGGCGAGCACTGCGGCACCCAGCGCAGAGGCCAAGCCGCAACCGCAAGCGCCGACCCCCGCGGCACCTCCTCCCGCCGCTCGCGTGCCCGCCGCCGCACCCCGCACGCCCACACCCGCTCGCTCGGAATCCACCGCCGCCCGCGCGGCGACACCCGCTCGCCCGGCATCCTCCACGGCCGCAAACCCCCGCACGCTCGGCGCCTTCACCCCGGTGCAGTGGGTCGGAGTCGCGGTCATCCTCGCGCTCGCGATCGTCGGCCTCGTGACGGTCGTCGTGCTCGCCGTGCGCTGGTTCCTCGGGCTCGACTTCATGCGCGATTTCGTGCACACCTATCCGGGGCAGTACGCGCTGCCGAACGGTGCTCCGATCGGGTTCCCGGCGTGGGTGGGCTGGCAGCACTTCTTCAACGCCTTCCTGATCGTGCTCATCATCCGCACCGGCCTGACGGTTCGTCGCGACAAGCGCCCGAACGCCTTCTGGACCTCGAAGCGCAACCCGAAGCACAAGATCAGCCTCAACCTCTGGCTGCATCAGGGGCTGGATGTGCTGTGGCTGGTCAACGGGGCGGTCTTCGTCGTGCTGCTGTTCAGCACGGGACAGTGGATGCGACTGGTTCCCACGAACTGGTCCGTGTTCCCGAACGCGATCACCGCCGCGCTGAAGTACGCATCGCTGAACTGGCCGACCGACGACGGATGGGTCAACTTCAACTCACTGCAGGAGCTGGCCTACTTCGTGACCGTGTTCATCGCCGCGCCGCTCGCCGCGATCACCGGCGTGCGCATGTCAGGCGTGTGGCCGAAGGGCGCGGAGCGGCTCAACTCGGCCTACCCCGTGGAGTGGGCGCGTGCCGTGCACTTCCCGGTGATGATCTACTTCGTGGCGTTCATCATCGTGCACGTCGCGCTCGTGTTCGCCACCGGTGCGCTGCGCAACCTCAACCACATGTACGGCGGGCAGGATGCCGTCAACTGGGCGGGATTCTGGATCTTCGTGCTGTCGCTCGTGGTGATGGCCGCCGGCTGGGTGGCCGCGCGACCGCTCATCGTGGCCCCGATCGCCCGGGTCTTCGGCAAGGTCACCGCTCGCTGACGGGCCCGAGAAGCACCGCGACCGCGGCGCGTTCGAGGATTCCACGGACATCCACCGAGCGATCGCTCATCGAGTTGTGCGCCGTGGAGTTGAGGATGCCGAACACGGCGTGCATCTGCACCCGGGCATCCGCCCGCGTCAGCCCGGGACGGATGCGCAGCAGCACGTCGGCCCATCCGTCCAGATAGCGGTTCTGCAGCCGCCGTACGGTGCGGTTCTGTTCCTCGGGGAGGCTCGGCAGCTCCCGGTCCTGGATGCGGATGATGTCGCGCTCGGCCATCGCGAAGTCGAGGTGGAAGTGCACGAGGTTGCGCAGCGTCTCCTCGTCAGGGGTCTGCAGCTCCAGCGTCTTTTCCAGGCCGACGAGCAGGCGTTCGCTCGTGCTCACCAGGATCTCGCCGAGCATCGCCTCCTTGCCGGGGAAGTGCCGGTACAGCGCAGGCCCGCTCAGCCCGACGGCGGAGCCGAGCTCGTCGATCGAGACCGCGTGGAAGCCGCGTCGGGCGAAGAGCCGCACGGCGGCATCCAGATACTTCTGGCGCGTGCGGGCCTTCTCGGTCGCTCGCCAGGTCTGTGCCACGTCTTCCAGGATATGCGCCTGGACAACTCGGTGAACGATCGATAACCTGAAATCAGTTATTGGTCGTTCACTGAATCTTGATCGCCGCATTCGTTTCTCGCGGCCCGGAGACGC
This sequence comes from Humibacter ginsengiterrae, assembly GCF_054780115.1. Classification (NCBI taxonomy): domain Bacteria; kingdom Bacillati; phylum Actinomycetota; class Actinomycetes; order Micrococcales; family Microbacteriaceae; genus Humibacter; species Humibacter ginsengiterrae. Next base: position 82,394 of record NZ_BAAGWY010000012.1, read on the forward strand.
TGCCCATGGATGTGCTCACCAGTGCCGCACGGCGCTCGAGTCCGGAGTTCGCCGCCAACGAGCGGGCGCAGCGGGAGCAGGTGCGGCAGCTCCGCGAACGGCTCAGCCGGGTTGCGCGCGGCGGCTCCGAGGCGTCGCGGGAGCGTCACGTGGCTCGCGGCAAGCTGCTGCCCAGGGACCGCATCGACCGCTTGCTGGACCGCGGCAGCGCGTTCCTCGAGATCGCGCCGCTCGCGGCAGAGGACATGTACGACGGCGACGCGCCCGGCGCCGGCCTCATCGCGGGAATCGGGCGCATCCACGGCCGGCTTGTGATGGTGGCGGCGAACGACGCGACGGTCAAGGGCGGCACGTACTACCCGATGACCGTGAAGAAGCACCTGCGCGCGCAGGAGATCGCGCTCGAGAACGAGCTGCCGTGCATCTACCTGGTCGACTCGGGCGGAGCATTCCTTCCACGTCAAGACGAGGTGTTCCCCGACCGGGAGCACTTCGGGCGCATCTTCTACAACCAGGCACGGATGTCGGCCCGCGGCATCCCGCAGATCTCCGCCGTTCTCGGCTCCAGCACCGCAGGCGGCGCGTACGTTCCGGCGATGAGCGACGAGACAGTGATCGTGAAGAACCAGGGCACGATCTTCCTCGGCGGACCGCCACTCGTGAAGGCCGCGACCGGTGAGGTCGTCAGCGCTGAGGATCTCGGCGGCGGGCTCACGCACGCGCGGCTCTCCGGCGTGGTGGACCACCTCGCCGACGACGACGCACACGCCCTGCGCATCGTTCGCGACATCGTCGAGCAGCTGCCGCCGTCGCGGGAACGCGCGTGGAAGGTGGAGCCGGCCGAGGATCCCGCGGTCGATCCCGCTGAACTGTACGGCGTCGTGCCGGTCAGCCTGCAGGAGCCGTACGACGTGCGCGAGGTCATCGCGCGCGTCGTCGACGGCAGCAGGTTCCACGAGTTCAAGCGCGAGTACGGGCGCACTCTGGTGACGGGGTTCGCGCGCATCCACGGGCATCCGGTCGGCATCGTCGCGAACAACGGCGTGCTTTTCGGTGAGTCGGCGCTGAAGGGTGCGCACTTCATCGAGCTGTGCGATCAGCGGCGCATCCCGCTGGTGTTCCTGCAGAACATCACCGGTTTCATGGTGGGTCGCGAGTACGAGGCGACCGGCATCGCGAAGCACGGCGCCAAGATGGTCACCGCGGTCGCGTGCGCGCGGGTACCCAAGCTCACGGTGATCATCGGGGGTTCGTTCGGAGCCGGCAACTACTCCATGAGCGGCCGCGCCTACTCACCGCGCTTCCTCTGGATGTGGCCCGCCAGCCGCATCTCGGTGATGGGCGGACCGCAGGCCGCCTCGGTGCTCTCCACCATCCGCCGCGACCAGCTGGAGGCCAAGGGCGAGACGCTCTCCGCCGAGGCGGAGGCCGCGCTGAAGGAGCCGGTGGTCGAGCAGTACGAGAAGCAGGGCAGTCCCTATTACTCCACGGCGAGGCTGTGGGACGACGGGGTCATCGATCCCGCCGACACGCGAACCGTGCTGGGGCTGGCGCTCGAGGTCTGCTCCCGCGCCCCGATGGACGACGTCTCGTACGGCGTCTTCAGGATGTGACCGTCATGTTCGACACCGTGCTCATCGCCAATCGTGGCGAGATCGCCTGCAGGGTGATCCGCAGCCTGCGTTCGCTGGGCATCCGTTCGGTCGCGGTCTACAGCGACGCCGACGCGGATGCCCGCCACGTGCGCCTCGCCGACGTCGCCGTCCGCCTCGGGCCGGCTCGCGCCGCCGAGAGCTATCTCTCCGTCGAGCGGATCATCGATGCGGCGCGCTCCCAGGGCGCTGACGCGATCCACCCTGGGTACGGGTTCCTCTCCGAGAGCGCCGACTTCGCCAGAGCGTGCGAGGCGGCCGGCATCGTGTTCATCGGTCCTGGCGTCGAGGCGCTGGAGGTGATGGGCGACAAGATCCGGGCCAAGAAGGCGGTCGCAGAGCGCGGTGTTCCGACCGTGCCGGGCATCGCGGAACCCGGGCTCGATGACGAGACCCTCGCCCGTGCGGCGCTCGACATCGGGTTTCCGGTGCTCATCAAGCCGTCCGCCGGCGGCGGCGGCAAGGGCATGCACCTGGTCGAGCAGGAGAGCGGCCTGCTGCAGGCGCTGCAGACGGCGAGGCGCGAGGCATCCTCGTCGTTCGGCGACGACACGCTCTTCATCGAGCGTTTCGTGCAGACGCCGCGGCACATCGAGGTGCAAGTGCTTGCGGATGCCCATGGCACGACCGTGCATCTCGGCGAGCGGGAGTGCTCGTTGCAGCGCAGACACCAGAAGGTGATCGAGGAGGCGCCGTCGGCGCTCCTGGATGCCGCGACCAGGGAACGGATCGGCCAGGCGGCCGTCGAGACGGCCAGGAGTGTGGGATATCGCGGTGCGGGCACCGTCGAGTTCATCGTCTCCGCGGATGCCCCTGATGAGTTCTTCTTCATGGAGATGAACACCCGGCTGCAGGTGGAGCATCCGGTCACCGAGCTGGTCGGCGTGATCGACGGGCGCCGCGGGATCGACCTGGTCGAGCAGCAGCTCCGCATCGCGGCGGGGGAGCGCCTGGACTTCGCACAGCACGACGTGACGCTGGCCGGACACGCCGTAGAGGCTCGGATCTACGCCGAAGACCCGCAGCGCGGATTCCTGCCCACCGGCGGGCGCATCCTGCGGCTCGACGAGCCGGCCGGTGACGGCATCCGCGTCGACAGTGCGCTGATCGAGGGGCTCACCGTCACCTCGGACTACGACCCGATGATGGCGAAGCTCATCGCGTGGGCGCCCGATCGTGCCACGGCGCTGGAGCGGCTGGATGCCGCGCTCGGCCGGTTCGTGACGCTCGGCGTCGACTCCAATGTGGAGTTCCTGCGGCTGCTGGTGGACGACCCCGACGTGCGGGCGGGACGTCTCGATACCGAACTGATCGAGCGCCGGCTCGACGGCCTGCGGTTCCGGGCCGTCGACGATGAGGTGCTGATGGCGGCAGCACTGGTGTTGCATTCGCTGGCGTACACGGCAGCGGGGCATGGCCCGTGGGACGTCCCATCCGGCTGGCGGCTGGGGGAGCACGCGCCGTCCCGCTATGCGCTGGCGTCGCACGGCCAGCAGCACGCGGTCGATGTACTGATCACCGGCGCACCCGATGCTGCGCACGTCGCCGTGGGAGACGCGGAGCCGGTCGAGGCATCCGTCGAACTCGAGGGCGATATCGCACGGATCCGAGCCTGCGGCGTCGCTCGTTCGTACCGTTTCGCGGCCGATGGCGACAGGATGCTGCTGTTCCAGGACGGGGCATCCTTCACGCTCGTGCAGCGGGAGGCGGTGTCCGATGCCGCCGACGACGAGGCCTCGAACCCGGAGCTGCGTTCACCCATGCCCGGCACGGTCACGGTGATCGCCGTGGACGACGACGTGGTCGTCGCCGAAGGCGATCCGGTGCTGATCGTGGAGGCGATGAAGATGGAGCACGTGCTGCGGGCGCCGCACGCCGGCACGGTGTCGCTGCGGGTCGCCGTCGGTGACCAGGTGACGGGCGGCCAGGTCGTCGCGGTGGTGGCGGTGGCCGACGACACCGCGACCGACGACACCGCGACCGGCAACGAACAGGAGCTCTCGTGAGTGAGGAACGACGCATCCAGCAGCGCGGGCTGTACTTCGAGGAGTTCGAGGAGGGCGCGGTCTACGTGCACGCGCCGGGGCGCACCGTGACCGAGGCCGACAACGTGCTGTTCACCACCCTCACCATGAACATGCAGTCGCTGCACCTGGATGCCGCATGGTCGGCATCCACGGAGTTCGGCGAGCGGCTGATCAACAGCATGTTCACGCTCTCGACCCTTGTCGGCATGTCGGTGGCGCAGCTCACGCAGGGCACCATCGTGGCCAACCTCGGCTTCGCCGACATCCGCTTCCCGAGTCCCATGCGCGCCGGGGACACGTTGTATGCCGAGACGCGCATACGTTCCAAGCGGCTCTCCAAGAGCCGGCCAGGGCAGGGCATCGTCGAGTTCGAGCACACCGGCCGCAATCAGCGCGGCGAGGTCGTCGCGGTCGCCGTGCGGTCGACGCTCATGCTGTGCCGGCCCGAACCGTCGAGCGCGGGGGCAACTGGCGAAGGCGGGGCGGCCGATGAGCGCTGAGCTTCCGCCACCGGGGCCGGCCCTTTTGTTCTGCCCGGCCGATCGGCCCGACCGGTACGCGAAGGCGGCGGCAGCGGCCGACGCGGTCATCCTCGACCTCGAGGATGCGGTCGCGCGCGACGGGAAGGATGCCGCCCGTCGCGCGCTTCTCACCGCCACGTCGGCGGGTCTGCGCCCGGAGACCACGATCGTGCGCGTGAACGCGAGCGACACCGGCGAGCAGGAGGCGGACATCCGTGCGGTGCTCGACACACCCTTCCGCACGCTGATGCTGCCGAAGGGGGAGAGCCCCGAGCAGGTCGAGGCGCTTACGGCGGCGATTCCCGACGTGCGCGTCGTCGCACTCTGCGAGAGCCCGCTCGGCATCGTGCGTGCGGAGGACCTTGCGGCGTGTGACGCTGTGGTCGCGCTGACCTGGGGCGCCGAAGACCTGGCGGCCGCGATCGGCGGCACGTCCAGCCGGCGAGCCGACGGCCGGTACCGCGACGTGGCGCGCCACGCACGGGCCCGCGTGCTGATCGCGGCGGCCGCGTTCGGCAAGCCTGCGTACGACACCGTGCACCTGGACATCGCCGACGAAGAGGGTCTGGCCGAAGAGGCGGCGGATGCTTCCAGCTCCGGATTCGCCGGCGCACTGTGCATCCATCCACGTCAGGTCGCCGTGCTGCGGCGTGCGTTCGCGCCCTCCGCCGACGCGGTCGCGTGGGCGCTCGAGGTGATGGACGCTGCGAACGCGTCCGAGAACGGCGTGTTCACTGTTCGTGGACGCATGGTCGACGAGCCGTTGATGCGGCAGGCGCGGAGCATTCTGACCGCCGCACACAACCATGAGGAATGAGAGAGAACATGCCTGAGCCGTTGATGGCCGAGCTGCCCGAGGAGTACAGCGAGCTGGCAGCCCATGTGCGCGAGTTCGCGCGAGAGGTGGTCGAACCGGTTTCGGCGAAGCACGACGAGGAACACAGCTTTCCATACGAGGTCGTGGCCCAGATGGCCGAGCTCGGTCTCTTCGGCATGCCGTTCCCCGAGGAGTACGGCGGCATGGGCAGCGACTACTTCGCGTTGTGCCTGGCCATCGAGGAGCTCGCCGTCTACGACCAGAGCGTGGCGATCACACTCGAGGCCGGTGTCTCGCTCGGTGCGATGCCCATCTACCGGTTCGGCACAGAGGAGCAGAAGCAGACCTGGCTTCCACCGCTTGCTGCCGGCATCTCGCTCGGCGGCTTCGGGCTCACGGAGCCGGGCGGCGGCAGCGATGCAGGCGCCACGCGCACGACGGCCCGCGAAGACGGCGACGAGTGGGTGATCAACGGCAGCAAGCAGTTCATCACCAACTCCGGAACCGACATCACCTCGCTCGTGACGGTGACCGCCGTCACGGGCGAGAAGGACGGCAAGAAGGAGATCTCGACGATCATCGTGCCCTCCGGTACGCCCGGGTTCACGGTGGATCCGCCCTACAGCAAGGTGGGATGGAACGCGTCGGACACCCACGGCCTCGCCTTCGACGACGTGCGGGTGCCGCGGGAGAACCTGCTCGGGGAACGCGGGCGCGGCTACGCGAACTTCCTGCGCATCCTCGACGAGGGCCGCATCGCCGTCGCCGCTCTGGCGGTCGGAGCGGCGCAGGGCTGTGTCGATGAGTCGGTGCGCTACGCGAAGGAGCGCGAGGCGTTCGGCCACGCCATCGGCGCCTACCAGTCGATCGCGTTCACGATCGCGCGCATGCAGGCGCGTGCGCACGTGGCCCGTCAGGCGTACTACAACGCGGCCGCGCTGATGCTTGCGGGGAAGCCGTTCAAGACGCAAGCATCCATCGCGAAGCTCGTCGCCGGCGAAGCCGCCATGGACAACGCGCGCGACGCCACGCAGATCTTCGGCGGCAACGGCTTCATGAACGAGTTCCGGGTGGCACGGCACTACCGCGACTCGAAGATCCTCGAAGTGGGCGAGGGCACCACCGAGGTGCAGCTCATGCTGATCGCGCGCTCGCTGGGCCTGTAGTCGAGGCCGACCTGCGCCGACCCCCGATCGTGCGCCATGATCGTGGCGTGACGATCGATGCGGAGTCGAGACCGGGCGAGGATGCCCGCGGGCTCGGCTGGCGCGTCGTTCCGCTGGTGTTCGCGGAGTGCCGTCCGATCGTGCTCGCGATGTTCGCGCTGCGGTTCGTGGCCGGTGCCGCCATGGGAGGCCCCGGCTGGGGCAGGCTGTCTGCGGCGGACGCGGGTCTCCTCGTCGTCGGCGTCGTCTCGTGGGTGGCCGCGACCGGGTTCGTGTACCTGCTGAACGGCGTCTCCGACATCCCCGGCGACCGCCTGAACGGCTCGACGCGACCGCTCGCGAGCGGGCGCCTTCCGGTGCGGGCCGCAATCGGCTGGTGCATCGCTTTCGCGGTGGCGGCCGTCGTGCTCAGCGCGGTCGTCGGCCTCGGCCTGCTGGTGTGCGCGCTGGCGATGCTCGGGTTCGGATGGCTGTACTCGGCCGGCAGGCATGCGGCGAAGCAGCGTGTCTGGTCGGCATCCCTCGTGATCTTCGGCGGCGGAATCGCTACCTACCTGGGCGGTGCGTTCGCCGCAGGGAACGTTCCGGCGCCCGGGACGATCGCCGTCGCCGTGCTCATGGCGGCATGGATGGCCGTGGCCGGCAACACGAAGGACCTCGCCGACGTGGCGGGCGACCGGGTGGCGGGCAGGCGGACGCTTCCGGTGACCCTGGGCATCCGTCCCGCGGCCTGGGCAACTGCGGTGGGATGCTGCGCGGTCGGAGTCGCGGGCCTGTTCGTCCCTTCGGCGCCTGCCCGGATCGTCGCGGCGTGCCTGCTGGCCGCCGCGCTGGCGATGATCGGTATCGCCGCCTATGGTCGTAGCCTCGGAACGAAACGGATGTACGCCGTGTTCATGGTGAGTCAGGTGGTCTCGAATCTGGTGATCGTGGTGCTGATGTGAAGGTCGATCGAAGTCGCCTCGACGACGTCGTGGAGCACGTGTTCGTGCGGGTGCGCGATGGTCTGGCGCAGACCGGCAGTGCACTCGTCGCCGACGACCAGGTCGAGGAGGAACTGCACGACCAGGTGCGCTTTCTGATCCGCTCGACATTCGTCGAGCTGGGATTCGTGATCGAGGAGCACGGCAGAGCGCTCGACGACCGCGGAACCGGCGTGGGTCTTGCCAGGGCGGGTCAGCACATCCATCCGTCCGAGAGCCTGCTGGCAGCGCGGTTGCTGTTCACGGTGGGTCTGCCGGCGGTGACCGACGCGGTCGCTGCCGCGGGGCATCCGTTGCCCGGTGATGCGGTGGCACTCACGCTCAGCGGTCAGATCTTCCGCATGATGGGCGCCGCGGCAGTGGCGTACGTCGAGGTGCTGTTCAACCGCATCACCGCGGTGCAACGAGAGGAACGGGCATCCATCGCCCGCGATCTGCACGACCGGGTGGCGCACACGCTCGCCTCCGGGCTGATGAAGCTGGACCTCGCGCAGACCCAGCCCGGCCCGGGTGGCGCGGCGACTCGCTCGGCCGGCCGTGAGCTCATCGGCCAGGCGCTCGCCGAGGCGCAGACGATCGCCACGGAGCTGCGGCAGATCACGACGTCGCGGTCGCTGATCGAGTCGGTGAACCTCTACCTTGCCGAGGCGGAGGTGCGCGGCATCGACTTCGAGGTTGCGATGTCGGGCGAACCGCGGGTGCTGGCGGATGCGACGCGCGACCAGGTGTTCCTCATCATCCGTGAGGCGCTGCGCAATTCGTTCGCGCACGCGCAGGCAGCGCGGGTCGGAGTGCGCTTGCAGTGGGATGCCGAGGGCCTGGCCGTGACCGTGTGGGATGACGGCCGCGGCTTCAGCCCGCTGAGCATCCGTCCTGGAGCCATGGGGCTGGTCGGGATGCGCGAGCGTGCAGAGTTGATCGGGTCGGCGTTCTCGCTCGAGTCGACTCCGGGTGCGGGAACGCGAGTGCTGGTGGAAGTGCCGTATGCCAATGACTGAGTATTCGCGGAGCGCCCCGATCACGGCGGTGCTGATCGATGATCACCGCGTGTTTCTGGATGCCTTCGGCGGCCTGCTCGAGCACGACGGACGCATCGACGTGGTCGGCTCTGCCGCCACCAGTGCCGAGGGCGTCGCCCTCGTCGAGTCGTGCCGGCCGGAGCTCGTCGTTCTCGACGTCGACATCGACGGCACGCCCGTGGAGCACACGCTGCTCAAACTGCGCCGCATCTCTCCGCAGTCGGCCGTGGCGATCGTGACCATGCACAACCACGCACCGCTGAGGGACACGCTGCTGCGCTCGGGCGCGCGCGCATTCCTCAGCAAGTCGACGTCGGGCGCCGTGCTCATCGACGCTCTGGTCGACGCGGTGATGACGCCGCCGGTGGCGGAGGCGAAGCATCCGGCGCTCAGGGAGAAGGATGCCTTCACGCAGCGAGAGCTGGAGGTGCTGCGGTTGATCAGCCTGGCGCAGTCGAACAAGCAGATCGCCGCTCAGCTCGGCATCGGCGAGGGCACCGTGAAGCGGCACGTGTACGGCTTGTTCCAGAAGCTCGGTGCCACGTCGCGCACGGATGCTGTGCGCAAGGCGGTCGATCGAGGGCTGCTGGGGTGAGAGGCGCTCGTTGAGAACGCGAAGGGCGGGCCACCCTGAGGTGACCCGCCCTTGCGACGCCGGTCGTCGCGCCCGGCGGCGCTCGGCGTTACGCCTGCAGCCCGAGCTGGAAGTGCACAGCTCCCTGGTCGTCGAGCTGGGCATCCAGAATCTTGTCGGCCAGCGCCACTGAGGCGTTCTCCTCGACGAAGACGCGCGCGTCGCCGTCGACGATGACCTGGTCGTCGGCCTCCGGCGCGGGCGCGACGGCCACCGAGAAGGTGGTGGCATTCGGGTCCGGGCTGCTGATGCGCAGGCCTCCTTCGGGCGAATCGACCGACTGAGTGGTCAGCGTCTTCACGATCGTGGTGGCGTTCTCGGTGAGGGTGAGCATGGGCTCTCCTTCCGGTTGCTTTCCTTCGAGTCGGCCACGATTCCGTAGGTGCCGCGCTGCCGCAACCGGTTCGAGCGGATTGTGCGGGGAGACCCAGGTTCGCGCGAGGCGATAGGCAAGGATGCGCGCCCGGCGCGGCGCGCGCGGCGCTAGGCAGACGCTGTAGTGATGCCGCGACTGTGCCGCAGGCGCATTCCGGCCCGGCGCGATGCGCGGAAGGCGAGCCAGGCGAGCGGATGCCTGCTGTTCTTGTCGTAGACCCGGTGCGGCACGAATCGCCCGTCGCCCATCGGGTACCCTGCTGCCGCTCGCACGCTGGGCAGCAGTACTTCGGCTGCGTGATGGTATCCCCTTGCGGACGGATGCAGGTGGTCCAGCTGCGAGAACATCGTGCCGGGATCTTGGCGGAAGAGCGCGCCGAGCGAGTCCGCCAGTGAGACGGTGCGGGCGCCCGCGCGCAGGGCGACGATCGTCTGGCTGGTGGCGAGCAGGCGGCTGAGCCAGTGCGCGAAGTACCGCAGCGGCTCGAAGAACGGGCGCACCGTTCCGAGGTCGGGGCAGCTGGCGAGCACGACCTGCGCGCCCATGCCGCGGAGTTCGGTGATGGTCGTGCGGAGCGCTCCGAGCGACTCGTTGAGGGGGCGCAGGTGCATCGCATCGTTGGCACCCACGATGACGACCGCGACATCGGGACGCGATGAGAACCCGCGCACAGCGCCCAACTGGACGAGCAGGTCGATCGACTCCGCGCCGACTCTCGCGACGTTCTCCAGCTGCACCGGCCGTTCCGACAGCTCGGCGAGCTCGTTCGCCAGGATCACACCCACGGTTTCCGTCGGATCCTCGGAGCCGTACCCGACGGCCAGGGAATCTCCCATCAGCACCAGGTTCAGCGGCGGCCCCTGGTGCTGCCGCCCGAAGAGGCCTCTCGCCGCCTCCGGGTCCTCCGTGCGCGACGGGAGAAGCCGCCCGCGCACCCAGAAACCCTCGGCGACGGTGAGCGCAGCGACGCTCGCGAGCGCCGCGAAGATCGATCCGATTCCCACGGCGGCGAACCGGACAGCAGGCATCCATCGAGCGCGGGAAGGCGGCCGTTCTGCCGTGCGGTTGTGGTCGGTCATCGTGTGCGTCGCAGACATCAAGGGACACCTCGAACGTTACCCGCGGGGCCTTGGAACCGAACGGAAATCCGTGTGGTGGCGCTGTGAGTCGCCGCACATCGAGTCAGCCGCAGGCACCGCGTCACCCGGGACGACGGTCCGCATCAGTGCGCATCAGTGCGCGAGGATGCCGAGCACGATCACGATCACGCCGAGCAGGCCCGTGATCACCGCGGCCGCGATGCGCCGCCACCAGGAACGACGGTTCCGCAGGGCCACGATGTAGCCGATGATCATCAGCATCGCTATCCCGACGAGCAGCGCGATGTAATAGGCGACGTACTCGTCCATCACGTTCAGTGCAGCCAGCAGGAGGAAGAACGCGGGCAGCAGCATGGCCAGCAGCATCCCGTAGGAATGACGGAGCGACTCGGCGAGCGCTGCTCTGACCGGCACCGGTTCGCCCGTCTTGTCATTGTGCGCGACGACGGCGCGAGCGTAGACGTGGGTCACCCAGAAGACGAGCGTGGTCGCCACGATGAAGCCGAGCACCTCGAGGTCGGTCTCGAACTTCCAGCCGATGGCGGTCAGGGCCGTCACCAGCACGATGCCGTACACCGTGGCTTCGGTGCTGAACGCGTTCATCACGAAGCGCGCTGCCTCGCCCGCCCGTGGTCGGACTGGTTCCTGCCCCATGTGAAGTGAACTTACCTCGGATCGGGCGAACCGTTCCGGTCGATCCTGCGCCCAGAACAGGGACACCGGTGCGGCGGTAATGTGGCAAAGGCGGAAAGGGGCCCGCATGTCGAGCGAACACGGCGATCGGGTGCCGATCGATGCGCAGAGCGTCGACGCCCCGCTCTCGAAGTTCGCCGTGTTCCTCATCGTGACCGTCGGGGCGGATGCCGCGTCGCTCAACACTGTGCGCGACACCATCTCCGGCATCGACGACCTCGTGAAGACGGTCGGATTCCGCGACCTCGGCGCACATCTGTCGTGCGTCGTCGGCATCGGGCGCCTCTTGTGGGACCGCATGGTTCCCGGCATCCGCCCCGCCGAGCTCGAGGTGTTCCCGACCATCCGCGGCGACGTGCACACCGCGGTCTCGACACCGGGCGACCTGCTCTTCCATATCAGGGCCGAGCGCATCGACCTGTGCTTCGAACTCGAGCGCCTGCTTCTGGATGCCCTCGGCAGTGCAGTGCGCATCGCCGACGAGACGCAGGGCTTCCGCTACTTCGACGAGCGCGACCTGCTCGGGTTCGTCGACGGCACCGCCAATCCGATCGGCAGCGACCTCGCGCCCACGGCCGTCATCGACGAAGAGGATCCGCGATTCGCCGGCGGAAGCTACGTCGTGGCGCAGAAGTACCTGCACGACATGGGTGCCTGGAAGTCGCTCACCGTGGAGCAGCAGGAGGCGGTCATGGGCCGCACGAAGCTCGACAACGTCGAACTGCCCGACAGCGCCGAGAACCAGAAGGCGCACAAGACGCTCGCGACGATCGTCGACGAGAACGGCGTCGAGCACGACATCCTGCGCGACAACATGCCGTTCGGCAGGCCCGGGGCCGGCGAGTTCGGCACCTACTTCATCGGGTACTCGGCCCAGCTCTGGGTCACCATGCGCATGATGGAGCGGATGTTCATCGGGGACCCACCCGGGTTCTACGACAAGCTGCTCGACGTGTCGACCCCGGTGACGGGCGGCACGTTCTTCGTGCCGTCGAACCCGGTGCTGCAGGCGCTCGCCGACCCCTCAGCCCTTGCCGAGACGCTGGGGCTGAGCTCGGGTGGCGACGAGCAGAGCCAGCCGTCGAACGGCGGAGGGGCTGATGGCTCTCTCGGCATCGGGTCGCTGCGCGCTCCCGCGGACGAACTGGAAGGGACCGCATCATGACGAACCATCTGCTACGCAACCACGCACCGCTCACCGACTCGACCTGGGCGCTGCTGGATGCCGAGGCATCCGCCCGTCTGCCCGTCGCGCTCGGCGCGCGCAAACTCGTCGACTTCTCCGGACCGCACGGCTGGGAGTACTCGGCGACCAACCTTGGGCGTGTGACAGGCGTGGTCGCTGCACCCGAGGAATCCGTCATCGCCCGAAGCCGCAAAGTGCTGCCGCTGGTGGAGGTGCGAGCGGACTTCACGCTGGACCGGGAAGAGCTCGACGATGCCGATCGCGGTGCGGAGGATGTCGACCTCGGTCCCCTCGACGAGGCCGCGGTTCGTGCCGCTCGAGTGGAGAACTCGGCCGTCTTCAACGGATGGGATGCCGCCGGCATCACGGGCATCGTCGCCGCGTCGCCGCATCGGCCGCTGGTGCACGAGGGCGCTCCGCAGGACTACGACGACGTGGTCACGCAGGCGATCGCGGCGCTGAAGCGCTCAGGAGTCGATGGGCCGTACGCGCTGGCGCTGGGACCGACGCAGTGGACGAGCGTGATCGAGGCGAACGAGGGCGGCGGGTACCCGCTGATCCGGCATCTGCGCGACATCCTCGGCGGTCCTGTCGAGTGGGTTCCTGGGCTCGACGGAGTCGTCGTGCTCAGCCTGCGCGGCGGGGACTTCGTGCTCGAGGTCGGCCAGGATCTCGCGATCGGATACCGCTCGCACGACGCCCAGAGCGTGAGCCTCTACCTCGAGGAGTCGTTCAGTTTCCGCGTGAACACGCCGGAGGCCGCGATCCAGGTCGTCATCGGCTGACGCGGATCCCTCTCTGGAGGGCTGCACCCCGGCCGCTGCCGAAATGTACTCGGCAGCGGCCAGGATGCCTCCAAGGGTGATCGTGTTCATGGCGATCACCGTGGCGGGAGTTTGTGCATGGCGAGCAGCCAGCTCACCTCGCGTTCCCGCCGCTCCCGCTCGAGGCGGTTGCGGCGCGCAATGAGCTCCCATTCCGCGTCTCGGCTGGGACGTTCACGGTGCTCGCGCCTGCTCCACAGCACGAGCGCGAGGCCGACCCGCATGGCGAGGCGGTCGAGCGGACTCGGCGGATGCGAGTTCTGCCTCAGCGAGGCGATCGCCTCGGTCGTCGACGCTCGTTGCTGATCGAGTGTCTGCGTACTCATGGTTCGTTTCCTTAGGTTCGGTTTTCTCGCGGTGACGTCGAACGGCCGTGTACCGGTTCGACGGGTGCCCGCGACGACCCGGTCGTCACGGGACTCACGCGACTCATCGACGGATGCCGTCAGTCGCGATCTGAAAGGGCGGATACAAGAGACGATGGGTCGCCCGGTCGCGGCACGGAGGCGTTTTCTGCCGCGGGCACGTTCTGCGGTCGGCAGACGTGCGGCGATGGCGGCAGGAGCCGAGCGGCTACCGCTCGTTGTGCACCGGGCCACGAAGTGGCACGCGTATCGAAACGAAGCAGTCAGCTCCGGATACGCCACCCGCTACGCAGGCGGGTGCCCCACCGTCGGTCGACGACTAGTCGACCGGCGGCAGCGGCGAGCGGTGTGTGCTAGCGGTGCGCCGGCATCAGCAGGCCAGTCCTGTGCCGAGACGACGACCGCGCAGCAACGCGGCGCCGCGAAACACGAAGGTGTGAGGCTGAGTGTGCGTGATGGTGTGCATCATGACGTTCCCCTTTCGTGTTCCTTGTCCGCTCGAGCGCGACGATGCCGCGCGAGCCGGACTGAGTCGGCCGCCGGTTGGGCCTCGGCAAACCTAGCGGTGAATCACAGCTCGGCGCAAGCATCCATGCGGAATCATGCTCCGGCCGTAGCGCGAGGCCCCGCCGAACGAGGCGGGGTGCGCTCGAGCGCACCCCGCTCAGAGCCGCTTCGCACCCTCGACCGTGACGCGGATCGCATACAGTCGCGTTGTCGCCGTGATGTAGAGCGTGTTGCGCTGGAGCCCGCCGAACTCGAGGTTCGCGGCGATCTCCGGCAGGCGGAGCAGACCGAGCAGAGTGCCGTCGGGGTCGTAGACGTGAATACCCTCGCCTGTCGCGGCCCAGACGCGTCCCTGGTCATCGAGTCGCAGGCCGTCGTAGCCGGCGTCACTGGCAGCGAAGGCTCGCCCGTTGCGCAATGCGTCGCCGTCGACGTCGAACACGGTGATCGTCCGCAGCTCGCTATCGCTCACGTAGAGCAGCCGCTCGTCGGGGGAGAAGGCAAGGCCGTTCGGCTGGGTCAGAGTGTCGACGACGATGGTGAGCGAGGCATCCGTGGTGCCGGCGCCCGCTGCCCAGCGGTACACATTGCGGCTTCCGATCTCCTCGACCCCGCGGTGCCCCTCGTATTCGGTGAGGATGCCGTACGACGGATCGGTGAACCACACCGAGCCGTCGGAACGGGCGACGACATCGTTCGGGCTGTTCAGCGGGAGCCCGCCGTAGGCATCCGCCAGCACCGACGCCGACCCGTCGTGCTCCCTGCGCACGACGCGACGGTGCCCGTGCTGACACTCGACGAACCGACCCTGCGCGTCGACCGTGCGTCCGTTCGCGAAGCCGGCCGGGCTCGCCCACACATCGATGCGGGCACTCACCTCGTCGTACCGCAGCACGCGATCGTTCGGGATGTCGCTGAACAGCAGGAACCGACCCTGCGGTGAGTAGGCGGGCCCCTCGAGCCAGCGGCCGTCGTCGAAGAGGATGCGCAACTCGGTGTCGCCACGGATGCCGGCGAATCGCTCGTCACGGCTCTCGAACACGGCAGGGATGCGATCGGTCGTCATGCAGCCATTCCATCGCATGTGGGCGAGTTGCGCTTCACGGACCGATGTACCTCTCGAGCAGGTCGAGCTCGGGCTGGGATTCCGCCATCGTGACGGCGGCCGATCCGACGTTGCAGGCAGCCTGAAGCGCCTGCCCGCTCGGCATGCCCGATCCGAGCGCAATGGTCAAAGCAGCACAGAATGCGTCGCCGGCCCCGACGGTGCTCACCGGCGAGACCCTCGGCGACGAAGCACGAGCGACTTCCCGACCGTGCTCCAGGAGTATGGCGCCATCGGCGCCATACGTGACAGCTACAGAGCGGCCTTCACGCAGCTCGGGCTGAAGCTGATATTCCGACTCGTTCACCACGATGAGGTCAGCGCGGTCGATGACGGTGGCCGGCAACCGCCCGGCGGGAGCGGCGTTGACGGCGAGAAATCCCGGCACGACGGTAGTCAGAGCGGCAACGATCGCTGGGGGAGTCTCCAACTGCGTCAGCACGATCTCATCGACGCCGAAGCGGGTCCCATCGAGCGTTATCGCTGAGTTCGCGCCCGGGCAGACGACGATCTGGTTCTCCGCCGCCGCGTCGACGACGATGAGTGCTACTCCGGTCTGGCCATCGGTCGTGCTCACATCCGTGGTGCTTACCCCGGCGGCGCCGATCACGCGAAGCATCCATGCACCGTCGTCGTCATCGCCGACCGCACCGATGATGCGAGTCGCAGCACCGAGGCGACTCGCGGCGACTGCTTGGTTGGCACCCTTTCCTCCTGGCATGCGGATGAACGACGCGTCGCCGATCGTTTCGCCGGGCCCGGGCAGCCGTGGAGCGTGCGCGATCAGATCGACGTTGATGCTGCCGACTACGGCCACTTGGTGAGGCGCTGGCACGGATCCTCCGAACTATGGTGGCGACCTGCTTGACAGGTTTCGCTCGTCAGCATATGGTGATTTCTCACGTGAAATGATAACAAAATAACGTAAAGATCACACGGGCCTGGCAAGCAGTGCTGGCGGAGGACGAGTGCGATCGGCAAGAGCGACGATGTCGCGTTGAGTCAGCGTGGACGAGGCAATGGGAGCAAAGATGCGCGCAGTTGTGTTCGAGTCGGAAGGCCGGCTCTCGCTGGAGGAACGGCCCATGCCGGCTCCTGGCTACAAAGAGGTCTTGATCGAGACCGCCGCGGTGGGAATCTGCGGAACTGACACGCACGTCTTCGACGGCGAATTCGAGGGCACCGTCTTTCCGCTGGTGCCGGGCCACGAAGCGACCGGCACGATCGTCGCCCTAGGAGAGGGCGTCAACGACGGTGCTTTCGACTTTCAGGTCGGTGACCACGTCGCCGTGAACCCCAGCACAACGTGCGGCGAGTGCGAGTTCTGTCTCAACGGGCACTCGAATCTCTGCCCGCAATGGAACGGGCTGGGAGTCGTGGCCTCTGATGGCGCATCCCAGCAGTTCTTCGTTGCGCCGTCGCGCAACGTGTACAAGCTGAAGCCCGAAACGGATCTCTTCGAGGCGGCGCTCATCGAACCGCTCGCCTGCGCAATCCGAGGTTGGGACGTGTTACCCCGTCGTCTAGGCGATCACGTGCTCGTCTTTGGGGCGGGCACGATGGGTCTGCTGATGGCGCAGCTCGCGTCGCGAGCCGGCGCGGCAACGGTGACGATCGTCGATCTCAACAGTGAGCGGCTGAAGACTGCGGAAGCGTGCGGTATCAGCCTGCGGTACAACAGCGCGGACGAGGCCGACCGGGAGAAGTGGGACGTGGTTATCGACTGCACTGGCAACATCCGTGCCATTGAAGATGCCCTCACGAGGGTCAAGCCCGCTGGCTATTTCCAGGATTTCGGTGTGGCACCGGCTGACCGCATGGCTCAGTTCTCGCCGTTCCGTGTGTATCGAGACGAGCTGAGCATCGTCGGGACCATGGCGGTGCTCAACTCGTTCGGACGAGCGGTACAGCTCTTCGAGGGCGGCGCCATCAATGCGAAAGCGATGATCAGCCACTCCTTCACTCTCGACGACTATGAGAAGGCGCTCGAGATGTTCCGCAAGGGCGAGGGGCGAAAGCTGCAGATACGGCCGAACGACATCGAGTCCCGGGTTCTCGTCTCATGACCACCGCAGCCGGAACTCGGACGAAGCGACTCGCGCCGGTCGCGAAGCGCACCATCGGCGGTCTCGTCGTCGTTCTCGTGCTCTTGGCCATGTTCTTCGGTACGAAAATCGTTCCTGCCGATTCCAGCCTCGCGCAGTCGTCGTCAGGCAAGTTCGTCGCCGCCGAGTACGGCAAGTCGCAGTTCCCCAAGCAGCAGGCATACATCAAGAAGCACGCCGTCAGTGTCGCCGTGCTCGAGGCGGCGATCGCCAAGGATCCCGCAGCGGCAGCGAAGAAGTACGGCAAATCTTCGGACGGTGCGACGTACGTCATTCCGATCGAGTTCACCGGCGTGGTCGGTCAGATCCCAGATGCCGGATTCACCCCGATGACGGTGCAGGGATTGCCGCAGGGTACAGCGATCGGACTTCAACTGGGTCCGGCCATCACCGGAACCGACCTTCGCGACGTGACGGGCAACATCCACCTGGGCGACTTCGAAAACCAGATCCAGTTCCAGGACGCCGGCTCGGCGATCAACGACCAGTTGAAGAAGCAGGTGCTCACGAAGGTCGACTCCACCCAGCTGACCGGCAAGACCATCGCGGTGAAGGGCGCTTTCACGCTGGTCAATCCCCAGCAATGGAACGTGACGCCTGCATCCATCACGGTTGAGGGGTGACCAGATGAGTAGCGAGAACGCTGTGCGGAGGCCTGCAGCGGAGAATGCAGTGCTCTCTGCGCGACACATCGTGAAGACGTACGGAGCGACCCGGGCCCTCAAAGGCGTGAACTTCGATGTGCACGCGGGAACTGTCACCACCCTGTTCGGCGAGAACGGTGCAGGCAAATCGACGCTCATGAAGATCCTCGCGGGCGTCGAGCAGCCCACCTCAGGGACGATCCTGCTCGACGGTGAAGCGGTCGTCTTCGCTGACACGAACGATGCGAGGGCCAAGGGTATCTCGATCATTCACCAGGAGTTGAGCCTGGCTCCGAACCTTACGGTGCGCGACAACCTGTTCATGGGGCGGGAGCTGCGCAACGCGCTCGGCGCCGTGGACTATCGCGAGGAGGAGCGGCAAAGCCGTGCGGTCCTTTCCGAGCTCTCCAACGAGATCGAGCCCCTGATGCTGGTCTCCGATCTCCGGCTGGGGCAGCAGCAGCTCGTCGAGATCGCGCGTGCCCTGTTAGCAGACTCGCGCATCCTGATCATGGACGAGCCCACGTCCGCCCTGTCTGCTACCGAGGTCGACGTCCTGTTCCACGTGATCGACGACCTCACCTCGCGCGGGGTCTCGATCGTCTACATCTCCCACCATCTCGAAGAGGCGCTGCAGATCACCGACTACGCGGTCGTGCTCCGGGACGGCACGATGACGGCGACTGCGCTGGCCAAAGACATCGATCTGGAATGGATCGTGCGGCACATGGTCGGCGACGACTTCGACCTGGGTTCCCCGCCCTCCGGCTACGACTTCGGTGACGTCGCGCTCTCCATCGTGGATGTGAGTGTCGCAGACCCGAGAGACCCGAACCGCCTTCTGGTCGATCACCTTTCGCTCGATGTACGCGAAGGCGAGATCGTGTGCCTCTACGGGCTGATGGGCGCCGGCCGCACCGAGCTGATGGAGGCAGTGGCGGGACGCATTCCCTTGGCCGGCGGCGAGGTGAAGCTCAAGCAGCACGAGGTCTCGAAGCTGACGCTTCGAGAACGCCTCGCCGAGGGACTGGGACTCGTGCCGGAGGATCGGCAGCGTGACGGCCTCGTGCAGACCATGACGGTCGGGCAGAACCTCTCCCTGTCCAGCCTGAGCGGATTCGTGCGCGGCCTGTTCATCTCACCGTCCGCTGAGCGCAAGCACGTCAACGAGGCGATCCAGGACGTCCGCGTGAAGACCGCCGGCGGCGCCGCGATGATCGGCTCGCTCTCCGGAGGGAACCAGCAGAAGGTCGTGATCGGAAAGATCGTATCGACCGGACCAGACGTGCTACTGCTCGACGAGCCCAGCAGAGGAATCGATGTCGGAGCGAAAGCGGAAGTCTTCCGCCTCATCGCCGGCCGTGCTCGTGCGGGTCTCGCGGTCATCTACTCCACGAGCGAGGTCGGTGAGTGCCTGAGCATCGCGCATCGGATCGTCGTGTTGCGCCGCGGCCGGATCGCGGCCGAATTCCCACCCACCGTACGCAAAGAAGACATCATGGCCAGCTCCGGTGAAGCAGTCGCGGCCTGAGAACGAGGACCAAGGAACATACTCATGACCGATTCAACGGTGAGGACTCGCAGACGCAATCCGCTCGCTGGGTTGTCGTTCGGAGCGATGTTGCTCGAAGCCAGAGCATTCCTGGCGCTCATTGTCATCTTCGCGATCTTCTCGCTCCTGGCGCCGACCGCCTTCCCCACCCTGTCGAACATCGTCGTGATGTGCCAGCAGGTTTCGGTGTACGCGATCCTGTCCATAGGGATGCTCGTGGTCATCCTCGACGGCGGCATCGACCTATCCGTCGGTTCCACCCTCGGCCTGGCCGGCATGGTTGCCGGGCTCTGCATGCAGGGGATCAAGTTCGGCAGCGTGGTCCTGTACCCGTCCGTGTGGGTCGTCGTGATCATCGCAGTCGCGACCGGTGCCCTGGTCGGGCTGGTCAACGGCATCCTCGTCGCCAGGCTCAACGTGGCGCCCTTCGTGGCCACTCTGGGCATGCTTTACGTGGTTCGGGGTCTCGCCGAGCTGTCTACCAACGGCCTCACGGTCAACAACCTCGACGGCAAGCCGGAGCTCGGCAACACCGGATTCGACTGGCTCGGATTCAACTCGCTTCTCGGCATCCCGATCGGTGTCTGGGTGCTCCTTGTCGTCGGCATCGCCGCGAGTCTCTTGCTGAACCGTACGGTGTACGGCCGATGGCTCTACGCATCGGGCGGGAACATGCGCGCCGCCGAGCTCTCCGGCGTGCCGGTGCGGAAGGTCAAGGTGCGGGCATACGTCATCTCGGGCGTGTGCGCCGCCATCGCCGGCGTCATTCTGACAAGCGAGCTCACCTCTGCCGGGCCAACCCAGGGTACGTCGTATGAGCTGACGGCCATTGCGGCCGTCGTGATCGGCGGGGCCGCACTCACCGGCGGGCGCGGCACAGTGCGCGGCACACTGCTCGGTGCATTCGTGATCGGCTTCCTCGCTGCAGGCCTCACCATCGTGGGTGTCTCGGCGTATGTGCAGACCGTATTCACCGGCGCAGTGATCGTGCTGGCCGTACTCCTCAACGGGATTCAGTACCGTCGACGCCGCTCCGCTGCGAAATCGGAGACTCCGGCGCCTCCACCAGCTTCCTCGGAGCCGACCGGCGACATGACCGCCAGGTCGGCCGCCGAGGAAACCGTCGCCTGACGGCGGCACTCGTCCCGCACACACAGGACGAATCCATACAGCAATCGAGCACAGCTCAAAAGCGCAAAGGAAACAATATGTCCCGCAAAGCTATCGCGGCAGCGTTGGCGCTCGGCATCGCGGCACTCGCATTGACAGGGTGTTCGGGATCCGGGACCGGGTCCAACTCCACTGGATCGGGTAAAGCCGGCGGCCTCATCACCATCGTGGTGAACGACCCTTCGAATCCGTACTGGCTTACGGAGGGAAACGTCGCCAAGCAGGAAGCCACAGACCTTGGGTACAAGGCCAGCGTTCAGGCATCCAAGGGTGATGTGAACACCGAATCGAACATCATCGACACGGCCATCGCCAATCACTCTGCCGGCATCATCCTCGACCCCGCCAATGCCAGCGGCTCGATCGGTAACATCAAGCGGGCCATGAAGGCGAAGATTCCGGTGTTCCTCGTCAACGCCGAGATCAACCAGACCGGTGTCGCACTCGGTCAGCTCGTGTCGAACAACGCGCAGGGTGCGGCGATCGGCGCGCAGCAATGGATCAAGGCTGCCGGCACCAAGGGAAACTACGCAGAGCTCTACGGCCTGCCGTCTGACAACAATGCGGCCACGCGTGCGAACGGCTACCAGAGCGTCATCTCGCAGTACCCCGGATGGGTGAAGGCTGCGCAGCAGACCGCCAACTGGGATCGCGCTCTCGGTCAGCAGAAGATGCAGTCGATCCTGCAGGCACACCCCGACGTGAATGCCGTGATCTCAGGCAACGACGAGATGGCGCTGGGTGCGATCGCTGCCCTCAAGCAAGCCGGGAAGACCGGCGTGGTTGTCGGAGGCTTCGACGGATCTCCCGATGCTGTCTCCGCGATCAAGTCTGGCGACCTTGCGTACACAGTGCTCCAGCCGGTCGCGACCTTCGCGAAGAAGGCTGTGCAAGAACTGGATGCGTACATCAAGCACGGCACGAAGCCGAAGGAGGAGAAGCAGTCGTTCGACTGCATCCTCATCACGAAGGCCAACGTCGACAAGATGACGGGGCCTTTCACCTACTCCGGTTAGCCCCAGAGCGCGCCATCGGTCGCACGCGGGGCGGACGATCACGTTCGTTCGCCCCGCGTGCCGGCCATCATCGATCGACCAGGTCCACGTGCCCGCCTCGCGAATCGAGGCGGCGAAACGAGCGGCCAACTCCTCGAGACAAGAGAGGCACATGAGCCACGTAGTCAACGACCCAGCGGAATTCGCCGAGGAGGCCCTACGCGGGTTCGTCGCGGCCAATCGCAGTCTGATCGCGCGTGTGCCGGGTGGAGTCTCCCGCCGAAGCGGCCCGGCGCCTGGTGTCGCTGTGGTGATCGGCGGCGGCTCGGGCCATTATCCGGCCTTCGCTGGATTCGTAGGCGCGGGCCTCGCGCATGCGGCAGCCCTGGGGAACGTCTTCGCCTCGCCGAGCGCAGAGCAGGTGTACGAGGTCGCCCGATCGGTCGCGGGTCCTGCCGGCGTTCTGCTCAGCTACGGGAACTACGCAGGTGACGTCCTCAACTTCGACGAAGCGCAACGCAGACTCCTCGCCGAAGGGGTCCCGTGCGCCACCGTAAGAGTCACTGACGACATCTTCAGCGGCGGCGCGCACGACCGCGAAAAGCGTCGTGGCATAGCAGGCGACCTCGCAGTCTTCAAGGCGGCAGCATGGGCCGCAGAGCAGGGTCTCAGTCTGGACGAGACTGCAGCGCTTGCGGCTCGTGCGAACGATCGCACCCGAACGATCGGCGTGGCCTTCTCCGGCTGCACGCTTCCGGGCGCGGACGAGCCGCTTTTCACGATCGCACCCGGCCACATGGCGGTCGGTATGGGCATCCACGGTGAGCCTGGCATCGAGACGCTGCCACTGCCCGACGCGGGGCGGCTTGCTGAACTGCTCGTGAGCCGCCTGCTCGCTGAACGACCCATGGACGGTGCTGACCGGGTCGCCGTGATCGTGAATGGACTCGGCTCGGTCAAATCTGAGGAGCTGTTCCTGCTCTACGGAATGATCGAGGATCACCTCGAACGTGCCGGACTCACCGTTGTCGAGCCCGAAGTGGGTGAGTTCGCGACGAGCTTTGAGATGGCGGGCGTCTCGCTCACGCTGATGTGGCTCGATGATGAGTTGGAGGCGGCTTGGAACGGGCCCGCCTACGCCCCTGGTTACCGCAAGGGCACGGTAACGCCCGTGGCGAAAGAGCCGGCGTCCGAAGCCTCGGCGTCGGCTGATGCTCCGGCCCTTCCGGAGTCCAGTGCCGAGTCCCGCCGAGTAGCGGCCTGCGTGTGCGAAGCGCTTACGGCAATACGCGACGTCATCGACCGCGAAGCTGATGAGCTGGGACGGCTGGATGCCGTCGCCGGAGACGGCGATCATGGAATCGGCATGCAACGTGGCGCACGGGCAGCCGTCGGTGCGGCCATGGAGACGCGTGAGGCGGGCGGAGGGGCCGGAACCGTGCTCGTATGCGCCGGCAACGCCTGGGCGAACCGGGCCGGTGGTACGTCGGGCGCACTGTGGGGCGCCGCTCTCCGCGCGGCAGGCGAGCGGATCGGCGACACCGACGCTCCGTTGACTCGAACGATCGCCGAAGCGGTGCAGGAAGCTCGCCGAGAGGTACAGACCATCGGGAAAGCCACGGTCGGAGACAAGACACTGGTGGACGCGCTCGTTCCGTTCGCGAGCACTCTCACAGACCGTGCACGTCTTGGCGACGACCTGCCAGAAGCCTGGGCCGCTGCCGCGCAGGCGGCATCTGATGCCGCGGACGCGACGGCGAAGCTGGTTCCCCGTCTAGGCCGGGCGCGCCCGCATGCTGAGAACAGCGTCGGAACGCCTGACCCAGGGGCCGTGTCCTTCGCGCTCGCGATGGCGGCTGTGGCGGAGCTCATCGGAGCTGCCGACGCGCCCGTACCAGATGAATCCGCGCAGCCGACAACGCTCGCGGTCCCGCTAGAGGACTCAGCCGATGGTGGGGCCGGGCCGACCGAGACGAATGAGGGGTGAGAACGATGAGCCGCAGCTGGCGGGTGGTCGTCGGATCAGACGACGCCGGATATCAGTACAAAGAGGCGCTGAAGGCGGATCTCGAGAATGATCCGCGCGTGAGCGAAGTCATCGATGTCGGAGTGGATGCCGACAGCCACACCCCTTATCCCACGGTCGCCATCGCAGCCGCCGAAATGGTCAGGGACGGTGAGGCGGACCGCGCGTTACTCGTCTGTGGCACCGGCCTTGGCGTCGCGATCTCTGCGAACAAGGTGCCGGGCATCCGTGCTGTGACGGCGCACGACAGCTTCAGCGTTGAGCGCAGCGTGCTCAGCAACAACGCACAGGTGCTCGCGTTCGGCCAGCGCGTTGTGGGCCTCGAACTTGCACGCCGGCTTGCCAGGGAGTGGCTCGGATACGAGTTCGACGAGTCGTCGGCCTCAGCCGATAAGGTCGCCGTGCTCGACGAGTACGAGCAGCACGACACGTGCGAGTGAACATTCCCATGGGCGATGTCAGACCTGACTGCCCTCGGCCCGTGATTCTCGGGGTAAGCCTGAAGCTGTACTTCGACCTTGGAACGACCATCGGTTGGTCGAGGAGTGTCGCGGCGATCGCGGCTCGGCATGCAGCGCTCGCAACCGGGGCGGCACGGCTCTTCGTGCTTCCGTCATTGCCTACCGTGCCGGCCGCCATGCGGGAGTTCGCCGAGAGCCCGGTCGGGGTCGGCGCGCAAGACCTGTTCTGGGAGGAAAAAGGCCCGTATACAGGTGGTGTCAGCGGCGCCGACCTTCGTGCGATCGGGTGCCGGTACGCAGAGATCGGCCATGCGGAGCGTCGCAGCATGTTCGGTGAGAGCCGCGAGATTGCGGCACGAAAGCTCGCCGCGGCGTTCCGCACCGGGTTGACCCCGGTGCTCTGCGTCGGTGAATCGGCTCCAGAAGACATCGAGATTGCGCAGCGCGAGACGCTCGAGGAACTGGAGCAGGTGCTGGCGCTCATCCCGGAAATGGGTGAATTGGAGGCTGGCAAGCCGGAGCCGGCTCGCGAATTGATCGTCGCGTATGAGCCGGTATGGGCGATCGGAGCCGAGGCGCCCGCACCGGCGGAGCATATCCGCGCCGTCTCGAATGCTTTGCGTTCGCACTTGGCGGCCGACGAACGAATTGCAGACGCCGCAGTGATCTACGGGGGAAGCGCCGGACCCGGGATGCTCACCGAGCTGACTGGTTCGATCGACGGATTGTTCCTGGGCCGATTTGCCCATGACCCGCGTACAGTGGAGCGACTACTCGACGAGGTGGCTGCACTCCCCGGCCCGCGCTGACTGATCTGGAGTACTCGCATGCTCGAATCGGATGCCAGTCCCGGGGATGTAAAGGGCGACGCCCGGCAGAACCGACAGCAGACGCGACAGCGTGCGATCGCCGACGCAGTGATGGCCGAGGGAGCGGCCCGCATCGAACAGCTCGCAGAACGATTCGGGATCTCGCTGATGACCGTGCATCGCGATCTGGATGAACTGGAATCGCGAGGCCTGTTGCGGAAGTCACGGGGGGTGGCGACAGCGCAATCGTCAAGCCTCGTGGAATCCAGCGATGTCTATCGCGCGGGACAGGAGATCGAGGCGAAGCGAGCCATCGCCTCGTCCGCCATCGAACTCATCGAGCCCGGACAGTCGCTGTTCCTCGACGACTCCACCACAGTTCTGCAACTGGCCAAGCTGTTGCCGCAGAAGGCGCCGCTCACAGTTATCACGAACGTGCTGACCCTGATGAACGACCTCAACGGCCAGCGTGGCATCACACTGCTCGGCCTTGGCGGCACCTATTACAACTGGTGCAGTGCATTCATGGGAACGATGACGATTCAGGCGATCTCGCAACTGCGGGCAGACGTCTTCATCATGTCGACAGCAGCTATCACCGATGATGCATGTTTCTTTCAGACGCCTGAGACCGTGGACACGAAGCGTGCCATGTTCAACTCGGCGGCAAAGCGCATTCTGCTCACCGACCACACGAAATTCAACAAGCGGGCGCTCCACGAGATGGCCCAGCTGCGGGACTTCGACACGATCATCGTCGATTATGCGACGTCGAAATCGGATGTCGCACGGCTCCGCGAAATGGGGAATCACGTCATCGTTGCTCCGAACGCGCGTTCGCCGAAGACCACCTGAGTCTGCTCGCGACCTCCTCTGTTTAGCGCGGAATCGGTTTCGTGAAATCTCTCTATTCGCGCTCGAAGCGGTCAGCGCCTCCTGGCATCGACTTGACGAAACCGATTTCATGGCGTTCACTGATCACGATCGGTTCGATGAGGAGGATCACGGATGGCGCATCCGCATGCTCGCGCTGCGGCACGATTCACGCCCCTGGTAGCGGTGGTCTCCGTCACCGTCGTCGCGTTCTCCGGATGCTCGTCCGACGATCCCGCAACCATGCTCTCGACCCAGGACCGGCCCTCGGTGCTCGCCGGCGTGACCGACGTTCATCAGGTGTCGCAGCTCACCGGGCCGAAGTCGCCGAACAAGACCGATCGCTTCGAGGTCGCCGGACAGGACCTCGGATCCATGTTCCAGGCGGATGGCAAGACGTGGTTCGTCTTCGGCGACACCTTCGGACAGCGCGATCCTGGCATGACGGGCGGCGGCGGAACCGAGTGGCGCTCCAACGCGATGGCGTACACGACAGACACGAACCCAGCGGACGGCATCCACCTCGACGGCTACATCGTCGACAAGCAGGGCTGGGCGAAGGAGCTGATCTCGTCGAAGAAGGTCGACGAGGTCGAGATGACGACGATCCCGACGTACGGTTTCGCGGCGAACGGGGACATGTACCTCGACTACATGTCAGTGAAGCATTGGGGCGATCCTGGCGAGTGGGAGACCAACTACGCGGGACTCGCCAAGTCGACGGACCACGGCCAGACCTGGAAGAAGCTCGCGTCCCCCCGCTGGGGCGGCAACAGCAACTTCGTGCAGGTCAGCGTGGCCACGGTGGGCGACGAACTCTATTTCTGGGGCGTCACCCACGGCAGGTTCGGCCAGGTGAAGCTGATGAAGGTTCCCGAGAAGGATGTCGAGAAGCAGAGCGCCTACCGCTACTTCACGGGCACGAAATCGGATGGCGCGCCGCAGTGGAGCGCAAATATCGCCGACGCCAAGGTGGTCGCCGACGGCACCGTTGGGGAGCTGTCGGTGGTGTGGAACGATTACCTGCAGCGCTGGCTCATGACCTACACGGACGGCGCGGGTGCCGGCGCGCTCATCAGCGACAGTGCGCATCCGTGGGGTCCGTGGTCCACGCCGAAGACGCTCGTCTCCGCCACGACCGTACCCGGGCTGTACGCGCCGTTCATGCTGCCCCAGTACACGGCGAACGGTGGTCGCACGATCTACTTCACGCTCTCGAAGTGGGGCCCGTACAACGTGTTCTGGTACCGCGCCGATCTGAAGAAGAAGTAGTCGGTCCATACGGCGAGCCGCATCCTTCCGTCCCGAGATCGAGATCGAAGCCATCAAGACTCGCGTACTGGTCGAGCAGCTCACCGTCATCGACCCTCAGGCAAGGCTCGGAGAGTTCGCGGGGTGGCTGAGCAGCGCCGAGATGCGCTAGGTCGACCAGGCGCTACTGACGGTTCTCGCGCTCGATTGAGGAGCACAGCTCCTATCGGGATCCGCGGGGCGGTCGCCTACTCGTCCGGCAGCCCCACCCCCCTCGGGTTTGCGTGATTTGCGGAAGACACATCATGGAGCGTCCGCGTAAGCGATCAAGGCTGCGATAACACAGACGAGTGCAACGCTTCCGACTGCAATAGCGGCTGCAGGCGAGAATTGGCCAGTGAAAAGACCGCGGCAGCAGCTACGACTACCTTCTCGAACGTGCACATCGCTGGGACCGGTGGCCCGCTGCTGGCGGTGAGCAGCCCTTGCTTCCGTCTAGATCAATGTCGCACCCATGAGCCCAAGCAGGAGCGCGACACCGAGCAGAAGAACCGCCGCAGTCAAGTGGGCGGCACCAGGGGCAGGGCCGGCCTCATCGACCCGTCTGGAGTCGGGCGACCCATAGGATGACTGTACCGACGCCGCACCAAGCGCGGTGTTAGCGCCGGTGTCGGTTGTCGCCGCGGCAGGGGATTGTGATACCTGCGGGCGCCCGGGCAAGACGAGGGCGGCGTGTCCGCTGAAGACAGGTCGGCTTATGGAGCGTACTGAAGGCTTGGCGGGTCGGATGCGGCTTTACGCGATCTTGTATTTGGTGGCCGGGGCGACGAGTGTATCTCTCTTCGTTATCGGGCTGATCGGACTGGTTGCCAGCCGCGGTAGACTGTCTGAGTTCGCGGTCGTGACGGCAATCGGAGTGATTCTGTTGGTCATTCTCGGGGTTAGTCGCATGGGCGCGGCGCGCGATTGCATACGCCCGAAGGCGCCGTTCCGCACGTCGGTTCCAAGCACAAAATCCGAACGACGAGCAAAGCAACTGAGTTGTGGCATGCCTCATTCAGGCTCGGAGACTTGGCTTGTGCATATGAATAGGCTAGCAAGACCTCGTAGGGCTGCGACTAACGACCATCGATGCTTCCCTTCGTGTTGCTAGATAACACGGGCTCGGGTTTGCCCTTGTGTTCGTGCTCCGCACCTTCGAGGTGATGGGCTTGCACCAGGAGTATCAACGCAAATGACGGCCGAACGAAGAGGATGAGTGGAGGCATGAGCCTGTTAGCGGTGACCATCCTTGTCGCATTCTTCGGCATGCTCGTCGTGGTGGCCGTCTTACTCATCGGTCTCGCGAGGGCAGAAACACCGGTTGGACATGCGCGACGCCGAGCGGCCGGCGCGCTAAGACTTCGCCCGTGGCCCCGCAAAGCCGTGGTTTGTGCCGCGATCTTTATCATCTCCGTGAACATTGGAGGTGTCATCGCCGCAGCCACTCATAACCCTCTCATCAATCTCGTCACCCTCGGGATTGGTTTCATCGCTCTCGTCGCGACGGGAATCGCACTGCGGAACCGGTAGTGCAATTCCGAAGGTGGCCGATCCAGTTGCGTGTTGCGTCTCGTTTGCCGTGAGCTGGCATCGTGGTTCAGGCCGACGGTGCCGCTGCGACGATGTTCGGTGTCATGTCGAAGATCGGGCTTTGCCAACCGACCACGGTGAACTCATATGAGCCACCCGATCGGATGATCGTCGCGGCCGGCGGACGAAGCCAGTCACTGTTCATGTTCATAACCCCGCAATTGCGGGTTCGAATCTGTCGATCGAACGCGGTGGGCTCGCCGAACTTGTTGAAGTCCTTCGGCGATATGACGACCGAAGCGACCGAGCACGCGAGAGATTGCACGTGGGTTTCCCACGCAATCATCCACACTCCTAGGGCAAGCGGAATAGCAAGGATAAGCGCGCAGGCCAACATCGCCTTCGGAGAACGGACTAGCTGCCGCCACAGCATCGGCATCATGTGTCGATGCGTCGGACTAGTCATCTCGTTCCTGCCTTCTTGCGGACAATCATCGGCGCCGGAAGCACCACTCGCACGCTGTACGGCATTGCCGAATCGTATTACCGCCACCGCGTTTGTATCAGAGACTTGAGATGCGGCGAGGTTTTCAGCGTGGTTGCTGCCTCGATGGTCAGGGCACGATCACGATCTGGACGTCGTCTTCGTACAGGATTCGTCCCGGACCATCGGATCGGCGCTCGATCCAGTCGATCCCTTATCGGTCAAGGAGTCGAAGGTATCCGCGGGTGCGAGCGATGAGATGGGCAGCGCTGAGCTTGAACCAGCACTCGGTGCGGGCGTGAATACTCCGATCGAACAGTGTTGCGTCGATCTCGGCCGTGTCGGTGTAAGCGGCGTTCGTCCAATCGTTACTGGAGCGCCACCAGGCATAGTCAGCACTGCTGAGAACGCCAGTGTGGGCAAGACGATTGGCGAGCGCAAAGACTCCCGGCCTCACGCCGCGCGAATTCGGTGTCGCACCTTCGAACCGCACATACACGCTACAGCCTGGCAGGCATGGTCCTCGCCAACGCAAACGACCCGCTGCGACCCCTGCTCGGTAGGGTGGCCGACATGGCGCAGGTGGTGGTTTACGGGCGGCGTGACTCGCTCGCGCGGCATCGAACGGCGCTGTCGGAGGCGATCCACGAGGCGATCATGGTCGCGCTCGACTACCCACCGGAGAAGAAGTTCCAGCGGTTCATCTCGCTCGACGCCGACGACTTCATCTACCCGGCGGACCGCGGCCCGGACTACACGATCGTCGAGATCTCGATGTTCGAAGGGCGTTCAGAGGGCGCCAAACGAGCCCTCATCGCGGAGCTGATCGATCGCGTTCAGACGAAGGCCGGCATCGAGCCGCACAGCCTGGAGATCACGATCGCCGAGACTCCGAAGGTGAACTGGGGCATCCGCGGAAAGAACGCTGCAGACCTCGCCCTCGGCTACCGCGTCGACGTGTAAGCGGCCCCTGCGTGCTGCCACGGCGTGCTGCCCCGATCGCGAGACTGCACGCCCGCCCCGAAACAGCGGGTAAACCTCGCACTCTCGGGGTGGGCGTGCAGTCTCGCGGGAGATGGGGCTCCGGACGTAGCTCAGGCGGGCATCCGCGGAGGCGTGGCACCGAGGTCGGGCACGGCCTCACGGCCTAGGTGCACCTCCAGGTCGTCGACCGACGGGGTCTTCGGGCGCCTCGCCGTCGGCCGGTCGAGGTAGAACAGCGATGTCGAGGCGATGTCGTCCCGTAGCGGAAGGTAGCGCCATCCAGTGCGCCAGCCGAGGGCCTGGATGTCGACCCGCAGCCGCTCCGCGAACCGGATCGGATCGGCCAGGTGCCAGCGGTACATGCCGAAGCGCTGCTGGCTGTCATAGCGACCGTCGGGCCGGATCACCTGCGGCATACCGAGGAACGGCGTCGAGAACTCGGTGTAGCCCTTGCCCGGTACGTCGAAGTTCCAGGCGCCGCCGAAGTAGTCCTCGGTGCCGGTGCCGCAGATCGTCGGGTATTCGTCGTCGGAGTCCAGGTAGAACTTGATCTCGCCCTCGCCCCACCAGCCCGCACTGTTGGCGCCCCACGCGATGTACGTGCCGACATACTGCCCGGCGCCCTCGATGTCTTCCAGGAGAGTGTGCGTCTTCAGATAGTCCAGCGGGTTGCTGCGGCGCCACTGGGCGTGCAGGTATCCGTCGCTCGAGTAGTCGCCGCCGACCTCGTAGGTGACCTGGTAATACACCCGCACCGTGACGTCGGAGAGGTTCTCGAGCGTGAGGCGCGCGCCGTCGCGGAACGGCATGGGCCAGTACGAGTTGAAGCCGCCGTGGGGGTTCGCAGCGATGACCTGCGAGTCCACCTGGGCGAATCGGCCCCAACCGTTGCAGAAGAAGTCGCCGTACGGCACCTCGATGGCCGGCTCGGATGCGCCGTCCCAGTACGCACGTAGCAGCAGCGTGCGCCAGTTGTCGGTGTGCGTCGTGATCCAGATGTGCTGGATCTTGCCTGCGCCCTGGATGCTCGCCAGCTCGAAGGTCTCGCCCGCCGCGATGTCGACGCTCGGTGAGATCTTCCATCCGGGGCCGAGGTCTCTGGCACAGGATGCGCCGGTGCCTTCCGTCGCGCGTCCGCCACCGCCGACCGAGCCGTCGAAGTTCTCCGGGCTGATCGACCGGGTCTGCACCCGGCGAATGCGGGCGAGCGAGTCGAGGTCGCCGATGGTCACGTCATGTCTCCTCTACGTCGTTGTCGAATCGATGCGGGCGCCGATCGGAATCGTTGAATGCGAAGCCGTACATCCCGTAGGCTTGCAATCGATTTCAGTCAATCTAGGGCTCGCCTTCTGCCGGTGTCAACTCGGTGAACGGGCGGCGCTACAGTACGGACATCGCCCACGTCAGGCGGTGCTGAGCATGGGGTGGGAAGAGTCGATGGCCACGATCTATGAGGTCGCAGCACTGGCCGGGGTGTCGCCGGCCACCGTCTCGCGCGTCTTCAACGGGATGAACGTCTCTGCGGAGAAGTCGAAGCTCGTGCGCAAGGCCGCCGACGAGTTGAAGTTCACGCCGAACCGCACGGCCCGCACGCTCCGCAAGCGCAACTCGGAAGTGCTCGCGCTGGTCATCCCGGACATCGAGAACCCGTTCTTCACGTCGCTAGCCCGCGGCGTGGAGGACGTCGCCCACGATGCCGGATACTCCGTCGTGCTGTGCAACAGCGACGGCGACCGCGAGAAGGAGGCCAAGTACCTCGACATCGCGGTCAGCGAGGACATGGGCGGCGTCATCATCGCGGCGGCCGACGAGCACAGCAACGTCGACAGCCTCCTCGCCCGCGGCCGCCCGGTCGTCGCCGTCGACCGCAGCCCGCACGGCGTGGAGGTGGACGCGGTCACCGTCGACAACAGGGCGGGAGGGCGTGCGGCGACCCAGGCGCTGTTCGACCAGGGCTACCGGCGGGTGGCGTGCATCACCGGTCCGGCGGATGTCGAGACAGCCATCCTCCGGGCCGACGGTTGGCGCTCGGCCACCACGGCGGCCAAGGTGGCCTACCGGCCAGAGGACTACCTGGTGAACAGTGACTTCCGGGTCGATGGCGGGCGCGAAGCCATGCGCACCCTGTTATCGATGGAGGAGCCGCCGGATGCCATCTTCGTCGCCAACAACCTGATGAGCGTCGGCGCGCTTCAAGTGCTCATCGAGCGCAGACAGATGCCGCCCGCCGTCGGGATGGCGAGCTTCGGCGACCTCCCGTTCGCCGCGCTCGCACCGGCCGGAATCACGGTCGTGCACCTGCCGGCGCGGCACCTCGGTGTCACAGCCGCCACGATGCTGCTGGAGCGTATCCGCGGCGACCAGCAGCCGGCCCGCACCGTGGTGCTTCGCAATACGATCTCCGCGCCTGAGGCATCCACACTGTAGGTCGTGACCTACTTCAGCCCGGCGATCTTGATGTTCCCGATGATCTTTCGCTGGAAGATCAGCACAAGGATGATCACGGGCAGCGCGGCGAGCATCGAACCCGCCATGAGCAGGCCGAGCTCGGGTCCGCGGGAGACCCGGAAGTTCGCCAGGTATTGCCCGACCACGTAGAGGTTGGGGCTGGTGATGGTCATGACCGGCCAGACGTACGAGTTCCAGTACGCCATGAACGACGTGACGCCCACCACCACGAAGGCGGGCTGTGACAGCGGCAGGAAGATGCGCGTGAAGATGCGCCAGCGTCCTGCACCGTCCAGGAGCGCGGCCTCTTCGAGAGCGATCGGGATGTTCAGGTAGAACTGCCTGATGAAGAACACCTGCGCGGCCGACGCCAGCGGCGGCAGGATCAGCACGAGCATCGTGTCGAGCATGTGGAGCTTCGTCACCACGATGAACGAGGTGAGCAGGATCGCCATGTTCGGGATGAACATGGTGCCGATCACGATCACCCAGAGTGTGCGCTTGAACGAGAAGTCCAGGCGCGCGAACACGTAGGCTGCCATCGAGTTGATGGCGATCGAGAAGATCGTGAAGATCGCTGCGCCCGCGAACGTGATCATCATCGCCCGCGAGAAGTCCGGGTCGACGAGGATCTGAACGTAATTCTCCACGTGCCAGCTCGGCGGAAAGAAGCTGAACGGGGTGGCAAGCACGTCGGAGTTCAGCTTGAAGCCCGACAGCGCCATCCATGCGAGCGGGAACAGCGCAGCGAGACCGAAGAAGACGCCCACGACGACTCGGGGGATGTGCACAGACGAGCGCTCTTTCATCGCCATCAGCCGTCGACCGCCTTTTCGGAATTGAGAACCGCGAAGATCGACGCCGAGATGGCGCCGAGCACGATGAACAGCAGCAGGGCACCCGCGATGGGCTGGCCCTGGTAGGTGTCCTGCGTGAAGTGATTGAAGAGATAGAGGTTGGGGAGAAGCGTCGCGTTCAGAGGCCCTCCTTGGGTCATCAGAAGGGGAAGGTTGATCTCCTGGATCGATGCGGTGAAGTTCGCGATCAACAGGTAGAGGATCACGTTCTTCAACGAGGGGATCGTGATGTAGGTCATCTGCTTGAACCACCCGGCGCCGTCGAGCGCGGCGGCTTCGTAGTAGCTGTCGGGGATGTCGAGAACACCGGCGAGCATGATGAGCGCCGTCAGCCCGAACATCATCCACACCTCGGGAACGGCGAGTGCCGGGAGCGCGATCGACGGGTCGGCGAGCCACGCGATCGGCTGAATGCCGAAGAGGCCGAGGAACCAGTTGAGGACGCCGCCCGAGTAGTCGTAGATGATCGTGAACACGATCGCGACGATGACGCCGGAAATGATGGTCGGGATGTAGATCGAGGTCTTGACGAATCCGGCGATCCTGCCGCCGAGTCCTCTAGCGATGTTGGCGAACAGGAACGCCAGGATCATCACGGTGGGGACGACCATCGTGGCGAACAGGAGTCCGCGGCCGATCGAGGCGAGGAAGTCCGGTGACTGCAGCACATTCACGAAATTGCGGAAGCCGACATACTCGCTCGCCCGGTAGAAGCTCCAGTTGAAGAAACTCAGGTATCCGGCGCTGATCAGCGGGATGATCACGAAGATGATGAGCAGGATCACCACGGGCGCGAGCATCAGGTAGGCGATCAGGTTGTCGCGATGACGACGCCTTCCCGCGATCTTCCGCGAACCGGGACGGGCGGGCACCGCCGAAGCGACGCCCGCCTGCCTGGGCAGTTCCGTTATGCCCGTTCCCGTCGACCCGGTGACGGCGCCGGTCATGAGCCGGACTGCACGCTCGCCTGGGTGTTCGTGCCCGCGAGCTTGTTGCTGGTGATGTACTGGTTCATCTGCTGCTTGGCCGTGGCGAGAGCCTGATCCGCGCTCGTCCCCTTCATGGACTTCTCGATCGCCGTGGCGAAGTCCGTCGACAGGTCGATGGGGTACGTCGCCTCAGGCACCCCGTACTTGACGATCTTGTCGGTAATGATCTTGCGGAACGGGTCGGCCTGCGCCGCCGAATCGGCGTCAATGGCCTTGACGATCGAGGTGCGGGCAGCGTACTTCGACCAGCCCGACGCTTTGAAGTAGTCCATCATCACGCTCTGGCCGGATGCCAGAAGGTACGTGATGAAATCGGCCGCGCCGTCCTGGGTCTTCGACTTGGCATCGATGGCGAGCGTCCATCCGCCGAGTGTGGCGGTGGGGCGGGTCTGGTCGCCGTCGATCGATACCATCGGCGCCGCAGCGATCTTGCTCTCCAACTTCGGGAATTGCTGGCGCAGAAGGCCGATGAACCACGATCCCGTGATCTGCATCGCCAGCTTGCCCTGACCGAGCGGAGTGCCGTCGGCGTAGGCCGAGAGCGCCTGCTTGGGCATCCCGCCGCTGTTGTACAGGGATGAGTAGAACTCCGCGAGCTTGGCGTAGGGCGTGATCGTCGGATCGGCCGACGACCAGTCGGTCTTCACCGGGTAGTGCTCGGCCGCGTTCTGCTGCAGTCCCCAACTCGACCACGAGAGATCTGCCGCTACCGAGGCAGTGCCGAGGCCGTACACGTTGCCCTTCTTGAGCTTGGCGGCGATGTCGGGGAGCTGGTCCCAGCGGGTTGGCGGCTTGTCCGGGTCGAGTCCGGCGGCTTGGAAGAGATCCTTGCGGTAGAACATGACCGTCGACGGCTCGACGAGCCACGGGTAGGCATACTGCTTGAGCGAGGACGACGGAGTCGACTTGGCGCTCACGAACTTGGCGATCGAGGGGTCGATGTCGTCGATGTATTGGCTTTTGATCAACCCGTTGAGCGGCACAAGGGAGCCGGTCGAGACCGCGGAGCCGATATTTCCGTAGCTGATGGTGTAGACATCCGGTCCGTTGCCCGCCGCCTGCGCAGCCTTGAGCTTCTGGGCCCAGGCATCGGCCGGCACGATGGACAGCTCCACCTTGTACTTGCTCTGGCTGGCGTTGAACGCCGCCACGTGCTTCTTCTCCCAGGCGCTCTGCCAGTCCTCGAACTGCTGTGACCAGAAGTTGATGACCTTGCGGCCGCTGCTGTTGCCGCCTCCTGCCGGCTGCCCGGGAGTGCCACTGCCGCACGCGGTCAGGAGGGACGCGCCGAGCGGGGCAGCGGCGGAGATGAGTATGCCTTGTAACACTCGGCGACGAGTCCACGCCGAGTGGAGGTCGATCGATCGACCCTCCGATGATGATTGCAAGGTGAGTCCTTCCACTCCGTGCCGTCTTTGCCACGATTCCTCGCGAAATCGATTACGGACACGTAAACACGGAGCGTTGAGCCTTGTCAAGGCAGTTGGATCGGCATAAATGTCCGCGGATCTGAAATCGATATATCGAGAGGTTTTCTGTAACCGATTGCTGCTCGCTGGCATGTAGTCCACGCGGGAGACAGGTGACATGCAGGCGCTTGCGCCACGGAGTGTGTGCCAACATACTTGAAACCGATTACATGAAGGGCAATGTCGACGATGACTGAGCAGCAGACTCTCGCGACCCGCGAGGACGTGCGGGCGAGTACTTCGCGAGCGAGCGAGCCGGCCGCGAGGGTGCTGGGCCCCCAGGCATCCGTCGCGGCGTTCCCGCTCGGCGGCATCGGAACCGGCAACGTGTCGATCGGAGCCAGGGGAGAGCTGCGCGACTGGGAGATCTCGAATCACCCGGACAAGGGAACCTGGCTGCCGTTCACGTTCTTCGCGATCCGGGCAGAGCCGGTCGGCGGAGACACTGTCGTGCGCTTACTGGAGAGCCGGCTGCACGCGCCGCACGAGGGGGACTCTGGTCATCACATCGGCAAGGTCGCCGGGCTGCCGCGTATGCAGTCGTCGCGCTTTTGCGGCGAATATCCGATCGCGACCGTCGACTTCACCGACGACGCGCTGCCCGTGACCGTGCAACTGACCGCCTTCACGCCGCTCGTGCCGCTCGACGCGGATGACTCGGGCATCCCGGGCGCAATCTTCCGCTACACGGTCACGAATCCCACCGACGACGTCGTGCGCGTGAACCTCGCCGCCGCGATGTCGAACCCGGTGGCCATCACGGGCCACAACGTGTTTCAGTTCCCGGAGTATGCCGGCACGCCCACCGTGCAGCTCTGCGACGACGGGCGCATGCGTGGTCTCGCGTTCGGCACCGACCTCGAACCCGACGACGTACGGTATGGCACCGCAACGCTCACCACTACCGACGACGCCACCGCCACGCCGTGCTGGCCGGTGGACTTCTGGCAGGACGGCATCCAACTGTTCTGGGACGCCTTCGTCGCGACCGGCCGGCTCGAACCGTCGCCGGTCTTCAGCCTCGACGGCGATGACGTCGCCACGCTGCCCAAGCTCCGAACCGGCAGTATCTCGGTCGAGCACGAGCTGGCGCCAGGGGAGTCTTGCGATACCGAGTTCGTGCTCGCCTGGCACACGCCGAATCGCCCGAAGGCGTGGAACGGCATGGTCGGGCTTCCCAACACGCACGCCGACGAGATCGTGCAGAACCAGTACGCCACCCGGTATGCGGATGCCTGGGCCGTCGCCTCCGACCTCACCGGGCGGCTCCCGCGGCTGGAGGCGGCGACGCGAGCGTTCCACGACGCGCTCTACGGCTCCACGCTCCCGGCGGAGGCGGTGGATGCCGTCACCTCCACGCTCGTCGCGGCACGCAGCACCACGTGCTTCCGCATCGCCGACGGCACCCCTGAGGGCCGGTTCGCCGCGTGGGAGGGCAGCTTCGACCATGCAGGCAGCTGCGAGGGCACGTGCACCCATGTGTGGAACTACTCGCAGACGCTCGCGGCACTGTTCCCGACGCTTGAGCGCAACGCACGGCGCAACGAGTTCCTCAACGAGACGCTGCCAGACGGACGGATGCGGTTCCGCACGAACTCCGTGTTCGACGCCGAACCGCTGGAGTTCCACCCGGCGGTGGACGGGCAGATGGGCACCATCGTGCGGCTCTACCGCGAGTGGCGCTTCAGCGGCGACGACGACTTCCTGCGCGAGCTGTGGCCTGCCGCGAAGCGAGCCCTCGACTTCGCGTTCACCGCGTGGGACTCGAACGGCGACGGCGTGCTCGACAGCCAGCAGCACAACACGTACGACATCGAGTTCTACGGTGAGAACTCGCTCGCCAACTCGATGTTCATCGCAGCACTCGCTGCAGCGGCCCGCATGGCCGAGCACCTCGGCGACGGGGACGCAGCCGAACGGTACGCGCGGGCGGCCGACACGGCATCGGCGCTGGTCGACAGGATGCTCTACAACGGCGAGTACTACGACCAGCGCCTCGACGACGTCGACGCCCACCGCTACCAGTACGGCACCGGATGCCTGAGCGACCAGCTGCTCGGCCAGACGCTTGCGCATCTCGTCGGACTCGGCCACATCCTTCCCGCCGACCACGTGCGCAGTGCGGTGCACTCGATCCACCGGCACAACTTCCGCCGCGGGTTCGACGACTATGCGAGCGTGCAGCGCACGTACGCGCTGAACGACGAGGCAGGACTCGTGCTCTGCACCTGGCCGAACGGCGGGCGCCCGCGCATACCCTTCATCTATTGCGACGAGGTGTGGACCGGCATCGAGTACCAGGTCGCCACGAACCTGATCTACGAGGGATTCGTCGACGAGGGCCTCGAGATCGTGCGGGCGACGCGGTCCCTGCACGACGGCATCCGCCGAAACCCGTGGAACGAGGCCGAGTGCGGCAACCACTACGCGCGTTCGTTGGCCAGCTGGGGTGTGCTCCTCGCTCTGACCGGAGCGCAGTGGGTTGCCCCGGCCAGGCGGCTGAGCATCGCCCCCGTCGATGCGGTCTTCCGCGACGGTCACGCCAGTGTTCCGTTCACCACCGGCACGGGTTGGGGCGTGATCGAGCTGGACGATGACGGTGCGCGGATGCGCGTACTCGGCGGGCGCGTGACCGCGGGCGTCGTCGAAGTGGCGCATCCGCGACTCGGCCAGCTCACGGCATCCGATGTCGCACTCGACACGGGTCAGACGGTCGAACTCCGCTCTGCGGCAACAAGTCTTTCCACACTCGCGCATCCGACCCAACAGGAGATCTACCGATGAGCACGTACACCCTTCCCAGGCCGCTGGACCGCCCCGAGGTGAAGCCGAAGACGCTCTACACGGTGGCCAGCGGTGACCTGCGCCCGAGCGCCAACGTCAAGTGCTGGCCGACGCAGCGCAGGCTGGAGGAGGACTTCGCCGCGGCCGCCGAATCGTTCGGGTGGTCGATCGAGCGGACGCATCCGTTCGACTCGGAGAAGGGTCACGGGTTCATCGACAGCCAGCGTGCGGGCATCGAGGTGTTCAAGAACATCCCGGCCGACGCGCCCGTCGTCGTGGTCGACGCGGTGTGGCAGTACAGCCACCACGTGCTGCCCGGGCTGCGCACGCATCGCGGGCCGATCCTCGTCGTGGCGAACTGGGCGGGCGACTTCCCCGGACTCGTCGGGCTGCTCAACCTCACCGGCAGTATGACGAAGGCGCAGGTCGACTACTCCGCTCTCTGGAGCGCGGACTTCACGGATGCCTGGGCTCGCGCGAAGCTCGGCGAGTGGCTCGAGACATGCACCATTGTGCACGACACATCGCACGTTCGCGACCTACCCGCGCTCGACCCGGAAACCCCCGAGGTGCAGCTGGGAACGGCGCTGGCCAGGCAGCTCAAGGACGAGAAGGCGATCATCGGCGTCTTCGACGAGGGCTGCATGGGCATGTACAACGCGATCTTCGACGACGAACTGCTCAACCCGCTCGGCATCTATAAGGAGCGGCTCTCCCAGAGCGCGCTCGTCGCCGAGATGAAAACCGTGACGGATGCCGAAGCCTTCGCAGTGAAGGCGTGGCTGGACGACCGCGGCTTCGAGTTCCGATTCGGTACCGACCCGACCACCGAGCTCACCGAAGACCAGGTGATGAGCCAGTTCCGCATGTACGTTGCCGCGCTGCGCATCGCCGACGATTTCGGGCTGGATGCTGTCGGCATCCAGTACCAACAGGGCCTGAAAGACACGGTACCGGCCAGCGACCTCGCCGAGGGGCTGCTGAACAACGAGGAGCGCCCCGCAGTGCTGAGTCGCGACGGGAGTCGTGAGCTCTATGCGGGACATCCGCTGCCGCACTTCAACGAGGTGGACGAGGGCGTCGCGGTGGATGCTCTCGTCACCAACCGCATCTGGACCGCGATGGGACTCGACCCGGCGACGACGCTGCACGACATCCGGTGGGGGGAGGAGTACGACGGGGAGTTCGTGTGGGTGTTCGAGATCTCCGGATCCGTTCCCGCCTCGCACAACGGCGGGTATGACAGGAGCTACGCCATGCGCCAGGACCCGATGTTCTTCCCTCTCGGCGGCGGAACGCTGGCCGGATGCTCGAAACCCGGCGAGATCGTCTGGTCGCGAGTGTTCATCATGCACGGCGAGTTGCACGTCGACCTCGGCAGAGGGCACGTCGCTGACCTGCCGGCCGAGGAGACGCAGCGGCGGTTGAACGCGACGAACCCGGAGTGGCCGATCATGCATGCCGTGCTGCACGGTGTGAGCCGCGACCAGCTGATGGCACGGCATAAGGCGAACCACGCCCAGGTCGTGTACGCACCGGATCGCGTCACTGCCGATCGCGCGCTGCTCGCGAAGGCCGCGCTCTTCGCCGAACTGGGCGTGCACGTGCACCTCTGCGGCGACGTGGCGGTGTAGCAGCAGCCGTTCCGGCGCAATTGCCGGACCGCAATCGCTCCGTGATCGCGCCCGGGGGATGATGCTTCAGTGCTTCCGAAGCTGATCCTGATCAACGGCGTGCCCGCCAGCGGCAAGACGACGCTTGCCAGGTCGTGGTGTGACCAGCATGGCGAGCAGCTCCCACTGTGCCTCGACGTCGACTCGATCCGAGCGATGCTCGGCGGATGGCGGTACGCGCTGCACGATGCCGGTCTCGCGGCAAGAGACATCGCGATCGCGGGAATCGAAGCGCACTTGCTCGGTGGTCGGGATGTGGTCGTCCCGCAGTACCTTCGTCGCCCGGAGTTCATCGAACGCCTCGCAGCGACCGCTGCTCGCCGTGACGGGTTGTTCGTCGAGACCGCACTGAGCATCGATGCGGCCATCGCGCAGGCTCGGTTCCTGGCACGGGCAGAGTCGGTCACAGATGCTGATCCCCACGGTGCCCTTCCCATTCGCATGGCGGATGTCGTAAGCGAGTTCGAGGACTTCATGACGTCGCGGCCGCGAGCGGTGCGAATCCCGAGCGGCGAGGGTGCCCTGGTGTCGCTTGAGGCCGCGATCGCGGAGGCGGAAGCGACTCGCGGGTAGAGCAGGCTCGCAGCGTGCCGCAGTCCTGCCATCAGCAGGGCGCCGTCCAGTGGCCGGTGGTGTCGAATTGTGCGCATCGAGCGGATCGGGGTGGTGAGAGAGCGGATGCGCCGGCCGGTCGCGTAACAGATCGTCACGCTGCAACCGCTTACCGCGGCCGCTCACTAACGTGTCTCGGCGTGACATCGACGACTTCGGCAGACCGGCATCCGACAGGCGACGACACCGCGGGCGACAAGCCCGGACGTAAGCCGAAGCCCTGGTACACCTCCTTCGGCGTGCAGGTCATCGCCGGTCTCGTCGCCGGTGTCGTGGTCGGTCTCATCGCCCGCACGCTCGGCGGCACGACGCTGAACCCGAACTGGCTCACGGCGACCGTGACCACGATCGGCGGCGCCTACGTCTCGCTGCTGACCGCCGCGGTTGTGCCACTCGTCTTCACCGCCGTCGTGAGCTCGATCGCCAACTTGCGCAAGGTGTCCAACGCCGCGCGGCTCGCCGTGCAGACGCTGATCTGGTTCGCGATCACGGCATTCATCGCTGTGCTCATCGGAATCGCGCTCGGCCTCATCGTGCAGCCCGGCTCGCACACCGATGTCAGCAAGGCGGATGCCGCCGACCCGACCCATGTCGGCTCCTGGTGGGCTTTCCTCACCGGACTCATCCCGGCAAACGTGTTCGGCCTGTCCGCTCAGTCCCAGGTCGTCGGGACCGGCGCGCAGGCATCCGTCACCACGGCGGTCTCGTTCAACGTGCTGCAGGTCATCGTGATCTCCGCCGCGATCGGAATCGCCGCGCTCATGGTGGGCAAGAAGGCGGAGCCGTTCCTCGCCCTGACCACCTCGGTGCTGGCGATCATCCAGAAGGTGCTGTGGTGGATCATCCGCCTGGCCCCGATCGGCACTCTGGCGCTCATTGCCAAGGCCGTCGCCACGTATGGGTGGGATGCCCTGGGCTCGCTGGGCGTCTTCGTGATCTCGATCTACGTGGGGCTCGTGATCATCCTGTTCGTCGTGTATCCGATCATCGTTCGCACCAACGGACTGTCGATCAAGCAGTACTACTCGGGCGCGTGGCCGGCTATTCAGCTCGGCTTCGTTTCCCGTTCGTCGATGGGCACGATGCCGCTCACGGAGCGCATCACCGAGCGCAACCTGGGTGTGCCGCGGGAGTACGCGTCGTTCGCGGTGCCGCTCGGTGCGACCACCAAGATGGATGGATGCGCCGCCCTCTACCCGGCGCTCGCCTCGATCTTCGTCGCGCAGTTCTACGGCATCCACTTGTCGTTCGGGCAGTACCTTCTGATCGTGGTCGTCGCGGTGATCGGATCCGCCGCCACGGCGGGCACAACGGGTGCGACCGTGATGCTCACGCTGACACTGTCGACGCTCGGCCTGCCGCTCGCCGGCGTCGGCCTGCTTCTTGCGATCGACCCGATCATCGACATGGGCCGCACCGCGATCAACGTCGCAGGGCAGGCGCTCGTGCCGACGATCGTGGCCAAGCGCAACGGCATCCTGAACCTCGGTCTCTACAACGCACGGCGGAACGCCAGCGACCCGTTCAACGACGACGACGTGGACGAGCAGGAGCTGGAGCCGGCCGCCGCCTGAGCGGCAGCTCCCGTCCAACCACCCTTGTATTGCCGAGCCACCCGGAAAACTGACGCAGTTATCCGGGTGGCTCGGCCTTTTGCGGGTGGCTCGCGCCAGAGGCCGGCCCGCCTACGCTAGACGGGTGCGCAGGCCGACGACACGGATGCTCCGCGCGGCCGCCGTGGTCGCGCTCGCCGGGTCGCTCGGGTCGGGTCTTCTGACCGGGTGTGCCGCAGCCACTCCGCAGACGCATCACACGGCATCCGTCGCGCCCAGTCATCGGCCGACGCCTACGTCCACGCCGACACCGACGGACCCGCTCGCAGGAATGACGCTCCAGCAGAAGGTGGGGCAGCTGTTCATGGTCGGCACGCAGGCGAATGCCGCCGATCCGGCCACGCTTGATGCGGTGACATCGCTGCACGTCGGCAACGTGTTCCTCGCCGGGCGGTCGCACGGCGGCATCGATGCGACGAAGGCCGTCGTGTCGCGGTTCACCGTGCTCGCCACCGCGCACGCGACGGCAGGGCTGCCGCTCTTCGTCGCCACCGACCAGGAGGGTGGCGAGGTGCAGGTGCTGCAGGGTCCTGGATTCGACCAGATGCCGACGGCACTGCAGCAGGGTGCGATGGATACTGCCGCGCTGAAGGATGCCGCACTCGGGTGGGGAGGCGAGCTGAAGGCATCCGGTGTGAACATGAACCTCGCGCCGGTGGTCGATCTGATCGCGTCGCCGGAGGCCGCCGCGAACAACCCGCCGATCGGCGGATTCGACCGGCAGTACGGCTACGATCCGGCCACCATCGAGACGCACGCGGATGCCTTCCGCGCCGGCGTGGACACCGCTGGCGTCGTTCCCGTGATCAAGCACTTCCCCGGCTTGGGCGCTGTGACCGCGAACACCGACACGGACTCCGGTGTCACCGACAGCACCACCACGGCGGCGAGCCCGAGCGTCGGGGTGTTCGCCACCGAGATCCAGCGCGGAGCCCGAGTGGTGATGATGTCGACGGCGATCTACACCCAGCTCGACCCCGGCGGTCCCGCGGTCTTCTCGTCCGCGATCGTCACCGGCCTTCTGCGCCAGAAGCTCGGTTTCAACGGCGTGATCATGAGCGACGATCTCTCGGCGGCGGAGCAGACGTCCGCATGGTCGCCCGCGGACCGGGCGATCCTCGCGTTGCAGGCGGGTGTCGACATCGTGCTCGTCTCGGCCGAGCCGTCGCTCGCGGCGCCGATGGTGGCGGCGGTGGTGGCGAAGGCGCAGTCCGACCCGGCGTTCGCGAAAGTGGTCGACGCGGCCGCGCGTCGCGTCGTGGAGCTGAAGCGCTATCAGTTCGGGTGACTAGGGCCCAACGCTCGGCTGCTGCTGCGTGATGCAGTGGATGCCGCCGCCGCGCTCGAAGATGGCGCGGGCATCCACTCCGACCACCTCGCGGCCGTCATATGCCTCTTCGAGTATGTGCAGCGCCTGCTCGTCGTTCGGGTCGTCGAATGTGCACGCGATGACGCCACCGTTGACGACCAGGTGGTTGATGTAGCTGTAGTCGACGAAGTCCTCGTCGTCGCGCAGCACCTGCGGAGCGGGCACCTCGACGATGTCCCATTCCGCTCCGTCGACCGTGCGGGACGCGCGAAGCGTGTCGAGGATGTCGCGAGTGATCTTGTGATCGGGGTGCGAGGCATCCTGCTGGCTGTGCACGAGCATCCGACCCGGTGAAGGGATCGTGGCGACGATGTCGACGTGGCCGCGCGTGCCGAAGCGTTTGGCGTCGCGGTACAGCCCGCGCTTCAGCCAGATCGGATTCGTGGTGCCGATCGTGCGGGCCAGCTCGGCCTCGACATCCTCTTTCGTGCGTCCCGGGTTGCGGCCGGGGTCGAGTTGCACGGTCTCGGTGAGCAGCACGGTGCCGAGCCCGTCCACGTGGATGGCGCCGCCCTCGTTGACCAGATCGC
Source organism: Humibacter ginsengiterrae (assembly GCF_054780115.1). Taxonomy (NCBI): domain Bacteria; kingdom Bacillati; phylum Actinomycetota; class Actinomycetes; order Micrococcales; family Microbacteriaceae; genus Humibacter; species Humibacter ginsengiterrae. The sequence goes on from NZ_BAAGWY010000012.1 coordinate 126,639, forward strand.
TCACCACGCGGGTCACTCCGGCGCGGGCGGCCACGAGTGCTCCGATCACGGAGTCGCTGCCCCACTGCGCCCAGTCCTGTGCGCCCCAGCCGTTGAAGCGCCAGGTCACGGCGCCGAGGCGTCCGTTTTCGCCGATCACGAAGGTGGGGCCGATGTCGCGCATCCACGCGTCATCCAGCGGTGCGGTCACGAGGTCGATCTCACGCGAGAGGTAACGTCTGGCCGCTGCGAGATCGTGCGGGGCGACCACCATGGTCACCGGTTCGAAGCGCAGGATGCTGTGCGCCACCTCGCACCACGCGGTGCGTGCTTCGTCCAGTTCCCCGGCCGTATCGCCGAGGTAGCCGCCGTCGGGCGGGAACGCCATCCAGACGCGGTCCTGAGGTTCCGTCTCGGCGGGCATACGCCACGCGAAGCGCTCGTCGGATGTCTCGCCCGGCTCGGTCTCGCTCGGCTCGGTCTCGTCCACCTCCCGCCCGACGATCTCCAGATCGACGACCTCCCGCTTGACGATCTCCCTCTTGTCAAGCTCGAGTTCGACGATCTTGCTTTCGTCAAGCTCGAGTTCGACGATCTCGCCCGTGGCGTTCACAGCGAACAGCTCCGAGCCGTCGCCCGCATTCTCGTCGTTCTCGGGTTTCTTGTCGCGGTCATCCTTGGTCACTGCATTCCCCCTCGGGCCCCACCGGAAAACCTGTCGTATCAGACCAGGATGCGCTGACTCTGAATGGAGCCGTCCTGCTCGACCCACGCGAGGCGTACGACGTTGAGGTTGCTCGGGCGACCGCCGAGGCCCGCGAGCGTGAACGTGCGTGAACTGCCGGCATCCACCCGGTCCTGGCGGTCGAGTCGCACCGGAGCCCACCCGGTGCCGTTGAAGAGCTGGATGCCGACGAGCGTCAGCGGCCGATCGGACCGGTTCTCGATCGTCATCTCCGAGCCCCCGCTCGTGCCGCGCGGATCGCGGGTCAGTGACCACGGCTCGCCGACGGGCGGGGTGGCGGCGACGTTCGGCGTGCGCGAGCCGTCCGCGAGCGCCGCCGGCTCGGGAGCAAGTGCCGCCTTCATCGAGTGGACGGACCGCTTGTTCCTGATGCTCTGCACGAACGCCGCGATCGCGACACCGGCAGAGGCGAGCCCGCCGATGCTTCCGATCCAGTTCGGCATGAAGAGGCCCCAGACTTCGTTCATGAGTCGAGGCTAATCGCGGCCACCCACAGCGATTCCTCGCCAGCCTGTGCTCGTCGGGCCCGTCAAACGCGTCGCACTGCTTGCAGCGCGGCCCACACCTCGGCGCGGTCGGCGAAGGAGTCGAAGTCCCGCCGGAGTGCCTGCTCCGCGGTGCGGATGCGCGCCGTCAGCGTGTGCCGGTGCACCCCGAGTGTCCGAGCGGCGGCGTCGTACACGCCGTTGTGCTCCAGCCAGGTCAGCAGTGAGTCGGCGAGCACGCCGGAGGGGTCGTGCGGGCTCAGCGGGGCGAGTAGCGAGGATGCCCGAGCTCTCGTATCCGCATCGTCCAGCGCCGCGAGCAACTCGCTTCCGGCATCCCCCCGACCGCTGCCGGCGGAACTCGACTGTGCGGACGCCTGAGCAGATGCGGCCACCGCCCGCTTCTTCGCCGCGACGCGCGACGTCGAACGCTCGAGGACCGCGAGTTCCGCACCTGCCAGGCCGCTCGGGTCGCCGAGTTCGAGTCCGAGGGCGTGCGCGTCCTCGAGCGCGCGCAGCAACACGTTTCGCATGGCTGAGTGTGCGGACTCGAGCGCGCGGCCCTGTTCGAGGGCGAGCCCGGCGAGCGCGACGACCCCGGTCACGACCTGCTGCGCCGCCTGATCCACCTCGTCGTCTCCGCCGTGTGCGAGCACCCCGAGCAGCCGGTCGCTGGCACCGATGGTTTGCAGTGACACGACCGTCGCGTCTTCGACGATCGTGGATGCCGCGCGGCGGCGGGCGCGAAGCATCCGTGCGGCCTCGGCCTCGACGCTCGCCCGGGCGGATGCCGTCAGCGCCCTCGAAGGGAACACCCGGGCGACAGCGCCGCTCGCGTCTACCAGTGCCACCCAGCGGCCCAGCTGCCGGGAGAGCTCGGCGAGTGTCGCGGACAGCCCGTCGGTGCGGAGCGCGGCGAGCGAAACCGCTCGCTGCGCCGAGAGTGCCCAGGTGTTGCGCGCATACGTCTGCTCCGCGACGAGGTCCGCCGCGTACCGCGCGACGGCGATAAAAGGCGTGCGGTAGGGAACCTCGAACAGCGGCACGCCCACCCGGAGACAGGATTCCGCGAGGCCTTCCGGGGTCTCGCGCACGACATCCGTGCCGAAGCCGAGTCCCGCGACTCCGGCCTCGGCGAGCCTTTCGACGTAGCCGTGGTAGTCGTCTTTGGCGAACTGCGTGCCCGTCGTGAGCAGCACCTGCCCGGGAATGACGAAGGGCGTCGGGTCCGTCAGGTCGGAACTGTGCACCCACGAGACCTGGGCGTCGAGGGCATCCGTCGGCAGGCCGTTCGCGGGGGTGAGGAGACGCAGCCCCAGTTCGCGGTGGCCGAGCAGAACCCGGACAGTGGGGGTCGGCATGTGCCGATTGTACAGACTGGCCAGCGAGTGGCATTCGATGTACAAGGTGTACAGGTATGGGCATTGCGCGTCGTTCTAGCCTTGGCGCAAGACCGTCGTAGTCACCTGCGCTCGGTTCGTAACTCCTGCAGAAACGACGCGCGGCCACGCTGCATCGCGGGATCACACGGGTCGGACACTGTGCGGGTCACGAACTGCAGGAGTTGTGAACCGACGGCGGGGCTGAACCCTCACTCCAGACGAATCGAGGCAAAGATGACCATCGTCGACACGCAGTCAGGCGCTGCACCCGCCGTACCCACAGGAGGGCCCGAGCTGCCGCAGGAGCGTCGGCTCGTCACCGAGATTCCGGGGCCGCAGTCCCGCCGGTTGCTCGAGCGCAAGGCCGAGGCCGTCGCGAAGGGTGTCGGCCACACTGTTCCGGTCGCCACGGTGGCCGCCGGTGGCGGTGTGCTCGTTGACGCGGATGGCAACTCGCTCATCGACCTCGGCAGCGGCATCGCGGTCACCGGCGTCGGCAACTCCGCGCCGCGCGTCGTCGAGGCCGTGCAGCGGCAGGTGGCGCAGTTCACGCACACCTGCTTCACGATCTCGCCGTACGACTCCTACGTCGAGGTCGCCGAGGCGCTTAACCGGCTCACGCCTGGCGACTTCCCGAAGCGCAGCGCACTCTTCAACTCCGGGGCCGAAGCCGTCGAGAACGCAGTGAAGATCGCCAGGCACTACACGAAGAAACAGGGCGTCGTCGTCTTCGACCACGCGTACCACGGGCGCACGAACCTCACCATGGCGCTCACGGCCAAGAGCATGCCCTACAAGAACGGATTCGGTCCGTTCGCGCCGGAGGTGTACCGGGTGCCGATGTCGTACCCGTACCGTGACGGTCTCAGCGGAGCGGATGCCGCCGCTCGCGCGATCGCGCAGATCGAGGTGCAGGTGCGCGCCGAGAACCTCGCGGCCATCCTGATCGAGCCCATCCAGGGCGAAGGCGGCTTCGTCGTCCCGGCCGAAGGATTCCTCCCTGCGCTGCAGAAGTGGGCGAACGACAACGACGTGGTGTTCATCGCCGACGAGGTGCAGACCGGATTCGCCCGCACCGGCACCATGTTCGCCAGCGAGCAGTTCGGCATCGTGCCCGACCTCGTCACGACCGCGAAGGGCATCGCCGGCGGCCTTCCGCTCTCCGCCGTCACGGGACGCGCCGAGATCATGGACTCCTCACAAGTCGGCGGCCTCGGCGGCACGTACGGGGGCAACCCCATCGCGTGTGCCGCGGCTCTCGCCACCATCGAGACGTACGAGCAGGACGACTTGGCCTCGCGGGCCCGCCAGCTGGGCGACATCCTGCAGCGCCGGCTGACCGAGTTCAAGGCATCCGACCCCCGCATCGGCGATGTGCGAGGACGCGGCGCCATGATGGCGATCGAGCTCGTGAATCCCGAGACCGGGGCACCGGATGCCGCACTCACCTCGCGCGTCGCCGCCGCGGTCATCCGACAAGGCGTTCTCGTGCTCACGTGCGGAACCTGGGGGAACGTGATCCGGTTCCTGCCGCCGCTGGCGATCTCGGACGAGCTTCTGAACGAAGGACTGGATGTCGTGGGGAAGGCGATCAAGGAATGCTGAGCGAACAAGAACTCCTGGAGAAGGTGCCCGGCCAGCTGTACATCGGCGGCGACTGGGTCGAGGGTGATCGCCCGAGCGAGCTGAAGGTGCACGACCCTGCAACGGGTGCAGTGCTCAAGTCGATAGCGGATGCCTCGCCCGCCGACGGCATCCGCGCGCTCGATGCCGCTGTCGCGGCAGGCGACGAGTGGGCGGCCACCGCGCCGCGCAAGCGCGGCGAGATCCTGCGGAGGGCGTTCGACCTGCTGCAGGAGCGGGCAGACGACTTCGCGCTGCTCATGACGCTCGAGATGGGCAAGCCGCTGGCGGAGGCACGCGGCGAGGTCACGTACGGCGGCGAGTTCCTGCGCTGGTTCAGCGAGGAGGCCGTGCGCATCACGGGGCGCTACGGCATCAACCCCGAGGGCACCGGGCGCATGATCGTGACGCAGCATCCGGTAGGCCCGTGCTACCTGATCACACCGTGGAACTTCCCGCTCGCGATGGCGACGCGCAAGATCGCGCCGGCGCTCGCCGCCGGATGCACGGTGGTCGTGAAGCCGGCCGAGCTGACGCCGCTGACGACGCTGTACTTCGCGAAGCTGCTCGAAGACGCCGGGGTGCCGGCCGGAGTGGTCAACGTGATCACGACGACCACATCGGGCAAGGTGTCCGAGCCGATCATCGAGGACCCACGGCTGCGCAAGCTCTCGTTCACCGGCTCCACGCCGGTCGGGCAGATGCTGCTTCGGCAGGCGGCCACCGGTGTGCTGCGCACCTCGATGGAGCTCGGCGGCAACGCGCCGTTCGTCGTGTTCGACGACGCCGACCTCGACAAGGCCGTCGAAGGCGCCATGCTGGCGAAGTTCCGCAACATCGGCGAGGCATGCACAGCCGCCAACCGGTTCATCGTGCACGAGTCAGTCGCCGAGGAGTTCGCGGCGAAGGTGACGGAGCGGGTGCGTGCGCTCAAGGTCGGTCGCGGCACCGACGAGGGCGTCACCATCGGACCCCTCATCGACGACAAGGGCGTGGCCAAGGCATCCGAACTGGTGAGGGATGCCGTCGACCGCGGCGCGACCCTCCGCATCGGCGGATCGAAGATCGAGGGCGACGGAACGTTCTTCGAGCCCACCGTGGTCACCGACGTCGTGGCGGGCAGCGACATCCTCCGCGAGGAGATCTTCGGACCCGTCGTCGCGATCGTGCCGTTCCACGACGAGGACGAAGCCGTGCGCATCGCCAACGACACGGAGTACGGCCTGGTGGGCTACGTGTACACCAAGGACCTCGCCCGCGGACAACGGATGATCGAACGCCTGCAGACCGGCATGATGGGGCTGAACCTCGGCGTGGTGTCCAACGCAGCGGCACCGTTCGGCGGGGTCAAGCTCTCGGGGTTGGGGCGCGAAGGAGGGTTCGAGGGCATCCACGAGTACCTGTCGACGAAGTACACGTTGACGCCGAATCCTTTCGGGTAGGCCTCGCATTGCAGGGCACGGGCAGGGCATCCCCGTGCGTACTCGTGCGTGCCGTTGAGGGCAAGTGAGAATGAGGTGAGCTCGATGGAGCGGGACGTTGTCGTCGTGGGGGCCGGGGCGTCGGGGCTGACCGCCGCGTGGGAGTTGCGGAAGGCCGGGCACAGTGTGGTCGTGCTCGAGGCACGTGACCGGGTCGGCGGACGGCTGTGGACCGACGAGATCGACGGGGCCATGCTCGAACTCGGCGGGCAGTGGGTGTCGCCCGAACAGGATGCCCTCAAGGACACGCTCGCCGAACTCGGCCTCGAACGGTACGAGAGGTACCGCGCCGGCGACAGCGTCTACATCGGGCGCGACGGCGTGCTCGAGCGGTTCCAGGGCGAGATCTTCCCGGTGGCCCCGCCCACCGAGAAGATCATGGTCGAGCTGATCGCGAAACTGGACGCGCTCGTCGCGCAGATGGATCCGGAACGTCCATGGGAGCATCCGGATGCCGCCGCCCTCGACCGCGTCTCGTTCGAACGCTGGCTCGAGACGCAGACCGATGACCAGGAGGCGCGCGACAACATCGCCCTGTTCATCGCCGGCGCGATGCTCACGAAGCCGGCACACGCGTTCTCAGCGCTGCAGGCGCTCCTGATGGCGGCATCCGCCGGAAGCTTCTCCAACCTGGTGGATGCCGACATCATCCTGAACGAACGCGTCATCGGCGGACTGCAGCAGGTGCCGCTGCGCCTCGCGGAACGTCTCGGCGACGACGTGCTGCTGAACGGTCCCGTGCGCACGCTGCGCTGGGGTGCGGACGGCGTGACCGCGGTCACCGACTCCGTCGAGGTGGATGCCCGCTTGGCCGTGCTCGCCGTACCGCCGCACCTGATCAGCAGGGTGAGCTTCGAGCCGCCTCTGCCCCGCAGGCAGCAGCAGCTGCACCAGCACCTCTCGATGGGATTCGTCATCAAGGTGCACGCCGTGTACGAGACGCCGTTCTGGCGCGAGGAGGGCTTGAGCGGCACCGCGTTCAGCCCCTACGAGCTGGTGCACGAGGCGTACGACAACACGAACCACGGGGATGCCCGCGGCACGTTGGTCGGCTTCGTCTCGGACCGCAACGCGGACGACGTGTTCCGACTCAGTGCAGAGGAGCGCAGGCGGCGCATCCTCGAGTCCCTGTCCCACTACTACGGCGAGCAGGCGCTCTCGCCCATCGTGTACTACGAGAGCGACTGGGGCAGCGAGGAATGGACGCGCGGCGCCTACGCCGCGAGCTTCGACCTCGGCGGCCTCGAGCGCTACGGCTCGGACCTGCGCGAGCCCGTCGGCCCGATCTGGTTCTCGTGCAGCGACCTTGCCGGCGCCGGATACCAGCACGTCGACGGCGCTATCCGCATGGGCCGGCGCACGGCCGCGGCGATCGGTGAGCTGCTGTAGCTGCCGCAAGTCCCGTTCAAGTCGCGAAGTCGGTCGTTATGGCGTCTCAAAACGACCGACTTCGCGACTTGAATCGGGCCTGACGGTCAGGCCGAGGCGCGCGCCTTCAGGGCCTCGTTCACGGGAGCGAAGGCGACTTTGTCGAAGACGAGCTCGATGTCGGTGATCTTGCCGTCTGCGACGTGCAGGTTCTCGACGCACACCACGGCACCCGCGCGAGTGTCGGTGACGAAGTCGTAGACGACGCAGGCGTGGTCTCCGTTCTCGTAGACATCGCGGATGTCGTTGCGCACGAGCGCGGGCAGCAGGCGTTCGAGTGCAGACATCCACTGCTGTTTGTCGGAGCTTCCGGGTGAGACCCGAGCCTCGAGTGTGTCGGCCAGGAGGCCGTCGACGGTGTCGAGGTCGCGCGCCCCGACCGCCTCGATGTACGCGCGGGCCACACCCGCAGGAGTCGTGTTCATGTCTGGAGCATAAGCACAAACATACGTGAGTACAAGGGGAAAGTTGTGAATGCTAGGCTTGCGCTATGGCACGTGAAGCGACGGCGCGCGTAGAGGATCAACGTGGAACGGATGCTGATGAGCACGACGCCGAGATCGACCGCGGGCTGCGCGCGCTCGCCGACGGCAACCGCCGGGCGATCCTGGCCGCGGTGCGCGATCGTCCGCAGGCCGTTGGCGACGTCGCCAACGAGCTGGAACTCTCGCAGCAGGTCACGTCGCACCATCTCCGTGTGCTCCGGGATGCCGGACTCGTCGAGGAGTCCCGCGACGGCACCCGGCACCTCTTCGTGGTGCGCACCGACGGCCTCGCCGCGGTGCGCGACTACCTCGACGGCTTCTGGCCGGCGCAGCTCGCGCGGCTGAAGGCCGCGGCCGAGGGTCGTAGCGCCGATGCGCTGCCGGAATCGCGTCGTCGGGACGCCGGCGCATGACCGACTTCCGCACCTCGATCGACATCGCTGCCGCGCCCGAAGTGGTCTTCGACTATCTCGTGACGAACGACGGCATGACCGCCTGGATGGGCCAGCACGCCTCACTCGACCCGGTGCCAGGCGGCCGCTTCGAGGTCGACGTCGCAGGCTATCCCGTGCGCGGGCACTACCTCGAGGTCGATCCACCGAAGCGCGTCGTGGTGTCGTGGGGGTTCGCCGGCAGCGACGACCTCCCGCCGGGAGCATCGCGAGTGACGTTCGAGCTCACGGCCACCGACGAGGGCACGCGAGTCGATCTCACGCATTCCGGACTTCCGGATGCCCGCGTTCCCGGACATCGCATCGGCTGGGCGCACTTCCTGCCGCGGCTTCGTGAAGCCGGCTCGGGGCATCCGCTCGGCACCGACGACTGGCGGCCGGGAGCCTGAGCCGAAGCTCGAGCTGCCGCTAATGTCGGCAGGGTGGGGGAGCGAAGGCATGTGCCGTGGTACCGGCGGCACGCCGTCATTGCGTGGGGATCCGTCGTCATCGTGCTCGCCATCGGCACGGTGTTCGCGTTCGTCAATCCGTGGCCGAGTGCCCTGTTGATCCGAACGGTCTTCGAGATCAACGCACACCAGACGGTGCAGACGATGCTGAAGTACGCACCGACGAGCGGGCTTCGCGAGCGGATGAACGTGCCGTACGAATCCGGCGGATCATCCGACACCACATTCGACCTGTACGCGCCCTCGGGCCCGGTGCAGCCGCGTACAACCGTGGTGTGGATCCACGGCGGCGCCTGGATCTCCGGCAGCAAGGAGAACGTGGACCCGTACGTGGAGATGATCGCCTCGCACGGCTACACCGGCATCAGCCTGAACTACACTGTGGCGCCGGAAGCGCAGTATCCGACGGCGCTGAAGCAGCTCAACTCGGCGCTCGGCTACCTCATCGATCACGCTGCCGAGCTCGGCATCGACCCGTCGCACATCGTGCTCGCCGGGGACTCCGCAGGCGCTCAGTATGCGGCGCAACTGGCGGTGATGGTGACGAACGAGGCGTACGCGAAAGGGCTGGGCATCCGTCCGGCGTTGACCTCCGACCAGCTGGCCGCGGTCATCCTGAACTGCGGCATCTACGATGTGCGGGGCATACCGAAAGCTCCCGGCATCGGCGGATGGGGGTTCCGGGTCGCGCTCTGGGCGTATCTGGGTACGAAGGACTGGTCTCACACGCCGGGCGGCGAGGCGATGACGACGATCGATCACGTCACGAAGAACTTCCCGCGCACCTGGATCTCCGGCGGCAACGCGGATCCGCTCACGGTTTCGCAGTCGAAGCCCATGGCGGCGAAACTGAAGGCCCTCGGCGTGCCGGTGACGAGCGTCTTCTACCCTGCGGGCGAGAACCCGCCGCTCGAACACGAGTACCAGTTCCACCTGAACCACGCGGCGGCGCGGTCGGCACTGGCATCCACCATCGCGTTTCTCGGAACGATCGGATGAGTTCGCGTCGGACGCCGCAGGAAAGCCGAACGCTGCCGGCTGCGTGTACCCCGTGCTCGCAGTCGCGCCGAATGCACGCTTCGGCATCACCGCCGACGACTTCTCTTACCTCAACCCCATCAGCGGTGACGTCGCCGACGCGGAACTGAAGTACGGCATCGTCTACAACCTGTCTCCGGCGGACCGTGGTGTGCCGCCTGGTACGTGACGCGACTTGCCCACCGCAGCCAGAACGGCACTCAGCAAAAGCAGCGGGAGTACGTAGAGCGCGGCGACGGTGTAGCCCTGTGCGTCCGGGAGAAGTGCACCCGACGGGGTCGTGGTGGCGAGCAGGAGGCCCGCGACGGCGCTGCCGATGCTGAACCCGACGCTGCGCACGATCTGGTTGACGGACAGAACGCTGGACGTCTCCTGCTGTGGAACATCCTGAAGCACGAGTCTCGGCATGATCGCGGAGACTCCGCCGACGCCGAACCCGAGCAGCGCCATGGAAGCCAGGACCGCAGCGAGCAGGCTGGGAGCGAGGGCGAACACGACCGCGGCGAGGATGACGAAGGCGGCGTGGATCGCGAAGGTCCAGCGGGTGGAGACACGGTTGGTCAACCACGGCGTGAGTCGGCCTGCGACGAACCCGAGCACGGAGAACGGGATGAGGGCAGCGCCTGCCAAGACGCCCGGGAGCGCGAACCCGTATCCTGCGCTGCTCGGTGTCTGCACGTACCGCGTGAGAAGCGAGAACAGCAGATACATGCCGACGCCGGCGGTGAGCATGGCTGCGTTGGTGAGTAGCAGGCCGCCACGAGCGAGTAGGCGCACGTTGACTAGTGGCGCTGCAGCCCGCCGTTCGACCGCGATCCAGGCGGCGAGAGCCATGGTGGAGGCGGCGAGAATGGATGCCCCGGCCCACGGCATCCGCCACACTACGGGTTGCGCCACCGCGAGCAGCACGCCGAGGGTGCCGACAGCCAGCAGGATCGCGCCCGGGAAGTCGATCCTGGTGCTCGCGCTCTGGGCATCCGTTCGGCGCGGGGCATCCGGTTGGCGCGCGGGATCCAACGGGCGTGGAGCATCCTTCGGGATCGTTCGCCACGCGATCAGCGCGGCCGCGAGCGAGATCACGAAGCCGACGCCGTACGCGATGCGGAGTCCTGCGACCTGATCGATGAGACCCATGAGCGGGTAGGCGACCCCGACGCCCACTGTGCCCGCGACGGAGATCGTCGCGATCGTGGAGTGTGCGCGCTCGCCGGGCACGTGGTCGCGCGCGACACTCATCAGCAACGCGATCAGGCCGAGGCCGAGGCCCTGCAGGGCGCGTCCGAGCAGCAGCACCGTGAAGGGCAGCGCACCTGCAGGCAGCGGTAGCGCGGTGAGTAGTCCGCCGAGCGCCACGAGGGAGCTGGTGACCAGGATGCTCGCGCGTCGGTGCTCGCCTGTGCCGAGTCTGCCGAGCACCGGCGCGGCGATCGCACCTGCGAAGAGTGTCACCGTGAGCGTCCATTGCGCGGCATCCAGCGGCACATGCAGGTTCAGCGCGACGGACGTGATCAGCGGCGCGCCGACTCCGCCGATCACGGCACCGAGAAACGCGATGGCGACGAGCGCGGCGTCGAGATGCTTTGCCGTTTTCACCGATTCGTCTCGGACGTGATGTGCTCGAACAGCCCCGGCATGATGCGCGTGCGGATGCCGTCGGCCCACGGCTCGCGCACCTCCTCGATGTCGATCGCGGCGCCCGCGTTGAGCAGCATCCCGTACGCCAGGAACGACTTGACGGTCACCGCATCCAGCCCGGTCGCGTCAGCGACGACCTGCCACATGCCGGCGAGCCCTTTGCGGACGGCCGTCTGCACGTCGGGGTCGCCGCAGGCGGCGTAGCCCTGCAACTGGAGGAGCAGCGACGTGCGGTTCTCGAGCTGGTCGTAGTACCGGGCGCCCATGCGGCTCAGCGCCTCTCGCCCCTCGGTTCCGTCGCTCGCCTGGAGCATGCCGTTGCTGGCTCGGTCGAACGCGGTTGTGACGAGTTCGAGGAACAGCGCCTTCTTCGTGCCGAACATGCGGAACACATACGCCTGCGTGATCCCCGCCTCCCTGGCGATCGCCTCGGTGGATGCTCCGTGCAAGCCGTGCTGTGCGAACTCGCGCGCCGCGATCTCCAATACCTGCGCGCGGCGGTCGGCACCGCGCATCCGCTCAGTCATGGCAGAGATGTTAGTGGATAGTAACTAGTAACTATTGCGAGAGGCGCTCTCGCCACAGCCACCGCAAGGCATCGGGCAGGAGAACGCCGGCATGGTTCGGATTGTGGCCGCCATCGCCGACGACGAGTCGAAAGTCATAACCGTTCTCGGCAAGCGCGGCGGCGGTCTTGAGGTTTTCGGCGAACCAGTTCGATGCCGGCTGGTTCCAGTTCACGTCCCGATGGGCCGCGTGAAGCAAGATCCGCAACGGACGCTGCGGTGCCTCTGCGAGGAGGCGTGGGTAAGGATTGCCGCCGGGCATCTGCGCGAAGCTCGAGTTGAAAGCGATGACCCTGCCGATGCTCTCCGGGCGCATCCACGCTGCCGTGAAAGCGGCATTGCCACCACTGCTCCCACCGCAGATGGCTCGCATGCGGCGGTCGCCTGCAATGGCGAACCGGGAGCCCACCAGTGGCAGAACTTCGTGCAGCAGGAAGTCAGCGTAGCGTGCGTCGAATGCGTCGAATGCGTCGTATTCGACGTTCCGGTTCTTCTGTGCGACGCCGTCGACAAAGCGGGTTCCCGGGTCTACGAAAACTCCGATCGTGGGCGGAATGGCGCCACTTGCCGCGAGATTGTCCAGCACGGTTCCGGCGCGCACATCACCGTCGGGGTCGAGGTACAGCCATCCGTCATTGAAGAACATGATTGCGGCCGGCTCGTGCGGTTGATGTCCGTGCGACGCGTGGATCCAGACCCGGCGCGATGTGCCGGGATACCTCGTGCTGTGATCGAGCACGAGGTCTTCGATATGCCCAACCTTGACCCCAGGCCGGGGCGATGAGTCCGGCCCGTACGTGTAACGGATGCCCTCCTGCTGGATCGGCAACCGGACGTACGGCAAGGCATCGGTCACGGGCCAACGCTAGCTGTCAGGTGCTGGTCCGGTCACTGCGATTGCTCTTTCGACCGCCAGGTAGCGGAACGCTGTGATCGCTGCGGCGACGAGTGCGAGGCTGCCAGCGACGGTCAGTGCGGCTCACGTGCCCGGCAGGCCGCGTTTCGAAACCGTGCACGGCACTGCACGGCGCGGCTCGTCCACCTGTCGCTCGGGGTCGGGTCCCTTTCCCTCGAACTCGGGCCGTTGTCGTGCCGCCCTCTCGCCTTGAGGTTCTTGCCCTCGCGCCCGGGGTTCTTTCCGTCCACAGGTGCCTGTTCGGTCGGGTTGTCCACAGGTAAAGTACCTGGTCAGGAGTCGGTTCGGAATGTCGGTGGGTGCTGCTTGACTTGGTTGTATGAGCAGCTCGAACGCACCGGTCGCCGAACCTGCGGCGGCACTGTCGGATGCGTTCGTCGCGCTCACGGCGGCGCTGGATGACGTGCTGCCCGCGACGGGTGTGCACGGTCTCGGTGATGAGGTGCTGTTGACG
>NZ_BAAGWY010000013.1:0-108037 GCF_054780115.1 Humibacter ginsengiterrae
ATCGCCAACACTCAACGTGACAACGAATTCCTTCGGCCTGGGCATGCCACGGCCTCCTCCCGATCAAGTATCAATCGAGAACAGCCAACCAGCCATACCCACTACATTAGACGCGACACGCTACTAGTGTCACTGGCGTGCGGACGTCAGCCGGCGGCTAGCAGCGGGTCGAGCGTGCGAGCGCGCTCCTTCGCGGACTCCAGGCCCGCGACGGCCAGCCAGTTGCCGAGCATCCGGTAGCCGTCCTCCGTGAGCACCGACTCCGGGTGGAACTGCACACCGAAAATCGGGGCCTCACGGTGGCGGAGTCCCATGATCACGCCGCCGGGCGTGCGCGCGGTCACGATGAGCTCGTCGGGCACGGTGTCGTCGACGACGGCGAGCGAGTGATACCGCGTGGCGGTGAAGCCCTGCCGCACGTCCTCATAGAACGACGATCCGTCGTGTTCCACGATCGACGTCTTGCCGTGCATCAGTTCCTCCGCGTTCGTCACGGTGGCTCCGAACGCCTCCGCGATCGCCTGATGACCGAGGCAGACGCCCAGCAGCGGGATTCCGGATGCAAGCGCCGCCTTGACCATATCGATCGACACGCCCGCGTCGGCCGGTGTTCCGGGCCCGGGCGACAGCAGCACGGCGTCGTAGTCCTTCAGAACCTGAGGCACGTCATCCGCCTCGATAGCGTCGTTGCGCACCACATCGGTCTGCGCACCCAGTTCGCGCAGGTATCCGTTCAGCGTGTAGACGAAGCTGTCGTAGTTGTCGATCACGAGCACTCGGGTCATGTCGCAACCGTCCCTTCCTCATTGCCCTGCAAAAGACTATCGACCCACGGGAACACCCAGGTGACCAGGCAATAGAGCACGACTGCCACCAGCACGACCAGAATCAGTACGCGCAGCCAGACCGGACCCGGCAACACCCGCCACAGCGCGCCGTACATCAGCTGCCCCCCACTTCGGATGCGATCGCCGCCGGAGGACCGGCGGAAAGCGGCTGCCACGACTCGAACACCCCGAACGCGGCGATGCGTTCCTGGGCGTGGTACGGCGGGTTGCACGTCGTCATCGTGATGTATCTGTCGGAGGCTCGAGCACCCTGCACCTGCGGCACCGAGTACAGCACCTGCACCGCGTTCGGCGAGATGTACTCCATGTTGCGGAACCGGTACGTGTAGTAGCCGTCCTTGGTCTGGATGTAGATGGCATCGCCGACCTGCAGCTTCGACACATCGATGAACGTGTTGCCATAGCCGGTGTCGTGCGCGGCGATGGCGAAGTTGCCCACCTCACCGGGCATCGCCGTACCCGGGTAGTGCCCAACACCGGCGTTGTAGCTGTTCAGGACAGACTCGACGTCGACCGTCTCGCGGATCGTCCTCTTCCAGTCCGCACCGAACCGGGGCACGTAGATCACGGCGAACGGCTGCGCCGCGCCCGGCGCCTTCATCACCGGCGGCGGTCCATAGCCGGCGGTCTTCGTACCGTCTGCCGAATCGTTAGGGGTCGCGACCGGTGTCGGGGTGGGGGTCGGAGCGCCTTTCGCCTCGTCGAGGAACTTCTTGCTCTGCTGCGCGGCGGCGCTGTTCTGCTGCGCGGCGAGCACGCTGGACTGCCACCAGGTCTGCCATCCGATGAAGAGCAGCACGAGCACGCCCGCAGTGACGAGCAGCTCGCCGGTCACCCCTACGACGGACACCTTGTGGCGTCGCTTCGGCCGGGTCGCAGGATTCCTGCGCCCAGCGGAGTCGTCGCGATCGGTCACGAGTCCGGAGTCTAATGGCGTGCGCTCTGCACGCGCCGAGTAGTGGTCACCTTCATTTGCCGCTCACCGGAATCCCGATCCTCTCCCCGGTAAGATAAGCCGCACTATGGCTTCCAAGACCCGCACCAAGCGTTCCTCCCGGCCGGCCAACGAAGCCCGGTCGAACGACGACGCACCGAACCCGGTATGGTTCCTGCCGGTCATGCTCGGCTTCATGATCATCGGACTGCTGTGGATCGTGGTGTTCTACGTCAGCGGCAGCCAGTACCCGATCCCGCAGCTCGGCGCCTGGAACATCCTGATCGGCTTCGCGATTGCGTTCGTCGGGTTCCTCATGACCACCCGCTGGCGTTAGCACGACCTTTCTAGTCGGCCGTCCAATTACACGGGTGTAATTATCCCCCTGTGGGTAAGCCTGTGGATAACTCTGGTGCAGAGGTCCAGGGTCAGGCGCCGGCGAAGACGTGCCAGCTGCCGGCGAGCACCAGCAGCACACCCAGTACGATCAGCAGCACCACTTGAAGCGGGCGCCGTGATCGCGCGCGCGTCTGCGTGTAGATGAGACCGACCAGCGCTCCACCTACCAGGCCACCGACGTGTGCCTGCCAGGCGATGCTGAATCCGGGCAGAAAGCTGATCACGAGGTTGATGCCCACGAGCACGAGCAACTGGGTGATGGGTCCGCCCAGGTGACGCTGGATGATCAGCAGCGCCGCCATCATGCCGAAGATCGCGCCGGATGCGCCGACCACCGGCTGCACCGGTGAGTCGAGCACGTAGACCCCCACAGAGCCTGCGATCGCGCTCAGTACGAAAAGCGCCGCATACCGCGCCCTGCCCAGCATCGGCTCGAGCACCATGCCGAAGATCCACAGCGTGTACATGTTGAGCGCGATGTGCAGGATGTTCGCGTGCACGAACGCGGTGGTGATCATGCGCCACGGCTCGAAGGATGCGAGTACCGCCCCCTGGGAGGTCTGCACGACCGCACCGCTCGGGTATCCGTAGATCCCGGCGTACCAGAGCGATGACGTCATCGGCCCGTTGCCCAGCCCGGTCACCCACTGCGCGATGAACACCAGGATGCAGATCCCGATGATGACGTAGGTGACAGTCGGCTGCCTCGGCCCGGTGAACCGGGTGAGGAACGCGGACTTGGTGCGGGGTGCCATCGCGCGCTGCTGCCTCATGCACTCAGGGCAGATGAATCCGACCGGCGCCGGCGTCTGGCATTGGCCGCAGATGGCGCGCCCGCAGCGCTGGCAGCGCACGTAGGTCGGCCGGTCCGGATGCCGGTAGCAGACGAGCGCAGACGGCTCCCCTGGTGTGGTCGGTTGCGACACGCTGTGCTCGGTGAAGGTCGGTGTGCGCGGGCCGGCGCGGCGAGCTACGCCTGCTCGACGGAGATCGACTCGATGACGACGTCGTCGAGCGGGCGATCGCGGGAATCCGTGGGAACACCGGCGAGCTTGTCGACGATGCGCCGCGACTCGTCGTCGGCGACCTCACCGAAGATGGTGTGCTTGCCCTGGAGCCACGTGGTCGGCCCGACGGTGATGAAGAACTGGGAACCGTTGGTGCCGCGGCCGCCCTGGATGCCTGCATTCGCCATGGCCAGCATGTACGGCTGCGTGAAGTCGAGGTCAGGGCTGATCTCGTCGTCGAACCGGTAGCCGGGGCCGCCGGTGCCTGTGCCCAACGGGTCGCCGCCCTGGATCATGAAGCCCGGGATGATGCGGTGGAAGATCACGCCGTCATAGAGGTTGTCGGAGCGCGATTCACCCGTGCCGGGATCGGTCCACTCCTGCTCGCCCGTGGCGAGGCCGACGAAGTTGCGAACCGTCTTCGGTGCGTGATTGCCGTACAGGTTGACGGCGATGTCGCCGTAGTTGGTGTGCAGGGTGGCCACCGCGGTGTGCTTCGACATGCGCCCAATTCTTGCATAGCGGTTCCTGGCGTCCGCTGGCAGGTTCTGTCCACCCCCTGGCCGCGGAGCGTTTCGGTGGCAAGATGGAGGAACGCAAGTACGACCGGGTGGAGGAACCGTGAGTCTGTCACGCAAGCGCCAGAAGGAACTCAACCGGCTTCGCGCTGAAGCCCTCGATCTGTGGGACGCACAGCAGCAGGTGCTGGGTCGCGCGAACTCGGTGGCCCAGAAGGCCGGCCAGCAAGCTGCGAGCTACACCCGCGAGGAGGTCGCCCCCCGCGTTCGCGAGGGGTACGACCAGTACGTGCGCCCGGTCACGCGCGCCGCAGGCGACGTGATCGGCAATACCGTTGTCCCGGCGGTCGGCACCGTTCTCGGCACCGCCCTCAGTGTTGCCGACGTCGCGCACGACACCAGAGTTCAGGCCGCTGTGAAGCGTTTGCAGGGCGCGAAGCGCGAGCTCACCAAGCCTGCGAAGTCCGGTCCCGGGTTCGGCACCTATCTCGCGCTCGCTCTCGGCGCCGCCGCCGTGATCGGGGTCGTCTACGCCGTCTGGCAGACCTTCCGCGCAGACGACGAACTGTGGGTCGCCGAAGACGACTCCACCGAGCCGCCGGTGGCGGAGTAGCCTCCGCTCACTCGATCAGCCCGGCGAAGCGAAGGCCGATCTCGACGAGCGATACCCTTCGCAGAGCCGGGATCTCCTCGAGCCGGAACCAGCGCGCCTCATCGGTTGAGCCATCCGCCTCGTTGGTGAGCGAACCCGCAACCACGTGGGCGCGGTAGACGATCCGCAGCGCCTGGAGCGCGCCGAGACCCGAGTTTCGCTGCTCCTCCGGGATGACGTGCGAGTGCACGCCGATCAGCTCGTCCAGTTCCGCGTCGTATCCGGTCTCCTCACGCACCTCCCGAACGGCGGCATCCGCCGGATCTTCGCCGGACTCGAGGCCCCCGCCCGGAAGCGTCCAGCCGCTGCGCCCGTGCTCATTCCAGTGCGCGAGCAGCACCCTGGAGCCGTCGGCGATGACCGCGTAGGCGGCGACCCGGATGTCCATGCAGACACCCTACGTCGGCAGTCCCTTTGTGCCGTCTCACCTGCGATGATCGCTACGTGACCCCAGCACCCGACAACACCGTGCTCCCGTCCGAAGACGCCCTCGTCGGGCTCGGGTTCGACACGCCCCATGATGTGAGCACCGCCGAGGTGAGGCCCGGTGGTGCGATCGCCGGGATCATCGGTGTCTGTGTGGGGTTCGGTGCTCTGGTCGGAGTCGGCGTCGGAGGGGTGATGGCGCTGTGGTCGGCCCTGTTCGGCGGCGCCGGCCTGGCCGCGTTCGACTGGATCCTGGCCCTGCCCTGAGGCGTGAACTACTCGGCAGCCGCCGGCGCCGTCCAGTCAAGCGTGCCGTTGCGGATGTCGGCGCACACGTCGGCCAGCCACGCGGCTTCCGCATCGAGCATCCGGAGTCGGTACTCGTCTTCGAGGAGATAGATGCGGTCGACCGTCGCTCGGGTGAGCTGGGCGCGCTGGGATTCTCGTTCCGCATCGACATCTGACGAACGCTCGGCGATCAGGCGCGCCGCCGACTCGGGGGTGACCATCGCCAGGACCGACAGCGCTGCGGGGAAGCGCGGGAACTCGTCGGCGAGCCCGGTGATCAGAGCGGACAACCACTCGACAGCGGCGTGACGACCGTCGGCGGTGATGGCGTAGACCCGTCGTTCGGGATAGTTCTCGGCTGTAGCGGGACTGTCGGTCTGTTCGACCAGGCCGTGGTCCACCAGCCGAGCGATGATCTGGTGCAGACTGGTGCGTTGCCGAACGTTCACGACCTTGTCTTTGCCGCGATCCTTGATCAGCTTCTGCATGCGATAGACGTGCATCGGCTCTTCGAGCAGCATCGCCAGAACGATCAGGCCCAGCGCAGAGGGCCGCAGAGCCGAGGTACGCGGTCTCGGGTCATCGGCACGTGCCATGCTGTTCTCCTCGACTCATCGAACCGGAACTCCCAACACGCGATCCACGGCCTTTCTCACGGAGTCGGCGTCCGCGTGTTCCTCGTCCGCCAGCCAGGCGACGTACCCGTCCGGCCGGATCAGGGCCGCCACGGTGTCGTGCGGCAGAACGTCTCTGCCCACCGGTTGCACCGCGATGCCGCGCGAGTGCATCTTTTGTTCCCACTCTTCCGCATCAGAGGCCACGGCGAGTACGAATCTATCGCCCGTCACGTCAAGGATGCTCGTGCGCCGTTCCTTGTCGATCCACCGGTGCGGCATGCGGGCACCTGCCGCGGCGACATCCGCTACGACGCCTGCGAAGGGCGCCGCCGAGACGTCTCCCACGATCGCGGACGACCGGTATCGCTGGCCGAACGTGCACACGATGTCGTCGACGTCGTGATCGATTCCGCCGCTGAATCGGGCCGTCTGCCGCCTGACGGTGAGATCGGCCAGCGCCAGGGCGACAGGTCGGCGCTCGTCCTCGTAGGTGTTCAGAAGGCTCGGATCCGCTCGCCCATCCAGCACGGCGGCAAGCTTCCAGGCGAGGTTGTGCGCATCCTGGATGCCCGAGTTCGCGCCCATCGCACCAGCAGGCGGCCAGACGTGCGCCGCGTCGCCGACGAGGAACGCGCATCCCTGCCGGTACCGCTCCGCCACGCCAACGGCCTGCTGCCATGGCGTCACGTCGATCACGTCGACCTCTCGCTCAGAGTCGCCGAGCGCGTCACGGATGATCGTGGTGCACTTCTCTGCGTCGAAGGACGTCAGCGGTGTGGTCGCCGGGTCGTAGGTCACGCCGATGCTCCACCTGCCCGGTCGAGCCGTGGTCGTCAGCGACGCGAAGCCGAGTTGCTCGTTGAGCACGATCCAGAACAATGCCCGCTTCTCGACAAGGTCGGCTAGCTCAGCGTCGAACACGATGCTGACCCAGTGCCGCACCTCGGCCGGGCCGTCTCGTCGAATGCCCAACGCCTCGCGAAGGCCACTTGCATATCCGTCTGCCGCGATGAGGTAGTCGCAAGACACGCGCCGCATAGCGCCGCTCCCCAGGCTCCGCAACGTCGCCGTCGCGCCATCCGCGCGCACCTCGATCTGCTCGGCGATGGTTCCGCGTTCGATGATCGCGCCCAGCTCGCGCGCCCGACGGCTGAGCACGGGCTCCACGGTGTTCTGATCCGCCATCACGAAAGAGGAAGGGCTGATCGTGGCCAAGCGCGGGTCGGGCTCCGGGTCGTACAGCCACTCCCACGGGCCGGCCAGAGATGCACACCGAGCGACACCCGCTTCGCCGGCGAACGGCGCCGAGAGCGCCTCCACCTCTTCGTGGATGCCGACCGTGCGATACAGCTCCATGGTCCGCTGGTTGACGCCACGGGCACGCCCCTGCACGCTTACGCCGTCGTGGCGGTCCACCATCAGGGCCTGCACGCCGTTTTGCGCCAGGAAGAGCGCCATGGCTGTGCCCGCATATCCGCCACCCACGATCAGTACCGGCACGTGGATGGCGGGCTCGCCCTGTTCATTGTTGGTCTGCTCGTTCATGCTTCTAGTTATAACATCACTAGTGTGTATATGACTAGAGCGGATGCAGCGACTTCAGGCATGAACGTCGCACGAGCACCCGGTGGGGCCAGACCACGATACGGACAGCGGCAGAGAATGAACGGGCACCTGGCAGCACGCACGCCCAAAGATGCGGAACACGCAGACGTCGCCTTGCCGCCAACGCAGGCGAGCGACGGTCAGAACTGTGGAGCCTAGGAGAATCGAACTCCTGACTTCCTGCTTGCAAATTGGCGAAAGTAGGATTTCTGGGTTCTCAATAGCTTCGTACTTCCCCATGAAGTCATGGGTTCTTAGTATCCACCCGACACACCGCGACACAGTGATGTGTATACCAATGTGTATAGATGTGAGACTCTCTACTCGTGCCCAAATCGCGTTCGCATGGTGACGGGGCGTTGTACGAGACGACGCATCAGGGGCGCCCCGTGTGGCGGGGCGTGATCGACGTCGGATTTACCGAGGATGGCCGGCGCAAGCAGCGTGCGGTGCAGGGGAAGACGAAGTCGGAAGTGCAAGCAAAGCTCGCACGGATGAAGCGGGAGCGAGACAGCCTGGGCCGGGTACTGGACCGGGCAACTCGGTTCGAGGACGCCGCCGCGGCATGGCTGGAGGAAGTCGCCCAATCCAGCCGGCCGAAGACGTTCAGCAACTATCGCTCGCAATTGCGGATGAACGTGAACCCTGCTCTCGGACGAAAGGTCACCGCGGACCTTACGCCGGGGGATATCCGGCGGATGCATGCGACGATCCGTGCCCGCGGTGGCGGCGACGCGAATGTCGCGGCAGCGCACCGAGTGGCGGTGTCCGTCTTGGAGTGGTGCCGCAGGGAGCGGATGATCAGCGAGAACGTCGCGTCGCTGGTGCCGCCGAAGCGGACCAAGGCGGGCAAAGCGAGAGGATCCCTGACTCGCGAAGAAGCCCGGGCCCTGCTCGAGCTAGAGGATCCGCGGTGGACATTGAGCCTGCTCACCGGGATGCGCTCTGGAGAAGCGCTCGGATTACGGATCGAAGAGCTGGACTTCGAAAAGGCTTGCGCGTGGGTGAGCTGGGAACGCACCGATGCAGTGTTCCGACATGGATGCGGTACCCCAACGGGAAGAAGGGACGAGAAGGGCCGTCTCGCGTACCCGTGTGGTCGCAAGAGCGCGGGCACCTGCCCGCTACGGGAGTTCGACCTTGCCGCCGATTTGGAGTTCATACGGTTGCAGGGCCGGCACGTCTTGGTACGGCCGAAAAACCACATCGCCCGCGAAGTCCCGCTACGGCCTGAAGTAGTCGACCAGCTCCGGGCACATCTTGCCACTGACGGCACGAACCCTCACGGTCTGGTGTGGCATCGACCCGACGGTGTGCCGATGACGAACTCCGAGGACAACGCAGCACTACGGGCGGCACTGTTGCGGGCAGGAATTGACCGGCCCGACGCGAGCACGCACTGGCTGCGGCACTCCTACACGACCTTGTCTGAGCATGCTGGCATCCCGCACGCCGCGTACGCCGGAGTCAGCGGCCACAACTCCGAGCAAGCATCCGATCCCTACCGGCACGCTCTTACCACCGAAGGCCGCCGCGCCGTCGACGCCCTCGCGGAATGGCTTCGGAGCTAGGGGCAAGCTACCGGCAGACCCGGGCATTGCGTTGAGCCCGCCGGCAGCTCGGCCCGAGCATTCACGGATGCGGCAGGTGCTCCGGCCTCGTCGGTAACGTTTCAACGAACCGCTCCAGCTCCGACACCAAATACAGCGGCTTCGTTCCAGAGAAGTGCGGCGTCACGTCACCCAGGCGCACATGCTGACGCAGCCGAGTGGGGCTTAGCCCGAGGGCCTCCGCAGCCGTGTTGTGATCCATCGCCACTGTCGTGAACGGCCGCTCGTTCGGCTCTGCGGTCCTCGCGCTCATGACAGCGCCCCAAGGAAACGAGACGTTGGCGGGAGCCGACGCCTCGTCGCCGTGACTCCCGCAGCCGCGTCGTCGGGCAGGTTGACGGAGGTGCCACACAACGCCTTCGCTCCACGCCGAACGACCTCGGCCAGCGGCGAGTTCGTCGTCGTCGTGAGGGTCCACCCCTCGTCGACCAGCCAGAGCGCAAGCTCCACGCCTCTGGCCTTCTCTTCGCTTGTGAGGACCTGTAGGTCGGTGGAGAGCAGCACCACCGTGCGGGTGCCCTCCTTCGTGACCAAGTCCACCAATTCCGCTCTCATTACTCCCTCTCCCCTTGATCGATTGCCGATCGTTTTTGATTGCCTTCCGGCGGAGAGAGCGAAGGGAGTGGAGGGGTGTGCAGTGCCGGGACCGTGGAATACCGGACCGGCACCGAAGGGGACGGGAGGATATGCCGCGAAAGCCCTGCACGGAACGCCCCGGAGCGAACTACGATCGCGCAGCGGAAAGGCAAGCAGGACCCGACAAGCACTGCGCCGCCCTCCGTGGCGGCTCCACTGAGGTGCGTCGGCGGATGCCTTCATGAAGGAGATGATTCGTTGATCCGGGCTCACGGCACCAACAATGTCCGCTCCGGACTGGCCGAAATCCTGGCCTTGCGGCGCTCGGGCAACACGTTCGGTCCGTGCCGGTCGCTACCCGAAGCGCAGGACATTGCAGGGCGAGCGCAGGAGAGCGCGCGCTGCTCAGGGCTGGGCGGCAGCGCTAACGATCCCACCAAACCGACCGGCACTATTAGCGTGCCCGGCGTAGTTGCCGGGTTCGAAGCACGCTCATCTGGATGCGCAGTTTCCGCAATGTGCCAAAGAATGGCGCGACCGCATATTCACCGGCCGCTCTGCAATGATTTCAGCGATCGTCTTCGAGGATCATGCCGACGGAGGTGGCGCAGGCGTCTCCCTTCCATGCCTCAATGCCTTCGCGGATGGCGAATCCGGCGATCACGAGTCCGGCGACGGCGTCCAGCCACCACCAGCCGAGGATCACGTTGGCGAGGAGACCGATCAGGACCGCGGCGGACAGGTAGGTGCAGATCAGAGTCTGCCTGGAGTCGGCAACAGCGGTCGCTGAGCCGACTTCACGTCCGGCGCGACGTTCGGCATAGGACAGCACCGGCATCAGCACGACGCTGAGTGCGGTGAGGATGATCCCGATCGTGCTGTGCTGCGGTTCGATGCGGGCAAACAATGCCAGCACGGACGTGACAGTGACGTAGCAGGCGAGTGCGAAGAACGCGATCGCGATCACCCGCAGCACCGGCTTCTCCCACCGCTCGGGATCCCGTCGGGTGAACTGCCACGCCACCGCTGCCGCGGAGAGCACTTCGATGGTCGAATCCAGCCCGAACGCGACCAGGGCGGCTGAGGACGCGACGGCGCCGGCTGCGATCGCGACGATCGCCTCGAGGAGGTTGTACCCGATCGTCACGCCGACGATCAACCGGATGCGGCGATGCAACAACTCCGCGCGGCCAGCAGCGGTATTCGCGGTCATTGGTGATGCGGCCCTTCCTCGGCGGTTTCAGTGGTGGGTGGAGTGTTCGTGCCGGGCGTGGCTAGGGGGTTCGAATTGGAACGTGGAGTGTTCGATGCTGACGTCGAAGTGCTCGGCGACGCAGTCTTGTAGCCGGTCGAGCAGGCCCGGGAGCTGGCCGTTCTGGAACGCGTCCGCGGTGACGATGACGTGTGCGGTCAGCACGGGGAGGCCGGTGGCGATCAGCGACGCGTGCAGATCGTGCACATCCTTTACTTCGGGCATCTCGAGCATATGCCGGCGCACGCTGTCCAGGTCGAGGCCCGGTGGAGTGGACTCCAGCAGCACGCTGGTGGTTTCCCGCAACAGCTTGAAGGCACGCGGGATGATCAGGACACCGATCAGCATCGCGGCGATGGCGTCCGCGCCGCGCCAGCCTGTGGTGGCGATCAGGATGGCGGCGACGATCACGGCTACCGAGCCGAGGGTATCGTTCAGCACCTCGAGGAACGCTGCTCGAAGGTTGAAGTTCTCGGCGCGACTGGAGGTCAAGACCGCCAGCGATGCGATGTTTCCCACCAGGCCGATGACACCGAAGATCAGCAGCTCAGTGGAGGGGATCTCCGGCGGTGCCACCAACCGTTGCACGCCCTCAACGATCACGAAAACACCGACCGCGAGGAGGACGACAGTCTGCGCGGACGCGGCCAGCACCTCCGCCCGTCGGTATCCCCAGGTGCGTTTGACCGATGCCGGGCGTGTGCTCAGATGTGATGCGACGAGGGCCATCACCAGGCCTCCGACATCGGTGAGCATGTGGCCGGCGTCCACGAGAAGTGCCAGGGACCCGGTGAGGATCGTGCCGACGACTTCGGCCAGCAGAATCGTCGACGTGATGCTCAACGCGATCGCCAACCGGACGCGGTGCCGCTTCGCCGTCACGCCGAACCCTTCAATCGAGGAGGCGTGGTCGTGTCCAGTCATCTCGGCCTGCCCGTTCGTGCGCGCCGGGATTACGCCGCTCTCATTCACCACAATACATCATCACTTTCACATATGTGAATGTTTAGGGGAATTGTGGGCGTGATGAGAATCGTTCTCGCGCGGTCTGGTTCAATTGATCCATGACGGCGCAGAAGCTCCTCCTGGACGCGGCCGCTGCTGCCGACCTCGCCGAAGTCCTACAGGGACTCGCCTCTCCGACGCGTCTGATGATCCTGGCGCATCTCCGGCGAGAACCCATCGGGGTGACAGCCCTTGCCCGAGACCTCGGCATCAGCCAGGCCACGTTGTCCAACCACCTCCGCGTACTCCGGCACGCGAAACTCGTCGAAGGAAACCGCGACGGCCGATCGGTGACGTACTCGCTCTATGACGACCACGTGGCCTCATTCATCGATCAGGCCATCATTCACCTCGGCCACACACACCAGTAGCAGCTAACCCCCGAAGAGCTCTCCCAGCCAGCTACCACGGCGTCGGCCACTGCCGTACTGCTGCGAACCGTGCTCCCCACCGCGGGAACCATGCCCCGACCCGTGCCCGTCATAGCCGCTTCCCGGACGGTAAGCGTCCGTCTCCTGCGCGAGAGATCGTTCCAGGATCTTGTCGAGCTCACCACGATCCAGCCACACCCCACAGCAATCGGGGCAGTAGTCATGGGTTTCCCCTCGTAGCGTGGAGACATCGCTTAAGTGAGGTGGAGCGGTGGGTAGGTATCGGAAGTTCGATGAGGACTTCAGGCAGGGTGCGGTGCGGATCGTTGAGGAGACCGGGAAGCCGATCGCGCAGGTCGCTCGGGATCTGGGGGTCAACGACGGGACGTTGGGGAACTGGGTTGCCAAGGCGCGGCATGCCCGTGATGACGGGAGTGCTCCGCTGACCGAGTCGGAGCGGTCTGAACTGGCCCGGTTGCGGAAAGAGAACACGGAGCTGCGGATGCAGCGTGATGTCCTCAAACGATCGGTCGCCCTCTGGGTGGAAGAGGCGATGGGTCGGCAGTCCTAGCCGACCGGATCACTGCCGAGAGGGCGCTGCATCACATTCCGGTGCAGGTGGCGTGCCGGGCGTTGGGGGTGTCCCCGGCCTGGTATTACAAGTGGCGGTTCGGGGACTCCTCGCTGCAGCACGCTCGCCGCGCCCAGTTGTGTGTGGCGATCCGTCGCTTGTTCGCGAAGCATCACGGCAGGTACGGGTCACCGCGGATCACCGCGGACCTGAAGGATGAGGGTTGGCGGGTGAGCGAGAACACGGTCGCGCACCTGATGACCGGGCTGGGGTTAGCTGCCCGACGGAAACGGCGGCGGAAGCACACCACCCGTCAGGGACGCGCCAGGTGGCGGGCACCTGATCTGATCAACCGGGATTTCGGCACGGACCGGGTGAATCACAAGTGGTACGGCGATGGGACCGAGATCGTCACCGGTGAGGGGAAACTGTATCTGGACAGTGTGTTGGACATGGCCGCCAGACGCATCATCGGGTTCGCGATGGGTGAGCATCACGACGAGCCCCTGGCCGAGGCGGCGTTGCAGATGGCGGTCGCTGTCCGCGGCGGTCGGGAAGCGATCACCGGGGTGATCCTGCACACCGATCAGGGCAGCGAATACACCGCCAGAGCGTTCCGTGCCGCGTGCGCACGCATTCAGGGGATCACCCAGTCGATGGGCAGACCCGGATCAGGGCTGGATAACGCGGTGAGATCGTCACCGGTGAGGGGAAACTGTATCTGGACAGTGTGTTGGACATGGCCGCCAGACGCATCATCGGGTTCGCGATGGGTGAGCATCACGACGAGCCCCTGGCCGAGGCGGCGTTGCAGATGGCGGTCGCTGTCCGGGCGGTCGGGAAGCGATCACCGGGGTGATCCTGCACACCGATCAGGGCAGCGAATACACCGCCAGAGCGTTCCGTGCCGCGTGCGCACGCATTCAGGGGATCACCCAGTCGATGGGCAGACCCGGATCAGGGCTGGATAACGCGGTGATCGAGTCCTGGCACTCCACCCTGGAGTTCGAGCTGCGGTCTCTGGAACACTTCGACGCCCGGCTCCAGGCGCGCAGAGCCGTCGCCGCGTGGATCGAGGACTACAACACTGAACGGCGTCACTCCGCGCTCGGGATGCGCTCCCCGATCCAGGCCGAGCACGATCTCGCTGCCCGTTCTGCTGCGTGACCGGGGGCCCATCGAGCTGCACGCGGATCTTCCCGTCCGGAGATTGTGGCGTCGTCCTCGCCGAGTGTCCAGGCCAAGCCCTCCGGGCGGGGCCTTCGGCCCCGGCCTGGACACCGGCTCCGGGCGACACTCACCGTCAACAACCGGGAGGACCCGACAAAATCAGGTCTCCACGGTTCCAGGGGATTGACAGTCAATCTCGATCCCGGTGCGATCCGCGAGGCCCAGGGTTGCGCCATCTATCGGGCATTTCATCATTCGGGCTCCCTTCGTTGACGGCCGAGCGTAGGAAGACTGCCTGGGATTCCACTGATCCAACCCCAGCGAGAACCACGCTGCGCTTACGGGCAAGGGAAGGCGATGCTGAACCGCCCCTTCCTCCCATAGGAGGTCATCGGACGGGAATGGGACGCCACGACCGCCAGCTACCGCTTCTTTCGGCCCCTGCTCGCACAGCCCGACATTGTATTGAGTATCGTGATTTGATACCTATGCCGAGGCAGCGGCCACTCCGACCGCAGTAACGAACGTCAGACGGTGACGAGCAAGGATGCGAGCAAATCCAGTGCGCCGGGCACGATGGAGTAGTAGGCCCAGGTTGCGCGCTTTTCCCTGTGGAAGATGCCCGCGTCGACGAGCACTTTGAGGTGATGTGAGACGGTGGGTTGGCTGAGTCCGAGGGGTTCCGTCAGGTCGCAGACGCACGCTTCGCCGTCCGCGTGTGCCGCGACCATCGAGATGAGGCGGAGGCGTGCTGGGTCGGCTATCGCCTTCAACGCTCGGGCGAGCTTCTCCGCGTTCTGGGCATCCAGTGGTTCGCGTACCAGGGGCGCGCAGCACGCGGTGACATCTGTCACGGGGAGTAGTTCTGCGAGCGGCATGGTCTGATTGTCCCACAAATATTGACATTGATCGATGCTTTCCGTCATACTCAACATCGATGAACGTCAATGTTCGGAGAGATACGGGTGGGCCCGCCACTGCTGTGCGCCTGAGTGTGACGGATCGCTTTTTGCCGGCATGGACTCTTGCGGCGATGGCGGCCGGTCTCGTGTTGGCGGTCTTGGCACCCGGGGTCGGACGGTTCTTGCAGTCGATGCAGATCGCTTCGATCAGTGGCCCGATTGCGATCGGCCTGTTGGTGATGATGTATCCGGTGCTGGCCAAGGTGCGGTATTCGGATGCGCCGGCGGCGGCCCGTGACCGGCGGTTGCTCGTGTCGTCGTTGGTGATGAACTGGCTGGTAGGGCCAGCGTTGATGTTCGGGTTGGCGTGGCTATTCCTGCCCGATCTTCCGGAGTACCGGACGGGGCTGATCATTGTCGGGTTGGCTCGGTGTATCGCGATGGTGCTGATCTGGAATGACTTGGCCTGCGGCGATCGGGAGGCGGGTGCCTTTCTCGTCGCGGTGAACTCGCTGTTCCAGGTTGCGGCGTTCGGGGCGCTCGGCTGGTTCTATCTCCAGGTTCTGCCGACGTGGCTGGGGCTGCCGACCACCAGTGCGAGCTTCTCCTTCTGGGCGATCATCGCGAGCGTTCTCGTCTTCTTGGGCGTCCCGCTGTTGGCCGGGTTCTTGTCCCGCCGGATCGGGGAGGCGACCGCCGGCAGGGCGTGGTACGAGAACCAGTTCCTGCCGAAAGTGGAGCCGTTCGCGCTCTATGGGCTGCTGTTCACGATCGTGATGTTGTTCGCGCTTCAGGGAGGCCAGGTGATCGCGCACCCGTTGGATGTCGCGCGCATCACGCTGCCGCTGCTCGCCTACTTCGCACTCACCTTCGCGCTCGGCTTCGCGATCGGCAAGCTGGTCGGGCTCGGTTATGCGCGCACCGCGACGCTGGCGTTCACGGCGGCAGGGAACAACTTCGAGTTGGCGATCGCCGTCGCGATAGGCACCTTCGGCGCTGACAGCGGTCAGGCTCTCGCCGGAATCGTCGGACCGTTGATCGAGGTGCCCGCCCTGGTCACCCTCGTCTATGTCGCCCTGTGGCTGCGCCCCCGAATCTTCCCTGCGACCATCACACCCGATCCGGCGACCGAGCCGGCCCGCTCCTGAAGGAGAACACGATGATTAACCAGCCGACCGTGCTGTTCGTCTGTGTGCATAACGCCGGCCGGTCGCAGATGGCCGCCGGCTACATGAAGGCTCTTTCGGGTGGTGCCGTCGACGTGTTCTCCGGCGGCTCGGAGCCGGGCGAGACGATCAACCCCATCGCCGTGCAAGCGATGTCCGAAGACGGCATCGACATCACCGGCACCGTCCCGCAGCTGCTGACGACCAAGCAGGTCAAGGACTCGGATGTCGTCATCACGATGGGATGCGGCGACGCGTGCCCGATCTTCCCCGGCAAACGGTACGAAGACTGGGAACTGACCGACCCGGCCGGGCTCCCGATCGAGCAGGTACGCCCGATCCGGGACGCGATCAAAGCGCGCGTGCAGGCTCTGCTGGCCGAACTGCATCCGGACACCATCAACGTCTGAAGCCTGATCCGAAGGAGTTCGCATGTCTCTCACCCTGACCGTCCCACCCCGAACGGATGCTCCGCGACTGGCCGGGCTTCCGGTCGCCGTGATCGGCGCGGGCCCCGTCGGCCTCGCAGCGGCCGCGCACCTTCTCGAACGAGGCGTCGAGGTCGTCGTCTATGAGGCGGGTCCGAGTGCCGGAACCGCGATCCTCGCCTGGGGACACACCCGCCTGTTCTCACCCTGGCGGTACGTGACCGATGCTGCCAGTGTGCGGCTTCTGGAGAAGACCGGCTCGCAGCAACCGCCGGCAACGGAACTCCCCACCGGAACCGAACTGGTCGAGCAGTACGTCACTCCATTGGCCGCCACCCCCGAGCTGGCATCCCGGATCTTCTACAACACGCGGGTCAAGGCCGTGTCACGGCAAGGCATGGACCGCACCCGCTCCACCGGCCGCGCGGACACCCCGTTCCTGCTGCGCCTCGCGGCCCCGGGCGGAACAACCGAGCGGTTGGCGAGGGCGGTGATCGACGCCTCCGGCACCTACTCCACTCCGAACACCCTGAACGCATCCGGTCTCCCGCTGACCTCCGGTGCTGAAACCGCAGCGGTGATCAGCCATGCACTGCCCGACGTGCTCGGAACCGAGCGGGACCGCTTCGCCGGCAAGCACACCCTCGTGGTCGGTGCCGGTCACTCGGCTGCGAACACCCTTCTGAAGCTGGCCGAGCTGGCCCGCCAGGTGCCCGGCACCACGATCACCTGGGCGATCCGCGGCAATGACCCGGTCCGCGTGTACGGGTCGAACGATGACGCCCTCGAGGCGCGCGGAAAACTCGGCAGCGTCACACACGACCTCGTGCGTTACGGAGCAGTCGCCCTCATCGACCGGTTCGAGATCGATGACCTGCGCCCACTCGATAGCGGCCGCGTGTCCGTTCTCGGCCGGCGCGCGGGAGAGCCGGCCACGATCAAGGCCGATGTCGTCGTCAACGCCACCGGCTTCCGGCCCGACATCGACATGCTGCGGGAGATCCGACTCGGTTTGGATGACGTCGTGGAGGCGCCCCGGCTGCTGGCACCGCTGATCGATCCGAACCTGCATAGCTGCGGCACCGTCCCACCGCACGGCGTTACCGAACTCACGCATCCCGAGCCGAACTTCTTCCTCGCCGGCATGAAGTCCTACGGCCGTGCTCCGACATTCCTCCTCCTGACCGGATACGAACAGGTACGCTCCATCGCCGCCGAACTCGCAGGCGACCACCAATCCGCGCGAGACGTCCAACTCGTGCTGCCGGAAATAGGCGTCTGCTCCACCGACACCGCGGAGACATTCGCCTGCTGCGGATCGCCCGCCGCCGGCGGCTGCTCCTGAAACTCAACGCCAGGCGACGACGGCCGGGAAGGCTGCGGTCATCGCAACATGCGTGTTTCCAGTGCTTCCACGATCTGCTCGACGGTCGGGAGGCCCGCCAATCCATTGCGCGTCACATACACGCGGCAGGCGAGGTCGGTCGTCTGTCCTTCGTTCGGGAAGAGGTCGTCACCGTCGAGCGTGATCGTCGGCGAGCCGGCGAACGGCACCTGAGCTGCTTCTTCTCGGGTTTGCACGAGTCGGCCGGTGACGGCGGTGCTGGTGTCGCCGCGTCGCGCCAACGCCTCGCGAACTCGAGCTTCGGCCTGTTCCCAGTTCGGGCACTCGTCGATGTGCAGCACTTCGATGATCACCTACCCATTGTGCGCCCGGCGGCACTTCCGATCTCGTATGCCAACGGTCCCGCTGAAGGAGCTGAACGTGCCCAGTCGATAGCCCGACCGTCCCGCAACTGCGGACCGAGCCGACGCGCTCAGCATCCGCCGGTGTGCATACGACCACTCTGTGTCGACATCGACGTCAACGAGGGACATGCCGCATTGATGCACTGTTCGTCAGTCGCGGTCGTGGGCCGGGACCGGTGTCACGGTGAAGCTGTCGAGGTTGCGCAGAGCACCCCGAACACGTTGCCCGGCGTTTTCGGCGACGTGTCCGGCCTCGTGCAGTGTCAGCGCGTCGGTTTCGATGGTGGCCGCCCCGGTGAGGCGGTGCCCGATCCAGCGCAGCTGGAGCGTCTGAACTGAAGTGACTCCGGTGGTGTGTTCCAGAGCGTGCTCGGCCTTGTCGAGAAGGTGCGGGTCGATTCCGTCTATCAGTCGTCGACCGATCTGCTTCACGGTTCCCCACAGCAGGATCAGGATCGAGATGGCGATCAGCAAACTGGTTACGGCTCAAGGTGTGTCGTCAGGATATGAGGAGCGGGAATAAGGCGCGGGGATGCCAGGTCAGAGTCGTTCGAGGAACCGCTGGTGGAAGCGGGTGTCTCCGGCCATCTCGGGGTGGAAGGCGGTGCCGAGAAGGTTCCCCTGTTCCACCGCGACGACGCGGCCGTCGTCGAGTGCGGCGAGAACTGTGACGTCGTTACCGGCCTTCTCCACGATGGGGGCTCGGATGAAGACGGCATGCATCGGTTGGTCGCCAAGCGTCGACACGGTCAGGTCAGCCTCGAATGACTCCAGTTGCGATCCGAACGCGTTTCGCCGCGCCGTGATGTTCAGACCCCCGAGGGTCTGTTGACCTGGGCTCGCGTCGAGTACCCGATCGGCGAGCATGATGAGGCCGGCGCAGGTACCGTACACGGGCATCCCGTCTGTGATCCGTCGCCGAAGCGGTTCGAAGAGGCCGAACGTGCGGGCGAGCTTGTCCATCACGCTCGATTCGCCGCCAGGGATCACCAGACCGTCGATGCTGTTGAGGTCTTCGGGCCTGCGTACCAGGGCAACATCAGCGCCGAGGGATGCCAGCACTCGAGCGTGCTCCCTGAAGTCGCCCTGCAAGGCGAGCACACCGGCCCTGATCTTCGATCCTGAGCGGAACGATGACTCTCCGCGAAGTGTCACCAGCCGCGCTCGGCGAGCCGGTGCGGTGCAGGAAGGTCGCCGACGTTGATCCCGACCATCGCCTCACCCAGTCCGCGGGAGGCGTCAGCGATCGCCGACGGGTCGTCGTAGAACGTGGTCGCTTTGACGATCGCGGCCGCACGCTTCGCCGGGTCGCCGGACTTGAAGATGCCGGAGCCGACGAAGACGCCGTCCGCGCCCAGTTGCATCATCATGGCCGCATCGGCCGGTGTCGCGACACCGCCTGCGGTGAACAGCACGACGGGCAGCTTCCCGGTCTCAGCGATCTCCGCCACCAGCTCGTAGGGCGCCTGGAGCTCCTTCGCCGCCACGTAGAGCTCGTCCTTCGTCATGGACTTCAGAGCGTTGATCTCGCCGGTGATCTTCCGAATGTGCTTGGTCGCCTCCGAGACATCCCCCGTGCCGGCCTCACCCTTCGACCGGATCATCGCCGCACCTTCGGTGATGCGCCGCAGCGCCTCGCCCAGGTTGGTGGCCCCGCAGACGAACGGCACAGTGAACGGCCACTTGTCGATGTGGTTCACGTAGTCCGCCGGAGACAGCACCTCGGACTCGTCGATGTAGTCCACACCGAGCGCCTGCAACACCTGCGCCTCCACGAAGTGCCCGATGCGCGCCTTCGCCATGACCGGGATGGAGACCGCCGAGATGATCCCGTCAATCAGGTCAGGGTCGCTCATGCGCGCGACGCCACCCTGGGCGCGGATGTCCGCCGGCACCCGCTCGAGGGCCATCACCGCAACGGCGCCCGCATCCTCAGCGATGCGTGCCTGCTCCGGTGTGACGACGTCCATGATGACGCCACCCTTGAGCATCTCCGCCAGTCCGCGCTTGACGCGGTTGGAACCTACCTGGTGTGTCTCTTCGACGTCGCTCACGACCCCGATTTTACTGGAGTACTGCGACCGTCAGACCGTCGTGCTATGCCAGAACCAGAGATACCGGCAGGTACCTCAGTGGAAGGACACCGGGATGATGGGATACGGGTACGCCGGAATGGCGATGATGTGGCCGTGGATGCTCGTATGGATCGTGGTCGGCGTCGCTGCCATCGTCGCTCTGATTCTGTTGATCATCCGGCTCGCACGAGGTAACTCACCACGAGAGCAGTGGACGGGCCAGCGCACTGACTCGGCTCGTCGCATCCTCGATGAACGGTATGCGCGAGGCGAGATCGACCACGACGAATACCAGAAGCGCCGCGAAATGCTGCAGTGACCCATAGTGACTCGATCGGTCCTATGACCGGACGAGCCGCGCGATCGCGTCGGATGCTTCCTTCAGCTTCGCGTTCGCCTCGTCGCCGCCGCTTTTGACGGCATCGGACACACAGTGCTTGAGGTGGTCGTCCATCAGTCCGAGCGCGACGGACTGCAGCGCGGAAGTGAGGGCGGAGATCTGGGTGAGGATGTCGATGCAGTACTTCTCCTCATCGACCATCCGATAGACACCGCGTGCCTGACCCTCGATGCGTTTGAGCCGGTTCAAATACTTCCGTTTGTCCGTGATGTAACCGTGTGATGCGTGTTCTTCTTCAGTCATCGTCATTCCTTGATGGACAGAGCAGCTCGGGTGCTCACCTCCGGTCGCAGGTCCAGCCGCCTCAGTAGTTGCGCGTTCAGCGCGACCACGATGGTCGATAGCGACATCAGAATCGCACCGACCGACATCGGCAGCACGAATCCGATCGGGGCGAGCACCCCGGCCGCCAGTGGGACAGAGATCAGGTTGTAGCCGGCAGCCCACCACAGATTCTGCTTCATCTTGCTATAGCTGCGGCGAGACAGCTCGATCACCGAGAGCACCGACCGCGGATCGTCGCTGGCCAGGATGACGCCGGCCGAGGCGATCGCGACGTCCGTTCCCGCTCCGATCGCGATGCCGACATCGGCCTGAGCGAGCGCCGGCGCATCGTTCACACCGTCACCCACCATCGCGACCCTGCGTCCCTCGGCCTGCAGCTCCTTCACCTTCGCGGACTTGTCTTCCGGCCGCACGCCGGCGAAGTAGCGGCCGATGCCGAGGTCGGCGGCGACGGATGCGGCGACCGCTTCCGCATCGCCGGTGATCATGACCACGTGAACGTGCTGCGCATGCAGCGCCTGAATCGCGTGCCGGGACTCCTCACGCACTTCATCGGCGAGCTTCAGTACCCCGATCGCGCGCCCATCGGCCAGCACGTGCAGCACAATCGCACCCTCCGTGCGCCACCCGGCGGCTGCATCCAGTTCCTCGGCGCTCTCCCGCTCGAGCAGGTTCGGACCGCCGACCTGCACGCGCACGCCGTCGACCATCGCAGTCACGCCGACGGCCGGAGAAGACTCGAACCCGGTGGCACGGGGCACGGTCAGTCCCCGGTCGTTCGCGGCCTTGACGATCGCCCGGGCCAGCGGATGTTCGGAGTCGGCCTCTGCAGCAGCCGCGAGGGCGAGCATCCGGCCCTCATCGATACCAGCGGATGCCTGAACCGCTGACACCGTCGGCTCCCCCTTGGTGAGGGTGCCGGTCTTGTCGAACAGAATGGTGTCGACGGTGCGCATGCTTTCCAGGGCGAGCCGGTCCTTGATCAGAACACCGCCGCGCGCTGCTCGCTCCGTCGCGATCGAGACCACAAGCGGAATCGCCAGGCCCAGAGCGTGCGGGCAGGCGATCACCAGCACGGTAATCGTACGCACGACCGCGTCATCAGGCAGGCCGATAAGGGTCCAGACGAGAGCGGTGACGATGCCGGCGCCGAGCGCGAACCAGAACAACCATCCAGCCGCGATGTCGGCAATCCGCTGCGCACGCGACGACGAGTTCTGCGCCTCGGTCACCAGGCGTTGAATGCCAGCAAGGGCCGTGTCCTCGCCGACTGCCGTGATCTCGATGCGGACTCCCGAGTCGGTAGCGACGGTTCCCGCGACGACCGGGTCGCCCGCTTCCCGGCGCACCGTGCGCGACTCGCCGGTGATCATCGACTCGTCCATGCTCGCCGCCCCGTCGACGATCGTGCCATCGGCCGGTACCCGACCGCCTGGCCGCACGACCAACAGATCGCCGACCCGCAGCTCGGACGGGACCACCGTGACCGTTCGGTCGCCCTCGACGCGTTCCGCCTCGTCCGGCAGCAGCGCGGTAAGGGAGTCGAGTGCTGAGGTCGTCTGGGCGAGGGAACGCATCTCGATCCAGTGCCCCAGCAGCATGATCACGATCAGCAGCGCAAGTTCCCACCAGAAGTCGAGCTGATGGTCGATAATGCCCAAGCTCGCACCCCACGACGCCAGGAACGCAACCGTGATCGCCAGCGCGATCAGCAGCATCATGCCCGGCTTGCGAGCGCGCAACTCCCCGACCGCGCCGGTGAGGAACGGCGCACCACCCCACGCATACATCACGGTGCCCAGCACCGGCGAGATCCAACTGGCCCATGCCGCATCCGGCAGGGTGTAGCCGAGGATCATCGCGAACATGCGCGAGAACGCGACCACCGGAACGGCGATCACCAGCATGACCCAGAACAGGCGTCGGAACCGGGCGACGTGACCACTCATGTCATGCCCGGCATGGCCGGACATATCATGCCCCGTGCCGCCAGACATGTCGTGAGCACTCATCGCGTGCGGTGCGTGCTCATCGGACCGCTCGTCCACGAGGTTCGCGGGACCGTTTTCATGCCGGTCGGTCATCATTCTGCTCCGTACCGTGTTTGGAGTGGCTGATTACTTGCGGATATAGGCGCTGCGGTGGATCCGGGGCTCAGGCGTTCTGCAGTGACGCCGACGCCCGCGCCTGCGGATACACACGGTCGTTTGCGCCGGCCGTGGAGCGGAATCTCCGCAGCCGGAGACTGTTGCTGACGACGAAGACGCTCGAGAACGCCATGGCGGCGCCGGCGATCATCGGGTTCAGCAGGCCGAGTGCAGCAAGCGGGATTGCCGCCACGTTATACGCGAAGGCCCAGAACAAGTTGACCTTGATCGTTCCCAACGTGCGGCGGGAGAGCCGGATGGCATCCGCCGCGGAACGCAGGTCGCCGCGCACCAGGGTGAGATCGGCAGCCTCGATCGCGACATCAGTCCCCGTGCCCATGGCCAGCCCCAGGTCGGCCTGCGCGAGCGCCGCAGCGTCGTTCACGCCGTCGCCCACCATCGCGACGACGTTGCCTTGCCCTTGCAAGCGGCGGACGACGTCGACCTTGTCCTTCGGGAGCACCTCGGCGATGACCTCATCGATGCCCACCTCCGCCGCAACCCTGCGCGCCACGATGTCGTTATCACCTGTCAGCAGTACAGGAGTCAGTCCCAGACGGGTGAACTGTGCGACAGCCTCGGCGCTGGTGTCTTTGACCGCATCGGCCACCACGAGAACCGCCCGGGCAGCACCGTCCCATGCGACGAGCACGGCGCTCTGGCCAGCAGACTCCGCAGCAGTCTTCGCCGCCGTGAGCGTGGCATCCGTCGTGACCGACCACTCGCCCAGCAGCGAGTCGCGACCGACGAGCACAAGCTGTCCCTCGACCACGCCCTGCACACCCTTGCCCTCGACACTCACGAACGACTCGGCCACAGGCAGGGTGCCCACGCGTTGCGTCGCAGCCTTCGCGATGGCCTGCGCGATCGGGTGCTCGGAGGCGTCCTCGACAGCACCGGCCAGGCGAAGCACCTCAGCCTCGTCGACCCCGTCTGCGGTATGCACGGACAGGAGCGTCATATTGCCGGTCGTCACGGTGCCGGTCTTATCGAGCACGATCGTGTCGACCTTGCGTGTGGACTCCAGCACCTCGGGACCCTTGATCAGGATGCCCAGCTGAGCCCCGCGGCCGGTGCCCACCAACAATGCGGTCGGCGTGGCCAGCCCCAGCGCGCAGGGGCAGGCGATGATCAGTACCGCGACCGCTGCGGTGAACGCCGCCTCCGCGGGGAACCCGAGCAGGAACCATACGGCGAGCGTCACCAGGGCGATACCGATCACGATCGGAACGAAGACCCCGGACACCCGGTCGGCGAGGCGTTGCACCTCGGCCTTACCCGACTGTGCGTCTTCCACGAGCTTGGCCATCTGCGCCAGCTGCGTATCCGCTCCCACTCGCGTAGTCCTGATCACCAGCCGGCCGCTGGCGTTCACCGTGGCACCGACCACCGCGTCACCGGGCGCCACTTCGACCGGCACCGATTCACCTGTCAGCATCGACGCATCCACGGCGCTCGTCCCGCTGACGATGACACCGTCTGTCACGATCTTCTCCCCCGGCCGCACCACGAACTCGTCACCGACCGAAAGCTGCTCCGTCGGGACCCGGGTCTCCACCCCGTCTCTGAGCACGGCGACGTCTTTCGCGCCGAGCTCGAGCAGCGCCCGCAGTGCGGCGCCGGCCCGCCGCTTGGACCGCTTCTCGAAATAGCGCCCGGCAAGCACGAACATCGTCACACCAGAGGCGACCTCGAGATAGATGTTCCCGGCACCGTCGCTCGGCGCGATCGTGAACTCGAACCCGTGCCGCATGCCCGGCATGCCCGCCGTACCGAAGAACAGTGCGTACAGAGACCACACCAGCGCGGCGATGGTGCCGACCGACACCAGCGTGTCCATCGTCGCCGCACCGTGACGCAGATTCGTCAACGCCGCCTTGTGGAACGGCCAGCCCGCCCAGACAATCACCGGGGCGGCGAGAGCGAGTGACAGCCATTGCCAATACGTGAACTGCAGCGCCGGAGCCATCGCCAGCACGATCACCGGCACCGACAGCACCACGCTGCCGATCAGCCGCTGCCGCAACGACACGAGTTCAGCATCCGGAGCATCCACACCTGAACGATCCGAGGATCGTTTCGGCTCATCGGTCTTCACCGGCAGTACAGCCGTGTACCCGGCCTTCTCGACCTCGGCGATCAACGCCTGCGGGTTCAGGCCCACCGGAGCGATGACGCGCGCCTTCTCAGTGGCGTAGTTCACCGTCGCCTGAACGCCGTCGAGCTTGTTCAGCTTCTTCTCGATCCGCATCGCGCAGGACGCGCACGTC
Source organism: Humibacter ginsengiterrae (assembly GCF_054780115.1). Classification (NCBI taxonomy): domain Bacteria; kingdom Bacillati; phylum Actinomycetota; class Actinomycetes; order Micrococcales; family Microbacteriaceae; genus Humibacter; species Humibacter ginsengiterrae. The sequence goes on from NZ_BAAGWY010000013.1 coordinate 25,272, forward strand.
ATCCCGCCGACCTCCAGCTCGATACTGGCAGCCGCGGCACCCGTCGCCGACGTTGTCATCTACTCCTCCGTGATTCGTTCACACGTTGCACTGCCCAGCGGGATGCGCCGCTACCTCAGGCGGGAACTGCCCGGTAGCCCGCCTCTTCCACCGCTGCCAGAACCTGGCCGTCCTCAACACCGGTGCCGGTGACGACGAGCTTGCCGCTCGCAGCAGAAACTTGGATGCCCTCCACGCCGGGGATCTGCTCCACCTCTTCACGCACCGACATCTCGCAGTGCCCGCAGGTCATCCCGGTCACCTGGTATTCGGTCGTCGTCATCTTCATCCTCCTGGACATACGCGCGAGGGGTATCCTCGTTACTCGACAACATGATACCCCCCACCCGTATTCCCGCAACGATGTGTCTTCGTGGGTGCGAGTGCGGTGGCTGGCCGACCCCGGTGAGGCGGATGCGATTAAGCGCTTGGCGCCTCACCGGAGCCGGTGCGGACGTCGAAACTGCGCCGGATCAGTCGATCGCGGCGAGCATGGTCCTCATCTCGGAGATCTCCGCGGTCTGCGACGTGACGATGCTGTTCGCAAGCTTCTTCGCCGCCGCGTCCTTGCCGCCGGACTGTTCCTGTTTCGCCATGTCTACGGCGCCCTGATGGTGTTCGATCATCAGGCTCAAGAACTTCTTGTCGAAGGCAGTCCCGGTGGCGGCCTTGAGGTCCTCCATGTCGCTTGGAGTCATCCCTGGCATGGAACTCATGTCGGATCCGGGCGAGGACGTTCCCGTTCCCGACATGTCGTGACTCGAGTCGTTCGGACTCGACCCCATGCCCGGCATTGTCTCCGGCTCAGCCCAGCCCTTCAGCCAGCCCTGCATTCTGGTGATCTCGGGCTGTTGCGCCGCCTTGATCTTCACGGCCAGATCTTTGACCTCCTGCGATGCCGCCCGTGACGGGGCGAGGTCTGCCATCTCGATCGCGCCCCGGTGGTGCACGATCATCATCTGCGCAAACATGACGTCCTGCGCATTATGCGACGCAGCCGGAGCCGAGGACGACGAATGCGACATTCCTGGCGTGTCACCCATGCTGGAACTCGTGCAACCGGCCAATAGTCCGCCAGCGGCCAAGACGACTCCGGCCAAAGCGAAACGCGGTGCGATTTTCATAGTGGTACTCCAAGTAGGTTGATGCGGTTCAAGGAAGCAAACACGGACTCGGCCACAGGACAGAGTCCTCCCGCGCATCACCTCCGCAGCACTTGAAGCGCGACTATGCGCTCGGCTCCCCGCATCCCAACCATGGGACGCCCGACGCCGAAGACCGAGAGAGGGCGCCAGCCGAAGGCATTACTTCGCATCAGCGGGAGCGCGAGCATCAACAGCAACGCACCCCCAACCAGGAACAAGCACGCGTGCATTGCCTCATGCGACGGCGAACCCATCGCCGATCTGACAACGCCGCCCACGGCATCCACCATCGACAGAGCGACTCCCGGCAATTCCGGTGACGTTGAATCCGCCAGCGCTGCACCGGCATCCGGGGCAACATGTGCCATGACATGGCCGGATGTCGCGGGGGCAGCCATCATGGGAGTGTCGATCACGGTATGCATCGCAGCGATTCCGAGGATGAGCCCTAGCGATAAGAGGGCACGCAAAACGACCGCGGTGGCTGTTCGCCCCCACCCATTCGCGCGTGCACCCACCCGGGAAATGATACCCGGGAGAGGTATCAGCATCGGTCCGAACGAACTCTCACCAGACTCTCACAGGCAACGCCGTAGTGCCCCCGTCGACAATGGACCGACAATCAACGAAGGACGCCATCAATGCCCTCTGGATCCAGCGCTCGCAGCCGGGAAGCCCGGCGAAAAGCGGCAGAGCTTCTCCGCGAGTAGCGCGCTCGAGAGCGCAGGAACCGCATCATCATGTGGTCGGCTATCGCCGCTGCCGTGGTCATCGTCGTCGGCGGGGTCTCGGTGGTCCTGGTCACGGCGAAGCCCAGCCTCAAGGCGTCCCCCGCGGTACCCGCGACACCGGCGCGCACTGCCAGCGGCGCCACCGACGCCCCTCCGTGGCCCGCACCCGCGGATCCGACAGCGCGCGCGAAAGCCGCCGGGCTCGGCATGCTGAGCAGCGAAGGGTCCGTGGAGCACATCCATTCCCACCTGACCGTCACAGTCGACGGGCAGCCAGTGCCGGTTCCCGCGCTTATCGGCGTGGACGAGAACGCACAAACGCTCTCACCCCTTCACACGCACGATGCATCAGGCATCCTGCACGTCGAATCACCGGTGAAAGCGCAGTTCACCCTCGGTCAGGTCTTCACAGAGTGGAACGTCGCCCTCAGCTCGAAGCGGATCGGGTCCCTCGATACAGCATCGGGCGACACCATCACGGCTTTCGTCAACGGCAAGAAGGTCTCCGGTGACCCCGCGGCGATCACATTGGCGGACCGCGCAGACATCGACATCGTCGTCACTCGCAACGGCACCAAGGCGACGCCGCCGCCCCCTTTCACCTGGCCGTCGGGGTACTAGACACGGTCACAGCGCAAAGCACCGCTGTCGCGAGTCGGTGCATACCTGCGCGAGACGGTGCGCCGACGCTGGCGCCTCACCCGAGCAGCGCAGTCATAGGTGCCGCGCCGCCGTCATTGCTGGTCAGAGCGGCGAGCCCCCACTCGGTTTCGATGGTGCGCAGCAGCGAGTAGTGCGTGATTTCTGCCGCGGAGACGGTGTGTCGTCGAGCTGCGGACCCTGCGAAGACGCAGGTGACGACGTTGTTCGTCTGGTCTCCTTCATCGAAGGTGATGACGAGCAGCGAACGCTGCGTGGTGAATGCTGGGGGGGCGAGGATGCGTGGAACGTTCGACTGCAGCCAGGCGTCGCCGGTCGCGATCGAGCAGCCGTGCATGTCGTTGCACAGGGTCGGGCTGATGAACACGTAGTTCGGCAGGCTCGTGGTCGACGCGAGGTCGGCGGCAAGTTGAGTGTACGGAACGTCGTGAGCGGCGCAGTATGCCGCGTTGCTTGTCACGTCCGGGAAGTAGAGGAACGGGTTGTGTTTGACCGCGTATGAACCGGAGTTGGCAGTGGTGCAGGGTGCGGGCATGCTTTCGGCGTACATCTTCCAGGTTCGTCCTGACCGGTCGATTTCCTGCGTGATGTTCGGTCCGGTGTCGATGCAGGAACCTCCGGGCGGGTTGCAATCCGTTGTGATGCCGCCGGTGGTGCCGCTGGTCAGTGCGAGGTAGTTCGGCAGGCTCGGATGTGTCACCGCCGAGTATCGCGACGCCAGCGCATAAGTGTTCGCGAGGCTGTTCAGGTACGGAGCGTGTGCGTTCCCGATCACCGACTGCGCCGGTTTGTTCTCGTCGACGATGATGACGACGTGCTGCAACGGTCCGGTCGGGGCCCGGGCTGCCGGTGCTGGTCGAGACGCAGAACTGGAAGGCGTACCCGCGCTGGGATATACGTGATCGGGGTTTCCGGCGGTGCATCCGGTCAGGACGAGCGCGACCAGGACTCCGGATGCCAGGATGGCTGGCCAGCGCTTCACCGCGGCCCTTGCCGTGGTTGTGCGGGTGTCTCGGCGGGCTGTTCTCATTGCACCCGCCGTCTCGCGTGCAGTTCAAGGGCGACGGTGAAAGCGAGCGCGGTCAGGGCGAGGGGCATCACGGCCCAGAGAAGGCCAAGGCTGCCTGTGGCCGCGACAAGGCTGAACGCCAGGAGCGCAGCCGCGTAGAAGCCCACCGTGCCGATGACGAGGAGGGCGCCGGTGCTGCGTCTGTTGCGTCCCATGGTCCCAATCTGCGGGGGCCGCTCAGTCGTGACAACCGATTGCTGACGCTCTCTCAGGTGGGCGGCCACAGTCTCGGTCGCCTGCCAGCCGGTCTTCACTCGCTCTTATCTGAGGATCCCACCATGGAGGGAGATGTTCGGCTGGCCTCCCATCTCTCGGTTCTCCGTCGATTCTTCGAGTGCCCCGTGCTTGATGGAGGGAACGAGGGGCGACCGTAGCGGTGCCGAACTGAACGCGAAGGCTGAGGGAGATCCGGTTTGAGCGATACGTCGAGTCGGACTGCCACTCGCGTCGCGTCCGCAGCCGACTCGGCAGCGGAAGGGGCCGAACGGAGACGTTCGGCCCCGGACAGTCACCCGCCGTCCTCGGGACAGCGCGGCCTTGCAAGCGTCGTTCGCCTGCTGAACCGGCATCCGGTACTGGCGTTGACCGTGATGAGTGCCGTTGTCGCAGCGTTTCACGTGGATGCGATGCCGATCTCGTGGCACTTCTTCCGGACGGCCGGTGAACTGGTGCTCAACGGTTCGGTGCTTCACGTCTACTCGACGCATCCTCAACTGCAGTTCGGTCCGTTCACGTTCCTGGTCGCAACCCCCCTGTCGCTGCTGCCCACCCCGGTCGGGGCCGTCGTCGCGTCACTGCTGATGACCGGCCTCGGCGTCGCCACGTTGACCTTGATGTTCAAGACACTTGCGCTGCGCGACCGGCGAGCTTCGGTCGTGTGGTGGATCGGTGCTGCCGTCGCCTTGGTGGCGTGGGCCGAACTGGCGATACGTTACGGGCACTTGGATGACGCGCTTGCGTTGGCGTTCCTCGCCTCAGCTCTGTTCGCACTCCGCCGCGGACACCCGGCGTTCGCTGCTCTCCTGCTCGCGGGCAGTGTCGATGCAAAACCCTGGGCTGTTCCCGCGGCGGCGCTGCTGCTGCTGGCCGAGCGCCGTCTGTGGGCGCCTCTGTTCGTGCTGTGGGGCGCCACGATCGCGGCCTGCTGGATTCCTTTCCTCGTGACCAGTGCGCACATGATCAACGCGGCGCGATTCGCCATTCCCATAGAACCGGCCTCAACGCTGTCACTGCTTCCTGTTCACACCACGGTTACCCCCTGGTGGTGCCGACCTGCCCAGCTACTCGTCGCCACTGGTCTAGCTGTTGTAGCGGTCCGCTGGCGTTCGGCCGCCGCCGCGATCGCGGTGATCTTCGCGGTCCGGCTCGGGCTGGACCCCAGTGTGAAGGGCTATTACGACATCGAACTCATACTCGGCACCGTCCTGTGCGACCTGGCCTTGTTCCGCGGTCGTCTGCCGTGGGCCACCCTGACAGCGGCGGCTTCAGTGTACGCACCGACTTACCTACTGACTGGGCTGCCGGCACTTCACGCCTGGGTACGCACGGCCGGGCTGATCGGCGTCACGATCGCGGTGCTCGTCGGCGCCCATTCAGCGGAACGGCAACGCCAGGCCAATCGCGTCCTGACTGCCTAATCGTCGTCCCCTCGCCGAGCCCGAGGGTGATCTTGGGCGAATCTTGGGCCGTTGCCGGGAGTGTTCTCCCATGTCCACAGATACTCAGACGGCGAACGGTACGAGCATCCGAAAACCGGTGAATCGGATACTGCGCCGTTCCGGGCACCCGGTGGCCGTTCTCGTCACGGCGGGGGTGGTGATCGTCGTACTCACCGGCGTCGGATTCCTGCTGCGGTCGAACCCGGTCGATCTGGCGCTATCCCAGACTCTCAACGTCATGCACACGGGATCCTTCGGTCGTCTCACGAATCGCGTGTACGAGGTGTTCGCTCCCGTGCCCGCAATCGCTTTGACCGTGGTCGTCACGGGTGTCATCTGGGTACTCAGCAGGCAATTGCGGGTTGCGGTGGCATTCGCTGGAGTTGTTGCGGTGACCTGGATTCCGTCTGACATTGTGAAGCTACTCGTGCATCGACCGCGACCGGATGTGCACCTGCTGGCGCACCCGTTCGCTCCGGTACAGCTCGATCCGTCGTATCCAAGCGGTCACACGGTCTTTGTCACGGCATTCGTTCTGGCGCTGCTCTTCGTGCTCCGCAGCACTCGCTGGTTTCCGGCCGGGGTCATCCTCGGAACAGTCCTGATTGTCGGCGTCGCCGTGCCGCTGGCCATCGATGCGGTGCACTATCCGACTGACGTCGCGGCATCGGTCGTCTGGTCGCTTGCGGTCGCTCCCGCGGCACGCCTCATCTGGGTGGACTGGTTGATGCCGCTCGTGCCCTTCCTCAGAGATCCGGCCCGTATACCGCACCGTGTCGCTGCGCGATCCGGGAGCTGATGAGGCACTCAGGCGAGGTGTCAGTTAGCGGCATCTTGGCGCCCCCTGAGAACGAGAACAGCAGCATGTCCTTGATGCGTGACATCAATCGGGCTGCTCTAGGCACCGAAAGCGCGTGGCGGTTCCAACCATTGAGATGAGGTACTCGTGCGGTCGATGAGCATTCCCAGCCCAGATCCTGCGTTGGCCCAATTCCATATCGGGCCATTGACGATCCACACGTACGCGCTCTGCATCCTTGCTGGCATCATCGCGGCAGTGATCATCACCTCACAGCGCCTGGCCCACCGGGGTGCCGACCGCGGCGTGGTCGTCGACGTGCTGATCTGGGCAGTACCGCTCGGCATCGTCTGCGCACGGCTCTATCACGTGTTCACACACATCGGCGACTACTTCTACCCCGGCGCGAACTTGTGGAACGTCTTTGCCATCTGGGACGGCGGAAACGCGCTATACGGGTCGCTCCTGGGGGGTGCGCTCGGCGCGTATATCGCTTGCCGCCGCGCGGGCCTTCGGTTCTGGTCCTTCGCAGATGCGCTGGCGCCCGGGATGCTGGTGGCGCAATCGTTAGGTCGCCTGGGGAACTATTTCAATCACGAGCTCTTCGGCCTTCCGACGACGCTGCCGTGGGGACTGCAGATTGAATCCAGCAATCCGAAGTTCCCGCCCGGCCTACCAGCGGGAACCCTGTTCCACCCTGTATTTCTCTACGAAATCATCTGGAACCTGACCGGTGTGGTCATCATCCTCGTTCTCGAACGACGCCTGTCTCTTCGTTTGGGACGCGCGTTCGCTGTGTACCTGATCTGGTATGGCCTGGGTCGCAGTTGGCTGGAAGCGATCAGAATCGATCCGACGAGCGACGGATTCCTCAGCATCCCCGCCAACGTCTGGGCCTCCTTCGTCGCCGTTGCTCTCGGTATCGTGCTCTTTGTTGTTCAGACGCGACGGCATCCAGGCCCCGAGGTGTCGCCGTACCTGCCGGGCAGAGGACCACGAGCTGCGGCAGAACGGCCCACGGTGGTTCCGGCGGACCGGTCGAACAGCGGACGCGAGGCGGTCTGATGGTGCACGGGATTCCCGCAACGGGCATCTTCGACGCCCAGTCCATGATCGACGGCGCGGGACCTTGGGCACTCATCGTTGTCTGCGGAGTGGTGTTCGCCGAGACCGGATTGCTCCTCGGCTTCTTCCTGCCAGGCGACACTCTCTTGTTCTTCGCGGGAGTCATGACCTTGACCGGCCATATTCGGCAACCACTCTGGCTCGTCATCGTGCTTGTCGGTGCTGCAGCGGCGATAGGCGGCCAGGTCGGGTACCTCATCGGATGGCGATCGGGCCCGGCCGTCTTCGACCGACGCGAGTCGGGGTTCTTCAGCCGCACAAGCGTGGAACGCACGCACCGATTCTTCGACCGATTCGGCGCGGCATCCATCCTTCTTGCACGATTCGTCCCCGTAGTTCGCACCTTCGCCCCGGTCGCGGCCGGAGTAGGCAAGATGCGCGGCTGGACTTTTACCATTCTCAACATCGCTGGCGCGTATGCCTGGGCCGCGGCCGTAACGATCGCCGGGTTTCTGCTCGGCCAGGTGCCAGGCGTTGCAGATTTCGTCTCCCGGTACATCGACATGGTGCTCATCGCCATCGTCGTGCTCTCGGTGGGACCGCTCCTGCTACGAGTCATTCTGGTCCGGCGCGCTCGCCTACGGAAGCAGGCAGGAACACCGGCTGACGAGAGCCCTGAGACGGCCGGCAGTCGGAGATAGATCATCCGCCACGCCAGCTCGTGAACGTATGGTTGGAGTATGGGCATGCATCACGGCCGCTCAAGGGGAACCGCAGGCCCCGAACGTGATCCGCGGCCGCTTATGCGGTACGAAAGCGCCGCTCTGGCGCAGATTGCGGGCGCCGTTGCTCTCATGGTGGCCGCCGTGTGGGTGGCTACCCAACTGCCTTTGTTCGGGGGCACCGGCATCGGCCAAGACATTGCGCTGTTCTCATGCGTCTCCGGAACGCTGCTCGCCTTGTCCGTGCTCATCGGATGGGTCAGGCATCGGCGGGCTCACGATGAACGTTCAGGCCCCTGGGAAGTCATGGTGGGCATCATCTTCGCGGTCGTGGCCCTCAGCGCCTGCCTCGACGCCCTGGCCGTTCTGGAGTACCTGATCCACAAATGAACAGGTACCTGCCCTAACCCACGCCGGTGAATCCACCGCGGCCCGCAACGTAGGCGACCGCGACAGACCCGGCAACCGCGAGCATCATCGGAACGAGCATTGCCGGGCCCTCGTTAGTGAACTCGAGCACAAGGATCAGCGCGGTCAACGGTGCTCGCATCGAGGAAGCCAGAAACGCAGCAGCCCCGATCACAGCAAACGCGGCGGGCGGAACTCCGGGCCACAGCAATCCCCACACGCCACCGATCACCGCGCCGAGGGAAGCACCGATTGCCAACGATGGGGTGAGGGTGCCGCCCGCCGCGCCGCTTCCGATGGTGCCGACCGTCGCGAAGACCTTCACCACCATGGCGACGGCGATCACTCCGAGAGGAATCGTTGCTTCGAAGGCGATCTGGCCAAGGGACCGCCCATTTCCGAGCACAGCGGGCAAGGCGACACCGACCAACCCGACGGCGGCGAACACGGCGGGCATCACGACGAGGATCCCCCAGGACCTCGGCCGGTGCGCTTGTGCGAGTCGCGCCAGTTTGACGAACCCGATCGCGGCTAGGCCGAGCACCGGACCGGCCAGCACCGACCAGATCAGCAACGAGGGCGACTGATCGAACTTCGGAACCACGTAGAGGGGCGTCGAGGGGACGACAAGTCGTGCGACCAGAGTTCCTATCGCGGCTGTCGCCAGCGCGGGCAGAACCGTCGCGAAGCTGATCTCGGACAGCAGGATCTCGATAGCGAAAACCGCCCCGCCCAACGGGACGTTATAGACGGCGGCAAGGCCTGCACCCGCGCCGCAGGCAACGAGAATGCGACGTTCCCGGGCACTCACGCCCACACGCTCGCTGAACCACCCGGCCAACCAGGCGCCGAGCTCACGCGGCGCAACCTCACGCCCGATCGATGCCCCGAGCCCGACGATGACGATTTGGAGCGCGGCGTTGGCGAGCGTCACGATCGATGGCATCCGCCGCCCGGCGACGCTCGCCTCGACAGAGACGAACGCGCGGCCCCAGCGTCTCAGCGCCCACCACCCGAAGCCCCCGATGACGCCCGCGCACGTCAAGGCGACTACGCGTGTCCACGGCGGCGCGTTCAGCAACCCTTCGAGGAACGTCCCGCCCGAGTAGCCGTACGCGAAGTGTTGAATCAGATGAAGTCCCGCTGCCACAACCAGACCGCTCAGGCCCGATCCGACACCGACCAGGACAGTCGCCACAATCAGGCGAAGCAACCACGAAGGCGCTACCGGATTCGATGAGCGCCTCACCTGACGATGCTATCGATCAATAGCGCCTCCTTTTACGCGATTCTTGCGACGGAGGGATGAGTAGCTGGTCATAGCGCGGGATCGGTCCGACGCGTTTGAGGAGTGGCAGCTTGTCGAGTGTGCGCATTCCGATGCGGTTCCAAACGCCGGTGAAGAAGACGGCGGCGGTGAGAGCAAGGAGGACGGAGCCCATGACGTCGGTCAGGTAATGGGCACTGACGTAGAGCCTGGTGGCACTCATGCCAAGGATGGCAAGGATGCCGACGGCAGCGACGGGAAACTGCCACCGCGTGCGGCGGGCAAAGAGGAAGCACGCGATCGCATAGCAGGCGATGAAGGTGGTGTGTCCGCTGGGGAAGCTGTCATGCCCGCTTTCCGCCAGCAAGGGATGGTCGAGCAGTGACGCATTCGGGCGGGGCTCCCCGACGGCGACTTTGAAGATCTCGGAGCAGAGCCATCCGAATGCTGCCAGGCCGGTGAAGGCGAATGCGTTGACCGGCGAGCGGCGCACGAGCAGCAGGTAGAGGAACGAGATCGCGACAATCACCAGGATGCCCGGCGGTGAGAACACGGTGGACAGTGCGATGCTCGCCCAGTTCAGGATCGGTTGCTGATGATCGGTGAGTTCCTCGTCCAGTGCGAGTTCGGCGGGGAGGACGCCGGGGATCAGCTTCGCGGCGAAGCCGAGCAGGAAGAGGACGAGGGTGCCGGCCAGGCTCGCCAGCAACCAGTGCCGCAGTTGCGGGAGTCGTGCGAGCCGGATGCGCGGATCGGAGGTTCTCCCCGGGACGGTCGTGCTCATCGAGCCTCTTCCGGGTCCGCGGGGAGAGTGTTGGCGGCGGCGGAACCGCGCATCGCGTCGTAAACCATCTCGGCGTATTCCCCCAGGATGTCTTCACAATGCCGCAGCCGCTCCTCGGCCGCGTCGGCTTCGGGCAGGGCAAGGATGTCACGCTTCTTCAGGTCGCGGTACCAGCGCCGCAATCGATCGAGACTTTGCTCTTCCTCTTCAAGCTCGCCGAAGGTGAACTTCTGTTTGGCGATCTCGCGGGCGATCTCTTCCTCGTACTTGCCGCAGTCGGCCTCGAACTCGTTCCACTCGTCCAGCCGAGCAGACCTGAACGCGTCCGCGATCAGAGCCTCACCGGCCTGCGTGCGCGGACTGGCATCGATCACAGCGAACACTCCCCCGCCCGCCTGAGCGAGCTCTTCCGCCCGCTGGAGCGAACTGGTGAAGGCCGGCGCTGCCGGCATCGCCCAGGCTCCTTGAGACACGGGCACAGCACCGCCCTTGCGCAGCTCCCGCCAGACCGCCACCCGGTGACGGGACGGTTCCGAGGGCAACTGCACGAAGACCAGAACCCAACTCACATCTGCCGTCACGACCATGAGCGTAACGTTCGTCACATGAAGGCGGGCCGTGAGCACACCCTGCTGGATCGGACGTTCTTCATCAGTCTGATCCTGAAAGGCTTGGACGGCGTGCTCGAACTTGTCGGCGGCGTCGCGCTTCTGCTCGTCACACCAGCGCAGATCGCTGCGGCCGTCCGGGCGCTTACCCGTCATGAGCTGAGCGAGGATCCGCACGACCTGATCGCGAACTGGCTCATCACCTACAGCAATACCCTTGATGTCTCCGCGACATTATTCGGCGCGATTTACCTCCTGCTCCACGGAATCGTCAAGGTCTTCCTCGTCGTCGCCGTCCTTCGCGACAGACTCTGGGCATACCCGTGGCTGATCGGATTCCTAGTGCTCTTCATCGGGTACCAGGGCTACGAACTCATCCTCCACTTCAGTTGGGGACTCCTCCTGCTCACCGCATTCGACATCTTCATCGTCATGCTCACCGCACGCGAATACCGCCTCCACAAGCGGCGGCGCACACAACGAATTGACCTAGAGACGAACCCCTGAACCAGCGGATGTGTAACGGTCGTTACAATGCGTCTATGGCATCGACGCGAACCCGACGCGGAACCCTAGCGCCGCTGTACCTCGCCGGATTCACCACTGCGTTCGGAGCGCACGGTGTGGCGGCAGTTCTGGGAATCGAAGCAAGCAGGCTCGGCCATTCACTGCTCACCTTCGGATTGATGCTGGCTCTTTACGACCTGGCCGAAGTCGTGCTCAAACCGGTCTTCGGCGCGCTCAGCGACAGGATCGGGGTGAAGCCGGTCATCATCGCAGGGCTGATCGCCTTCGCGTTCGCCTCGGCTCTTCCGAGCCTCAGCCCGACAACGGTCACTATGGCGCTGGCGCGGCTCGGGCAAGGTGCAGCCGCGTCCGCGTTCTCACCCGCTTCCTCGAGTGCTCTGGCGCGGCTGGCCGGGCAGGGCCGTCTGGGAAGCTACTTCGGCCGCTATGGGGCATGGAAAAGCATCGGCTACGCCGCGGGACCAGTCCTTGGCGCGCTGCTCCTCACACTCGCGGGTATCGGTGCCGTCTACACCACCCTGGTCGTACTGGCGCTGATCGCAGCCGGATGGGTCGCGATGGGTGTTCCGCCACTGCCCACGATGCAGCGAACTCAGTACACGCTGGCGGACCTCGTCCGCCAGACCGCCGACCGCAGCTTCGTCATTCCGGCACTCGCCCTGGCGACCACGACGGCGATCCTCGGCGCCGCGGTCGGCTACCTCCCCCTCCTGCTCACCCGCGCAGGACTCGACCCGATGCCGAGTGCAGCCCCTCTTGCAGTGATCGCGGTGCTCTCCGCTGCCGCCCAACCGCTAGTCGGGCGAATTCACGACAACGCCGGGATCAGCGCACGAGCCGGGATTACAGCAGCGCTGGTCATCGGAACGACCGGCATGCTGCTCATGATGTGGACGACGCCGGCTGCCTTGTACGCATCCGCCGTCCTCATCGGCCTGAGCGTCGGCATCACGACGCCACTCGCCTACGCGCACCTGGCGGCGACCACGCCGAGCAACCGGCTCGGGCGAACGATGGGCAGCGCCGAACTCGGACGTGAACTCGGCGACGCGGGCGGCCCGCTCCTCGTCGGCGCAATCGCAGCCTCGGCCGGTGTCACCGGTGGGGCGGCAGCTCTAGCACTCGTGGCCACCGCAGCTGCCGCGAGCACGGCTCTCGGGCTCAAACGATCAGGCTCAGCGGAACCCAACGTCGCGTGAGGTCGTCCACCCTTCGGCTGACGGGTGGTCAACCGCTTGCTGAAATCCACCGATGCCGCGCAACTGTTCGCCCGGACGCCACTGGTGGGCCGCGCCTACCCGGTGCTCGGTGGCTCGAACTTGGGCGACCGATCTTCGGCCGCCGCTGCCACTCGATCTTCGTCGGAGATTTCCTCCAGACTGCGTTGCGCTGTTTCAGGGATGAGCAGGGTGAGCAGGGTGCCGATCAGCGCCATTCCCGCGGAGAAGAGCAAGGCGCCGGAGATGCCGATCGCGGCGAAGATCACCGGGAACAGATAGACGCCGATGAACGCGCCGAGTTTCGCGACTCCGGCCGATATTCCGTGCCCCGTGGTACGGGCGGCGGTCGGAAAGACCTCCGCCGACAATACGAACGTTGTCGTATTCGGCCCGAATTCGGCGAAGAAGAAGCTGATTCCGAAGAGCACGATGAATGGAATGATCGCATCCGTGATGCCGGGAATGATCCCGATCAGTAGGAACGCCAGACCCATCAGGGGAAACCCGATGAGCTGCAACCGGCGGTGGCCGATTCGGTCCATGAAGATTACCGCGAGGATGTAACCGGGCAGCGCCGCGACGGTGAACATGATCAGGTTGAACGCGAGAGACTGCTCGATCGTCGCGCCCGCACCCAAAACGTCCTTCACTATGAGAGGCGCGGAGACGGCGTTGCCATAGTACGCGTAGTCGAAAACGAACCAGGTGCCTGCGGTGCCCAATAGGCTGAGCACGTATCTGCGGTGGGTGATGAACGTCCGGAACGACATCCGTGCTGCCTTCGTCGTGGTGAGCTCCGGGGGCATGATCTGCGAATACGTCCTCTGTTTCCTCGCAGCTTTCTCTTCTCGCCCTTTCACCTTGGCCAGGAACCGCGCCGACTCGGGCATCTTCCTGCGGGCGTACAACACCGCCGCGGCGGGGAGTGCACCGAAACCGAGCATGAGTCGCCACGCGAGGTCGTGGTCCATTCCAGTACTCAGCAGCGCCAGACCGACACCGTAACCGACCATCGTGCCGAGGGCCTGTAGCGCAAACACTGAACCGACCAGGCGTCCTCGGTTCCTGCGATTGGAGTACTCGCTCATCAACACAGCAGAAACGGGATAGTCCCCGCCGATGCCGAGTCCCAGGATGAACCGGAAGACGATCAACCACACGATGTTCGGCGAGAAAGCGGAAGCCAGGGCGAAGACCAACATTATCGCCGCCTCGAAACCATAGATCTTCTTACGGCCAAGCCAGTCCGCCAAACGGCCGTACACGATGGCGCCGAAGAACGCTCCCAGAAGGGTCATCGAGTTGATCAGCCCCACCTCGACCGGCGTCAGATGCCAGTCCGGCAGGATCAACGCCGAGGCTGTACCGATGATGAAAAGGTCGTACGAGTCGGTGAAGAAGCCCATACCCGAGGTAAAGACCGCCCTGACGTGGAACCGAGAGATTCGTACCTCGTCCAACGCTTTGCCTACATCAATATTCTTGGACACTGCGACCTCCCGCCGACGCGCGTGCGAAGCGCGTCTTCAGCGTACGTTTTCGTTGCAGCTTGCATGTAGCGCTGATCCAGCAACTGCGGGCACCGGCAACCTGCTACCGGCCGAGAGCGCGAATCCGTCGTGCGGGGCCACTATCAGCGGTCGCGCAGCGTCAGCGCCAGCAGCGGACATACGCTCACGGCGCTCTCCGCCGCCGAAATGAGCTCGGGTGGAATAATCACGTCAGAACGGTCACCGGATTGCAACGGCAGCGGGTATCCCCAGGCATCCCTGTCGAGGAGCTCGGGAAGCAGTTCCGCACATAGCCCACGACCGTCACAGCGGGTCCAGTCGATGTGCAGTCGGGCGTCATTCTCGGCATCGATCACGCTGGCTCCTAACGGCGCCTCGAACTGAGACAGCGGCCGGATAGGTGGGCATGCACATCGTCGCGGAAGACCGAGAGGGCACTGGAGACCAGGCGGGCCGTTCCGTCCGGGTGATGGCACGATCCACGTCCCGTGATGTCGCCCGCGAGGGCGCGCAGGCGGGCGGGAAGCTTCTGCCTTCGCGTTCCGTTGGCCAGTTCGGCAAGCATTCTGGCCAGTTCTGGGAGTCCGAACATGCATGGGCCGCACTGGCGGGCGGATTGCTCGGCGAGATAGTCGACGATCCTCGCCGTGGTGCGGAGCCCGCATTCGCCCGTGCCAAGGACAGAGAGGAGCCCCGCGCCGGGAGAGGCCCCGAGAGGCGCAAGCCCTTCGATCGATAGCGGCGCATCCAGCGCGTCGCGCGGTACCCACGTGCCGTGGAATCCGCCGACCAGCACCGCCCGCACCCCCATAAGATCGGCACCTCCTGCTCGGAGTATGCCGGAGAGCACGGAATCCCCCGGCACTTCCATGACCCGCTCCGTGGGCACGCGCCCCGTGATTGTCACGAGCCTGGTGCCCGGGTCGCGATGGGAACCGACGCTGCGGAACCACGCTCCACCGTAGCGAGCTACGAGCGCGATGTGCGCGAGCGTCTCGACGTTGTGCACCAGAGTGGGACGACCCTTCAGCCCTGCTTCGCTGAGTCGCCTCACGCGGTCTTGCGGAACCGCGTTGCCGGTTCCGATGCTGTTGACCACCGCGCTGGCCTCGCCGGAGATGAACGTGTCGGGCGCTTCGGCGAGGGTGATGCGACGGTGGTCGGGGCGCTCATTGAGCGCCCCTCCGAGCCTTTCCAGAATGCCGGCTGCCACGTAGATATAGGCCTGGTAAGCGTGCAGCGCTGCAGCCGATGCAAGGAGGCCGTCGATCACCAAGTGCGGGGCATTCTCGAGGAGGGTCTTGTCCTTGAGGCTGAGCGGCTCGCCTTCGGCGCCGTTGGCGATGACGATGGGACGGTTCCGGATCATGCGGCTCGCGCGCGCGGCATCGGTCGCCTGCATCTTCCGCCAGGTGGCGAACCCTGCGCCTCCGCGTCCGGTGAGACCTGAGCGTTCGATCTCCCCGAGGAGTGCGGCCGGACTCCCACCCGTGTCGATCGGGCCGTAGGTCTCCAGATGCGCCCGATAGCTCGCGCGCGGTCCTGCGGCGAAGAGGCGGGATGCTGACGTTGCGCTCACAGCGCACCGCTTTCCCGCCGGTTTCTTGCGGTTTCCGTGAAGCGATCGGTGAGCCGCCAGATCACGGCGGCCACCACCATGAGGCAGGCGAGGACACTCCCGAGCAGGAACCAGGCATCAGTGCCGTTTGTGCCGTTACCGATGGCGTGTGCCACAGCGATCGGCCACATCGCGTAGGTGAACCAATGCACGAACCGGAAAGCACGCACACCTACCGCGCGGCGCAGCAGCGCCGTCATCACGATCGCGATCAGCAGGTCGAACGCGACCGTCCCAAGCCCCTGCCAGAACGGTTTGAACGAGCCGAGGAAGGGGACTACGACGTCGGCCGGGTTGAGGTGGGCGTAACTGTCGAGCATGAGCGTGCCCACGTGCAGTACCAGGAACGCGGATGCCAGCAGGGCGACATTGCGGTGCACGAGCGTGACCGAGAACCGCGGCATCCCGATCAGTGGCCGACCGGACCGTGTGACGATGCCCAAGACCAGCGTGATCGTGAACAGCGCCAGCGCGAGAATGCCGCTGATCCTCCCGAAAGCCCACATCGCGTCATCGAACACGGCGATCTCCGCGCTCGTCGTGCGGCCACCCGTCGGTGATGTAGATGCGGCCGTGGCCGTCGACAAGGCGCGCCGGCGCACCTTGCCGAGCAAGCCATCCGATCGCCTTGCGGCCGCGCACCACCGCCGCGGTGCTGAGCGCGTTGGCCTCGAGACAGGTTCGCGCGACCACCGTCGTGGTGCGCCACACGGCCGGAGCGGGAAGACCGGATCGGGGATCGAGGATGTGATGCACGCTTCGCCCGTCGACCATCCATCGGCGCTTCTGCGTGCTGGAGGTTGCGATGGCCCAGCCGCCTTCGAGCCGCACTCGTTGTGCAGGGTCCTCAGGCGTGTCCTGGACGAGCACCTCCCAGCCCCCGTGTCGCGGTTCACCGGCAGTGGCGATGTCGCCACCCAGGCTGACGAGCGCTGCGGTGCCAAGCCCAGTCGCGATGCGCTGGGCAGCGAGGTCGGCAGCGACCGCTTTGGCGCTTGCGCCGAGATCGAGAGCGATGTCGTCGGGCACCGTGAGCACCCGATGCCTGAGGGAGACGCGGGTCCAACCTGGCTCTGGCCGTCGCAGCATACTCACCGCGATGGCAGAGGCTCCTGTGGCCGCGATCTCGGCGAAGTCGCGGTCGTATCCGAGCGCGTGCAATTCATTGCCTAGGGTTGGATCCACGTCGCCCCCACTGACTTCGGCCGCGTTCAGTGCGTTGGCCACGAGGCTCGCGAGGATGGGCGAAACTTCAGCGCCGTGAGAAAGACGTCCACGCAGTAATGAGAGTTCCGAGTCGGCACGGAATCTGCTGCAGGCGTGATCTATCTCCTCGAGCAGGTCTTGCACCGTCCGCTCCGCTGCGTCGAGCATCGTCGGATTATCTACGACGACGGAAGCCGCAAGACCCCAGACCGTCCAGTCGCGTCGAACGAGAGCTTCTGCGACGCCGTGTGTCGGAGTCATCGAGTGTCCCCCCCTCCGGGCTCGGTCTGAAGCGGCTGTCGCTCAAGACCCCGATGAGGTCGCCTGCGATGGACCGGAGGATTGTCCCGATGTAACAGGCGATGTACCGGACGAACTCGCCGCGCCGGACGAACTCGACGGGGCAGAACTCGACGGGCTGGTACTAGGAGTATTCGCGCCAGACGACGTATTCGCGGGCCCTCCGACCGACGTCGACGGCGTCGAGGTAGGCGTGGATGAAGAACGCGACGTGGAATTCGACGAGGCACCCGAGGCGTGCGATCCCGCCGACGAGCCGGTGGATGCTTGTGCGGTTCCGTTCCAGAAAGCGGCACCTGCGATCACGGCGATCGCGGCGCTCCCGATACCGAGCAGTGTGGTCACGGTGCGGGCAAGGCGCTTTCCGCGGATTCTGGCGTTCATCGTGGCTCCTTCCGAGATGGGGCGTCTGCATACAACTCTCGGCGGAGGATCTTCCAACTTTCTTAGGTGGGCTGGACACCAGCCGCGAAGCAGCTATGTCTCTGCTACGCGACGGCGACCGGCACAGTGTGTCGTGTGTACTGGACGGCGTCGGTGTTTCCGGGCTCAGGCGCGGCGACATCCACTATTGTCCGGAACGAAGCCCGAGCATTTGCGTGAGGCTGCTGGTGAGAATGTTGTCGAGCGGTGGCCAGGGAAAGTGTGGTCGGCTCAGCCGGAGCGTGACCAGGCCGTGTTCGAGTGCCCACGTCGCCGTTGCCAGCTCGACGGGATCTGTTCTGGTATTCGCCAAGTTGGCGCTCTGGCATGCCCGGACGCCGGCGACCAGAGACTCAAAAGCGGCTCGTCCTGGCGAGTCGGCGGACTCGTACACGAGGGATGCCGGCAAGTCGGCGTCTGGGCCGAACATGAGCCGGTAGTGCCCGGGATGCTCCAACCCGAAGTGGCAGTACGCGTGTGCTCGGGCTAGCAGCGCCTTCGCGGGGTCGGCGATTCCCTCGGCGGCTGCAGCGCGAGCGTGATCGAGGTCGGCGAAGCAGTCCTGCACGACCGCGACTTTGATGCCGTCAACGTTGGGAAAGTGGCGGTAGATGGACGGGGCGGCGACGCCGGCTCGTTTGGCGACCGCCCGCAAGGAAAGCTCGCGCGGGTCGCCGGAGTCGGAGAGCAACTCCTTCGCCGCTTGCACCAGATCGGCGCGTAAACGGTGTCCCTGACCGCGTGGGTTACGCGCCCGCGGCCCAGCTCCGGCAGCGGTGCCTGGTGAATCCTTCGTGTTCTGATCGGTCTCGACGACTTCCATCTGACTCTCCCTCAACCCTTGACAACTAAGGCTAACAGGCGTTAGCTCAGAACTAAGGTTACACGCGTTAGGTAAGAGAGTCATCATGTACCTGTCTGATCCATCCAACCCACCCACGCATGCGGCCGACGACGACGTGCACGCCTCGAGCGGCGGCGGCTACCCGTCATGCGTGCCGGTGCCTCCAGCGGCCCGCGCCGCACTGATCGCCGGATTGGTCGGCGCGGCACTGTTTCCCACCGTGTACCTTCTGGACGGACTGCTACGACCTGGCTACCGCACCCTTGTCGACCCGATCAGCGCCCTGGCAATCGGGTCCGGCGGGTGGGTACAGGCTGTCAACTTCATCGTGTACGGCGTCGTTATGGTCGTATCGGCATGGGGATGGCGCGTTGCCTTGGCTCCCGGCCGGGCCGCAATTTTGTACCCGGCAACGCGGATACTCAGCGGGCTCGCACTGGTAGCCACTGGGGTCGTGCATCAAGGGCCCGTCCACAACGTGGTGTCGTACCTGAGCCTGATCGCTACTGTCATCGGCCTGTTCGCGTTGGCTGCCCGGCTCCCGGGGCTGCCAGGCTGGCGTGGCTGGCCTGCTGCTGCCGTTGCTACTGCGCTGGTCGAGATGGGCCTTCTAGCGGCCTTCGGAGCACTCACGACCCCCACCGGAGGGGGCGGAATCTTTGAGAAGCTCGCCACTATTGCTGTCGCCACGTTCATCATCGCCCTGACCGCGCGGACCCTTCTTCACGGCGGCCGTATCCCACACGCATCCCGGTAGACCGCAGTGCGTGGCCATCAGATAAGAAGCACGCAAGCAGTAAGAAGGAAGCACCTCCATGCACAGCTCATCGGAACAAGCGGGTCCGACACGATGGTCACGCTTGGCAAGTTCCACCGTCTGGCGGGCAGCGCCATGGTGGTTGATCGCGTTGGTGATCGTGGGGGCGGCGCTCACGGCCACCGGTGCCGCTATTGCGCTGGTGACACCGGCTCATCAACTATCGCCGGTCGGTCAAGAGTATGCGCTGTACTTCGTCACCCGAAACGCGGGGATCGCTCTGATGCTCGGTGCAACCCTGGCACTGCGCCTGTGGCACGCCCTTGCGGTGTTGATGACCCTCACCGCGCTGATCCAATGCCTGGACGCCATCACCGCCGCCGCGACAGCCCGGTACGGGTTGATACCAGTCGACCTCGCCTATGCAATTCTCTTCCTGATCGGCGCCGCAAGAATCCAAGGCCCACCGTTCTGGCGGCCCAGAAGACGACCAATATCTGAGTCATGAGCGAGCTTCCCAGAGCGACGTCTCGAACCGGACTGACAAGCCCCGGTTGTCCACAGCGCCATCGGCTGCTCGCTCGGGATGGTTCCCGTCCAGCAGGCCGATCCGCGAAATCTGGTCGTTGCCGAAAGAGGCAAGATCACGCCAGCCGGATTTGTGTAGTTCGGTTCACCCCCGTCCTAGGCCCGCGGCAGTCGCACCACAACTTCGGCCCCTCCCGCTGCGGAACGATCGATGGAGACGGTGCCGCGGTGTCGGGCGGCCACCTCGGCAACCAGAGCGAGTCCCAGCCCATAATGGCGGGAGCCTCCGATGTCATCCTGCGTCGCGCCGCTGCGCGTGCCTGCGAAGCGCTCGAACGCTCGGTCGTGTAGCTCAGACGGGAAGCCCGGGCCGTCGTCGCCTACCCGGATCACGGCGTGCGCACCGTGCAAGGCCACATGGACGATTACTGCAGAACGGGCGTGGTCCAATGCGTTGGCCACGAGGGCGACGACGAGTCGGGAGAGCGCAATCTTCGCACCTCTGACGATCACCGGGCCGTCGGCGCCCGTGCGCAGAACCGAAAGACCGCGGCCGGACGCGTCCGCCCTTACGCTAGCGACGACATTCTCGGCGATCGCGGTCAGGTCCACTTCGGTGGCTTCGGCCGATGCCCGCGGATCGGCCGCGATAAGAAGGTCCTCGAGAATCTCCGTGAGGGACTTCGCATCCTGCACCACCTCTTCTACTCCGGAAGCCAGCGTGCTGTCGCCGGCAGGCAGGCGACGCCGCAGCAGCTGGATGCGAGTGCTCAGCAACGTGAGGGGGGTGCGGAGTTCGTGGGAAGCGTCGGCCACGAACCGTCTTTGCAGCGCTAGCGCCTGCGCCATCGGCCGCATAGCTCGGCGGGACATCCAGGCTGCCGCGAAGGCTGCCGCGACGACCGCGATCAGCCCGGCCGCTCCGAACGCGATGGCCAGGCGTTGCAGCTCATCACGGCTTTCGCGGCGGTCGACGGCTACCTGGACCACGCGCCCGCTGTCGCTATCGGTGCGAACCGCGAAGTCGCGGCCGCCGAACGTCTCCGTCGTGTCGACGGGCGTTCCGGTGCGACCTACTCGGTTCAGTGCCGCACGGTCGGGGAATCCGTCCGGTGCGTCAGGGGAGACCGTCGTGCTTCCGCCTTCCACGATCGCAATGTAGATGCCGGGTGCGGCATCACGGGGCGAATCCAGGTGCTCCGCGTCGATGAGCGACTGCCGTATTGCCTCGTTCTGGCCTGCGACGACGACTGCGAACACGACTCCACCGACGATCGCGACGAGAGCCACCATCAGCGCGGCGAAGCTGAGCGCCAGGCGGCGGGACGTTCGCCGCAACTCCGTCGCCTCGGTGGTGCTCATGTGGTTCGCCCGATCCCGTACCCGATGCCGCGCACGGTCACGATGCATCCGCGGCCCAGCTTTTTGCGCACGTAGTGCACGTACGTATCGACGACGCCGGTGTCGTCGGCATCCGCGAATACCGTGGCGAGGAGATCGTCCCGCGTGAAGATCTGCTGCGGACGACGAGCGAGGAGGCCCAATAGGTCGGCTTCACGCTCCGACAGCGTGACGACCTCGCCCGCGTCGGTTGTCACCTCACGGCGATCCTGGTCGAAGCGGCCGCCGGGGACCGGCAGTACTCGCGCCGTCGATGCCAGCCGACGTCGGAGAACCCGTAGCCGGGCCAGCAGTTCGTCCACGTCGAACGGCTTGGTGAGATAGTCCTCAGCGCCGCGGTTCAGCCCCTCCACCCGGTCGGCCGGATTCCCGAGTGCCGACAGCACCAGAGTCGGCGTCGCGATCCCCTTTGCGCGAAGGCGGCCAAGGACGTCCAGGCCCTCCAGTACCGGAAGTCCCCGGTCGAGAACCATGACATCGAATTCCCGTGTCAGTCCCTCGTGCAGGGCGCGCTGTCCGTCATGGGCGAGCACCACGTCGTAGCCTTCTGCGGCCAAGAGGTCGGCCAGCATCGATGCAAGTCGACGGTCGTCCTCGACGACGAGCACACGCGGCACTGGTTCCCCCTGCATCATCCTCGCAGTATAGGAAGGCACGGCTTCCAAGAATGCGCTGAGTTCCCGCTTATACGGTCGGCTCGAATTCGTTCGAGTATCGCCATGGAAACGGAGAGCGCATGTCGCAGGTCACACGAGAGGCGGCCGCACCCGGCCACTCCCGCGTCGGCTCGGCATCGGCCTTCCCTTCGGATCGAGACAGCCTTCGTGGTGGCGGCTTCTCGTCGCGACTGCGGTAGCCGTCGTGGGGTCCGTGGCGGCCTGCGCACTTCCCGTGCTCGCCGGTGAGGCATTGTTCCCCTCGACTGCCGGCTACGCGCACTTCGCTTTCGGCGGCTACAGCAGGCTTACGGCAATGGGCGTGATCGTGGCGTGTGTCGGATGACCACTCACGACTCTCCTCAGTTTCCGTGCGGCGCGGCTGTTCTTGTGGTTCACCGTGCTCGTCACGGTCGTCTCGTTTGAGCCCGATGTGTGGATCTGGCGCCTCGGGCAAGTCCCGCAAGGCGTTCTCGTGCTCGCCCTGATGCACGTCACCGTCGCTGCCGTCACGTATCCGGCGTTGGTCGTCATCGCGCCTCAGCGGGCAAAGACGCGCTTGCACCGTGCCGTAGCGGCCGGCCGGGTGCAGATCAAGGACTGACCGGCACGGTCGTCGACCGCTGGAGCCTGAAACGACATATAGAAGGCGTGCACGGGACAGCCAGTGTTCTTTCGTAGCTTGCATTGGATGGGATCCAGATCTACTCGCGCCATGACAGCTTTGGCCGGCTTCGTCGCCATGAGCGCGGTGGCTGGAATTCTGGTGGCGGCAGGGGTGACACCGGCGGTGGCGGTCACGTCGCTGGCGGTGAGTGACGCGACGAACACGTTCGACGGCCTACCGGATTACCTCGCTCTGCAGCCGCTGGATCAGCGGACCACTCTGTATGCGTCAAAGGGCGGCCAGGAGGTGCCGTTCGCCACGTTCTACGCGCAGGACCGGCAGGACGTGTCGTGGAACGACATCGCTCAATCGACGAAGGATGCCGCGGTCGACACCGAAGATCCACGGTTCTACTCGGAGGGCGGCATCGACTTGCTGGGCACTATCCGCGGTGCCCTCTCGACAGCACTCGGTCACCAGGTGCAAGGCGGTTCGTCGATCACGCAACAGTACGTGAAGAACGTGCTGATTCAGCGTTGCGACCAGCAGGACGTCGTGGATCCGAACGCATCGGCGGCGGTGCAGAAGAAGCAGCAGACGGTCTTCGAGCAGTGCTACCACGACGCGGCGGGTGTCACGATCGCGCGCAAGCTGCAGGAGATGCGGTACGCGGTTGGCCTCGAGAAGAAGTACAGCAAGTCGGACATCCTGCAGTCCTACCTGAACATCGTCGGGTTCGGCGGCCAGGTGTACGGCATCCAGGCGGCCGCGCAGTACTACTACGGCGTCGACGCGAAAGACCTCACGCTCCCCCAGTCCGCGACCCTCGTCGCCATGCTGAACAACCCGGCCAACCTGCGGATCGACCAGGACGCATCCGCGAACCCGGCGAACAACGCGACGAACAAGTTCAAGCTGACGCTCGCTCGCCGCAACTACGTGCTGCAGCGGATGCTCGTGCATCACTCGATCACCCAGGCGCAGTACAAGCAGGCTGTCACCACTCCGATCACACCGAAGATCACGTCGACATCATCCGGGTGTCAATCGGCTGCCGCGTACGACGCCGGCTTCTTCTGCAACTATGTCGAGCACGTGATGCTGCAGGACCCGACCTTCGGAAAGACCGCGGACCAGCGGCAGCTCCGGTTCCAGCGCGGCGGAATGAAGGTGTACACCACGCTGAACCTCGACCTGCAGAACACGGCGCAGAGCGCACTGAGCAAGTACGTTCCAGCCACGCATCCGGTGGTGGACATCGGCGGTACGAACGTCTCGGTCGAGGTCGGCACCGGCCGCATTGTGACGATGGTCGAGAACAAGGCATACGACGACACTGGGAGCGGGGCAGCGGGAACGACCGCAGTCAACTACAACACCGACAACGCCTACGGCGGATCGAACGGGTTCCAGACCGGGTCGTCGTTCAAGGCATTCGACCTCGGCGCCTGGTTCGAGGCTGGACACACCGCATACGAGAACGTCAATGCCCACTACTCCGGGTACCCGTTCCCCTTCAGCTCCTTCACCGCCTCCTGCCAGGGCGGTCGGCTGAGTGGCGGTTCGTACCCGGTCAGCAACGACTCCTCCTCCGAGGGCGGGAACATGAGCGTGCTGGCCGCGACCGAGGCATCCGTGAACACCGCGTTCATGCAGATGGCGACGCAACTGGACCTGTGCAACATCGCCGACGTGGCGAAAGCTTTGGGCGTGCACTCCGCTTCACCCACACAGAACCCGTTCCAGATCGTGCCCTCGATGGTGATCGGCACGAACTACATCGCGCCGTTGAGCATGGCGACCGCGTACGCCGGTATCGCGAACAACGGCAGGTTCTGCAGTAACATCGCGATCGACAAGGTCGTGACGAACGACGGCTCGAACCTGGCGGTTCCGAAATCGACCTGCACGCAGGCCATCCCGCCGACGGTGGCCGCCGCGCTCGCGTGGACCCTGGAACACGTGATCACCTCGGGAACCGCGACGTCAGCGAACCCGCACGACGGCACGCCGATCCTCGCCAAGACCGGCACCACCGATCACTACGGTCAGAACTGGCTGGTGACGTCGAGCTCCAAGGTGGCGAACGCGATCTGGGTCGGACAGATCTCCGGCTCCCACGACCTCCGCGCCTACAGCTACAACGGCACCGAGCTGGCGTACTCGAAGTTCTACGCCGACCGCCTGATCCTGTCCGCGCTGGACGCCGCATACGGCGGTGCAGCGTTCGCATCGCCCCCCAGCACGCTCATCTACGGTGCGCAAAGGAAGACAGGACCAAGCACAGGCAACGGCTCCGGCGGCAATGGGCCTCAGAGCGGCGGAAGCAACGGGACACCAGGCGGCGGTGGCACCGGTAAAGGGTCTGGGCATGGCGGAGGAGGCGGTAAGGGCTCCGGCGGCGGCTCGAATCCACCGACAACAGGGTTGCCCGCCCCGGGCCCGACTCACGGTTGAGCGCGTGCAGATCTGCGTGCACCTGATTCAGCCCGCGAGACCCATCCGGTCCGCGACGCGCGGGAGGGCTCTGGCGTACACGTAGCGGACCGTGTTCCAGTCGTGGCCGGTGTTGCCGGAGATGATCAGTTCCGTTCTCATTCCCGCTTTCCGAGCCGCAGCATCCATGACCTTCGCGTACCGGGTGTACTTCGCGTCGTTCTGCCCGGTTCCGAAGATGGCGTAGCTGTCCTGGTAGGGCGCGTGTTTGGCCAGCAGGGTCAACGGTTTCGCGGCGTTGTACGCGGTGGCGGAGCCGCCGAACGCTTTGGCGATGGTGTTCGCTCCGATTGTGGGCGCGAGTTCTCCGAGGATGTCGATGACGGAGCCGAATTGTTGCGGGTCACCGGCACCGAACTGGATGGCGCAGGTTCCGCCTTGGGAGTAACCGCCGACAGCCCAGTACCGGCCGCTGGAGCTGACGTTCAGGTGAATGCGGATCCAATTCGGTACGTCCACGGTCAGGTAGGTGGCGGAGCTCCCGAGTGGTGAGTCGACGCACATCGGGTTCTGTCCGGGGTGTCCGAGTTGGTCTGGTGCGATCACGATCGGCGCGAGCCCGTGGTGTTCCGCCGCGTATTCGTCGTAGGTGGAGGCGACACGGCCGGAGGTGAACACGTCTGCGGGTGCTCCTGGCTGGCCGGCGAAGAGCATCACGACGGGCAGCACGGGCGGGTTCGGGACGAGCGCCGCTGGTGGCAGGTACAGGATGGTCTTCCGGGCGGCGAAGTGTGAGGCGGTGGCTGGGATCCGCACTGTTCCCACCAGACCGTGCGTGGGCATCCTTGCCGGCGGCTGCCAGTCCTTGCCGAGGTTGGGGTCCATCGTTCCGACGTGCCCGGTCAGGTGGGTGGTAGGCATGACCGGGTACGGGACGATTCCGAGCGCGTCGTTCAGGTCGCGGTACGCGCCGTAGTCGACGTTGATGCCTGCACCGGCGGCCAGGAGCACGGCAGGGATGGCGAGCAGGGCGATCACTTTCCGCCACCACATGGTCCCCCAGAGGTTCGCTACGGCGAGGAACACGCCAGCGAACGCGATGGCGACCCACATCCTGGTGATCGTGGTCAACGGGAGCCCGAACACGTCCCAGACGTCGCTGACGAGCCAGGTGATCAGGAACCCGATCGCGGCGCCGACGATCGCCGCCCCGATGGTGCGTAGCAGCCATCTGGGGCGCGCGGACTTGAACAGCAGGTAGAGGCCGAGCAGCGCGACAAGCACATCCAACGGCATCAGGAAGCTGCTCTTATCGATCCGGAGCGTCAACAGCCAGTGCGTCATGGGTGAATCCCCGACCGAATCGCGGCGTCTGGCGTGCGGGCGATCCCGGTCAGCCAGGCTGCGAAACGTGTTCGCAGCGCCAGTAGGGCGGCAGCCCACGGGATGATGGCGCACGTTGCGAAGAGCAGCCACGGACCGATGGAGGGTCCAAAGGTGAGGATCAGCCAGAGCACGAGCGGGTGGGTGAGGACCACCATGAACCCGGCGTAGGACAGCTGTGTCGCTATCCGCCCGCTGCGTTCCCCGAGAACCGTGAATCCGGTTTCGACGACGAGGATGAGTCCGAAGGAGATCATGGCGGCGACAAGGGTGCTCAGTACCGGGGTTCCGAAGTCGCCCTGCTTGATATCCACCGGCGCGGAGAACCCGGTGACGATACTGATCCCGGCGAGAAGCAGCAGGCCGAGACCCACCGAGCCCGGCGCTGCGATGCGTGGCCGCAGGTCGTGGGCGAGGCCGCCTAGCAGGAGGAAGATCAGGCAAGGCAGCGCTGAGCCGACCGACAGCGGTGTTCGAGCGAGCGTGTCCCCGATGGTGTACCCGGCGACCGCTCCCCCGATCCCGATCAGCCACAGGACCGGACGTGGCAGCTGCCACAGGCAGCGCAGGAGCACGGTCGTGAAGAACAGGACGGCGACGAACCAGAACGTAGTGTACGGCATGGCAGAGTGCTGACCGTTGACGAACGGGCCGAACAGGCGCACGCAAGTGGCGCTCTCGAGGGTGGAGTCGAGGGCGACGAACACGATCCCGATCAGTACGAACCAGGCGAGATAGGGACGGCCAAGGGTGCGGGAGCGGCGCTTCAGTTCGTCTGTCACGGTCCGGTTGCGGGCGAAGAAGTAGCCGGAGAGGAAGAAGAACAACGGAACATGCCAGCTGTACAGCAGCGGACGCACTACCGGGAACGACAAGGTGTGGCCCGCGACCACGGCGAGAATGCCCACCACCCGGACCGCGTCTACAGCGCCGGACCGTGACCCGCCCGCAAACGCCGGCCTGCTGCCGCCGTGCGCCGGCGTCTCGGTGCCTCCACCACGCACTTCAGCTGCCCGCCCGGAGCAATGACCCGGCGTTGCGCATCGATAATTGCGGCAGATACGCGCGGGTCAGCGCCAGCCCGATAGCGGGCAGCACGGTGGGGTCGGGGTAAGCCATCAGCGCGGGGTGGAACTCGGGTTGGAACTTCTTCTTGAACTTCAGCAGCGACCGGAAACCGTAGACCGGTTCCAGGGATTCGCTCAGATAGTTCAGGAGACGATCGATCCCTTCGGCGTTGTCGTTGCTGGCGGTGTGGGCCAGCGGGGCGCCGGAGAGGCTGAGGAATTCTTTGCGTTCGTCCCGCATCTTCGCGGCCGTCTCCGCGATGACGAACTCCATCACGCCGTTCGAGCTGTCGCTGCGCCGGCGCATGAAGTCCAGGGTCCAGCCGATCACCTTCTCGTCCCGGTAGCTGGGCAACCAGCTGGTCACCGCATGCACGACCCCGTCACCACCTATCGCGAGCATCAAACGCACCGCGGGATCACGGAGTTCGTCCAGACCGCCGAGAGTGAATCCCATCTCGGGGAGCGCTTTGTCGGACACCCATTGCTCTGAGATCTCGGCCACCTGGTTCGCGGTACCGATGGACAAGTCCGCGTAACGGGTCCAGACCGCGCGGATTCCCGCGCGTTGCGCCCGGTTGATGGAGGTGCGGATGTCCTGCCACTTCTTCCCCGTCGTCTGCCAGTTCTCCGGTCGGATGATCGTCTCCTCAGCGACGACCATGGTGTTCCAGCCCACCGACCGGAAGTACCCTTCGTACCCGGCGTCGACGCTGTAGAACACCGGTATCCAACCGTGGTCGTCACAGAACCTGGCGAACCTGCCCATTGCTGCTTCGTGTCCGGCCCGGGCTCCGAATGGTCCGCCAATCGTGAGCGCGACACGTCCGAATACCCGGTAGGTGATGACAAACCGGCTCGAGGGGTCGAACCAGTGCCAGTTCCCCGGCCAGGTGGCCATGAACGACAGGGCGTCTCCCCCGCCGGCCATCAACCGTTCCCGCACCGCCGACATCTCCCCGGTATGGGAACGGGCGGGGCTGTCGATCATCGGCCACCACGCGCCGATGATCACGATGCCCCAGAACACGGGGCCGACGCCGTAGTAGAGAAGCCCGCCCATGAAGGTGGAGGGGAGGAAGTCGAGCGTCTCCCGTCGTAGGAACGACACCGGAACGAACCGGTCGAGCACATCCCCCAGCAGGTTGCCGAGCCCGACCACCCTGGTGAACGCAGTGTCCCTCAGCAGAAGACCTCCACCGACATAGAGGATGCCCAACCCGATTGCGGCACCGGCCACGAGAAGCAGGTAGTTGCGTACCCGCCTGCGGGAGGGCACGACAGGGAAGTTGCTCTGGAACACGATCAGGGCAGCCGCGATGCCCAGCGGTAGCGCAATGGACAGCAGGAGCCCGAGCAGGATCTCCCAGTTCGTCCCAGTCGGCCGGTGAAGCGCGTAAGGAACGCCGATGACCGGAAGGATTCCGAAGTAGAACGCGCTGAGCAAGCCGAGCATGAGGTTCACAGCCGCGGCGACCCAGACTGCGAACCGCCGTGCCCGCAGCAACCCGTACGCGCACGCGAGCAGCAAGATCAGCGGTGCGATCGAGACGAGAACAGCACCCGGGTTACTGATCCGGGTCAGGGTGAGCAGGTGCACGCATCCGCGGGTGATATGGAACGCCTGGCATTGCGGCACGGTCTCCTGCGCGTTCGGGGACTGTTCCAGCAGCAGGTCCACGATCGGTGCCAAGGGCCCGAACCGTGACCCGGAGACGAACGCGATCACCGGTCCCACCGCGCTGATCGCGACGATCACGGCGAGGAGGTTTCGGATCTCGTGCCCGGACCCGCGCACCCACCTGGCGACGTGCTTGTTCGGCCGCAGCAGCAGGCCGAGCAGCAGACCCGTCAGGGCGGCCAAGAGCCGGTAGAGATCGCCTGGGTGACCTGAGTAGAGCAGGAACACGAGCAGAACAAGAAGCGTGAGCACCCGCACCCGGCGCCGCCACAAAACACTCATGAACCCACTCGCGGTCATCACCGCGCCCGCGACGGGTGTCAGCGGGTCCAACGTGACTAACTCGAGGGTGTTCCGGGACCAGAACTCGCCGGTACCGGAACCGACCAACTGCACCGCCACCCCGGCCAGGACGCCGACGATTCCCGTGCCGAAGAACGCGATCACGGTGCGCCAGACACCCATCACCCGTTCCGCGATGCCTAGTAGCACTACGGATGCAACCAGGGCCACGAGGAGCGCGGCGATCCCGGTGGTGAAAAACATCCAGGTGAATGCAGCCCACCAATGTCCCTGCTCCACGATCGGCTCGAGACCGGCACCCATGTCCCACCGCATCATCCGGACCGTTCCGAACAGGGATTGTTCGAACACTGCAAGCAGCAGGATCACCGCGGTCACGATCACGGTGAACGGGCGCCTCTGCACAAACGTGACGACGGCGCGCGCCATCGGCGTAAGCGGAAGCGAGCGCACGCTCGTGGACGGCTCAGGACTGGGCATGAGGTCTCCCTGCGAGAAGAGCCGGGCGGACGTCGTGGACCGGTGGAGATGGTGGAGGACCCGGGAAATCGAACCCGGCGAGGCGCCCCGATAGGCGGTCCCCCATGCCCGACGCCTTCACTGAAGGCCTCGGGACAGGTTAGCAGCGCTGCCTGCCGGCAGACCTCCTTCCTGCTGTGTGTCCATCAACGGCCTGCAGCCATTCTGTGTCCGGACGGTGTGCTCGTGCTGGAGCTGCTGCCACCGGTGCTACCGCTGGTCGAGCCGCCGGTGGAACCGACGTCGACACCGTCCGGGTCCTGGTGCCCGCCGTCGTTGCCGTCGCTGGTCTCGGTGCCCTCGGTCTTCGCCTCGGCGGGATCGTTCGCTTCCGCCTTCTCGTTGTCCGCGGTCTCCTTCGGGTCGTTCACTTCCGGCTTATCGGTGCCGGTCGTCGTTCCCTGAGTGGCGCTGGTGACCGGCGTCGTATTCGGTGACGGAGTGCTGCCGGATGCGAACGCGGCACCGGTTCCGGCCATCACCAGACCCAAGGCCAGGGCGCTGGCAACGGTGGCCTTCTTCAACGTGTTCATGTCATCTCCTTCGGTTGGGGGATCCAACACGACAGCACCGTCGCAAGCACAGATAAGCGTCCGATAAGAGCAGCAGCCAAAGCCCTGGGAGAGCGTTCCGGGACACCTCACAGGGAACACACTGCCGGGATACTGGAGCAGAGAACAACGGCGAGCAGCACGGCGGAACGGAGGATGGCCATGCGTGTTCTGATCGTGGAGGACGAGCCCGTCATCGCCGACGCTGTCGCCCGCGGGCTGCGCGCCGAAGGATTCGTGGTCGAGGTTGCCGGCAATGGTGTCGATGGGTTGTGGCAGGCACAAGAAGGCGACTTCGACGTCATCGTCCTGGACATCATGCTGCCGGGACTCTCCGGCTACGAGGTCTGCCGGCAGATCCGGGCCACACCGCTGGATGTGCCGATCCTCATGCTGACTGCGAAGGACGGTGAATACGAGGAAGCGGCGCCGAATTCCTGGTCCGCCTCCCCTTGGACGAGAGTTGATCACCTTCACGCCTGAACGACCAACACCGGTGTCATCATCTCGCACTATCGGATGACAGCACCGGCTCGCTGGCGATCCGAGACGCGCGAGTCCGGTCCGTCAGGATCCGTGGCGAAGGTACCCGCAGTAGACCGGCACCTTCCACCCGAGCGTCTCATTCAGGTTGACGAGCTTCCCGTCCGGTTGCCCTTCACATGCTTCCTGCGCGGCGGGGATCTGCGCCGACCAGCTCGGCCCGGCGGAACGACGCGTGTAGGTCGGGATGTAGTTGCCGATCAGACACACCCCGATCATGACAACGGTGCTGACGGCGATCGCGCGAGTGAGTCTTCGATGCCTTGCGGGCGCGCGAAGGAGAGCGTCCGCGGCGATGAGGGCGATGCCCAGCAGAAGCATCGCGGGCACGACCCCGTATCTGGTCAACCACACGTGCAGCAGCTGCGACGAGGCGAACGATGCGTAGTTGTAGAACGGTGCCGGGTTGTCCACGACCGACGCCGTCCACACCAGCACCGAGAGTGCCGCTGCGGAGATGATCGCCACCCGTTTCGGGGTCCCTGTGTGCCGCCACGCCATGAGCACTACTCCGGTCAGCAGGAGCAACAGCGCACCGGCGACGATCAGACCTCCATGCGCCAGGACGGTTCCGATCATGTTCTGCGGGAACACGTTCGGCAGGACAGCGTTGACGAGATAGCCGGCTGCGATGGATGCCGGTGAATCCTGCGCCGCTGTCGCCGCTGTTCGCGGTGCCAGCACCGTGGCGACCAGTTGCGCGCCGATCCCGACGGCCGGTCCCGTCACGAGAACCCAGCCGTGACGTCGCCGGAGCGCGAGAATCAGCAGCGGCAGGAGGAAGACGGTCTGGATCTCACTTGCCGCTGCTGCAAATCCGATCAGCGTGAACGCGGCAGCGCTCGGCCGGCTCCGCGGCCTGAACAGCAGAATCCAGAAGCACATCCAGAACAGAACCGAGTGCAGGTTCGTCGGGTTGCCCAGCACGTCCCGCGGACCCAACGGGACCAGCAGCACAACGGCGGCGAGCATGACACGCAGCAAGCGGCTGCCGAAGACATCGCGGGAAGCTACGTACACCACGCACGATGCGGCGCCGGTGACAAGGCAGGCTCCTGCGGTCATCCCGTATGCCCAGAAGGTGATCGGCAGCCACTGCACTACCGCTCCGGCGATCAGCCGGGGCAGGAACTGCAGGTATCCGGCGTACGGGAGGAAGGTCGCACCGAACAGGCCGTGCTGCTCCGCGCCAGCCAGGAACAGACTGCCGTCTTCCGCCCACAATGTGTCGTGAGCCAGCGGTGGAAGACGAAACCACAGCAAGACTGCTCCGCCGACGCCCAAGCCGATGAAGAGCAGAGTTCGTGCCGCAACGTGCCGCCGCTGTCTCGATCCGTTGGCGACAGTGGTGACGGGCGTGCCCGGGGCATGCTCAGCTGTTCGACTCGGGGCAAGGACCGGCACCATGCTCCCATCGCATCCTCATGCTGCACAGGAACCATCCAGATACGGCTCGGAGCGCCCAGTCTGAGTGGATCGATCAGAAGCGCCAACCCGCTTCACAGGTACGCCGACGTGGGCGGCATCGTTACGGGGTCTTCGTGAGCAGGTAGACGACGCTGGCATGCAGCGAGAACGCATCGGCTTTCCGGTATCCGAGCTTCTCGAGCGCAGCGAGACCGTACGAATCGGGACGGTGCGGAACGGAGAGACCCGAAGGAGTCCGGTATTCGACCACCCACACGCGATGGATATGGTCGAAGCGGCCCCGCTCCACAGCATGTTTCACCGAGTACGTGGCCGCGTACCACGTGTCGTTCCGGGTGAACGGGGTTTTCAGCAGAACGTCACGCGCCGGACCGAACGCGCCAGGCGCCGCGGTGTCCAACGCCAGTCGTGGACGCCGGGACGGCCGCGCTCCACCGTCGAACATGATGCCGTCGCCGGGCTGGGAGTGCGCTCGCACCGTGGCGGCGACCTCATTCCAATCCGACTGGTTCTCTGAATACGGGCCGCGTTGCCCGGCCCAATTCGGCGACGCGACTACGACGACCGCGACCGTCAGGACGACGCACGCCCAGGTGGCAGCAGCGGGGTACCGGACTACCCGCGCCACCACTCGGGCGAGAGCCTGGATCCCTGCCGCGATCAGGATGCCGGCGGCGGGTGCGGTGATCGCCGCGTACCGCGCGGTGAACAACGGGAAGACCGCATTCGCAATCAGCAGCAGACCGGTCGGGACGGCCACCCAGGACAACGCCAGGACACTGGCATCGGGTGCCGGCCATCCTCGCTTGATCCGAATCAGCTGCCACCCCAGCGCCAGCACCGCGACTCCGATCAGGGTCCAGCCCACCACTGCGAACGTGACATCTCCGAACCACATCTGCTTGAACAGGACGTCCCAGGACGCGTAGTCGCCGCCCTTCAGATAGGAGATCTGTGCCCGCTCCAGGAAAGCCATGATCAGGATCGGTACCGCAGCGCCGAGGCCGCACACACTAGCGATCAGCCATCCGCGCCAGTGCCGCCGCACCGACGGGGTGACCAGCAGGAACACGCCGACCGCGAATGTCACCAGCCCGGTGTACAGGAACAAATACGTTCCCACTGCCAGCAGCATCCCGTAGCAGCCCCACAGTCGCCGGTGCCGGCCGGGCCTGCGGATGATCTCCACCACCAGGACGCACAGCCCGGCCGCGACTGCTGCGTCGAAGGCGAACGAACGCGCTTCCGCGCCGGCATAGGTCAGACGTGGGAGCACGGCGCAGATGACACCGGCCAGCACCGCGAGACGCATCGTGGCCACCCGGATGCAGAGCCACACCACCAAGCCGACGCACACGCCCATGGCGACACTGCTCGGGAACCGGATCGCGAACGGGCCGTACCCGAAGACCTTCACCCAGAAGTGGAGGAACAGGTAATAGGTCCCGTGAACCGCGTCCACATGCTGCACCAGCTGAAACAGGCCAGTCAGGGAGCGCCTGGCCGCCAGTTGGCTGGCCGCCTCATCCCCCCACAGCGAGGGAACCCACGACCCCGTCACGCTCGCGAGCATGGCCAGCGCACCCAGAGCCACCGGAACCAGCGCACGGCGGCGATGCTGCAGCACCAGGCGCGACTCGGAACGGGTTGCGGTCTCGGTCAGCAGCACACTGCCAGTCGATGCGAACAGCTCCTAGAAACGACCCACGTTACGGCTGTCTTCGGATAGTTTCAGGGCTTTCACTACCCGGCACCGTTTGAGCACGTCTGCGTCGCGGCTGTTTGGCCGTGCACGTTTCCACCCAGTTGCACAGGTGTCGACGCAGGTGCTGGGGTGCCGGTGGGCGTTCCCGCCCCCGCGCTACCACCGCTTGCTGGTGACGACGGCGAAGTGGCACCACTCTGCGGCTGTGATGGTGTCGGCGCGGAGGTGACCGAGCCCTGACCCACTCCCCCAGTGAGCACCACAGGTTGGTCGTTGACGAGCGCCGTGTCCAGAGCCTGCGCCGATGCCGTGTCAGGTACTACGCGGTTGCTGTTGTCCGGGTCGGTCAGGACCGGGTACTGCATGAAGGCGATGTTCGACGATTGCAGATCCTTCGCAGCGGAAGCGATCTGATAGAGCGTCGCCACGTTCGCGAGGCTGTCTGACAGAGTGACGTTACTCGATGCTGCTTTCGCCAAACCCCACAGTTTCACCGGGTTTCCGAGGGTGCCGTTACTCATGATCGTCCGGGCCAACGCCGAGAAGAACACCTGCTGGTTGCTCAGCCGCGACAGGTCAGAGCCGTCGCCGACACCGTGCCGGGTGCGCAGGAACTCCGCCGCATCCTGACCTTGCAGGGTCACCTGCCCAGGTGGCAGGTTCAGGCTGGTATCAGGGTCGTGGATGCCTTGCCCACCGATGCACACCGGCACACCACCGACCGCGTTCGACATCGCCACCACGCCCTCGAACGTGATCAGACCCGCAAATGGGATCTGGATGCCGGTGAGCTTCTCTATGGTCAGGACGACGCAAGAGAGCCCGCCCTCGGACAGCGTGGTGTTCAATTGCGCTTTGCTCTGCGCCGGCGTGGAGCCCCCACCGGATGAAGGACAGGCTGGAATCGGGATCATCAGGTCACGAGGAAACTGCACAACCGTCAGCCGACTGTGGTCGCTGGAGAGATGGATGAGCACGTTGTCGTCGTTGTTGCCCACCCCGGAACTGTCCGCCAACGTGCCCCACGAGCCGCCTTGCCCGGTACGGGTGTCGGAGGCGACCATCAGGATGTTCACTCCGCCCTTCAACGCCGCGATAGACGGGATCTGCTGCTCGTGCCCGGCCAGATGAACGCTCTTCTTCACATCACTGACGAGGTTGACCGCGGCGACTCCGGCGATGCCCAACACGCTGACCACGGCGACTGCGACGACCGCCCCCAGAACCTTGGCAAGAGTGGCCCACGGGCGCCGGTGCAGCTTCCCGTGCCTAGCGATGCCCGGACGCACGTGCGCCGCATCACGCGCAGAGGCACGCGACTCGTGCTGCACCATCGGCCACCAATCGTTTACTCCGAACAAGATTCGAGATGCCCCCGACAGTGGCGGTGCGACCGCCGGTCGCGGGAGGCATCCCGGTAAGCATGAGGAACCAGGATGAGACGATCCCTCAGGTCTTCCTCGGCCAGGTGAGAAGCCGCACATGTCGGCACTGAATCTCATGCAGGAAATCGGCCAGTCTTCGATGGCGTCCCCCACATCCAGGTGTCGTCCTCGCTAGGAACTTGGAGAGACCTCAACAGCTCGCAGATAGCTTCAACGTATGTCTCAACAACGTTCACAAGGCCGCGCCTGGGTACGGCTTATCATCGTCGCCGCAGTCGGATGCATTGTTGGACTGATCGTCGGGTCCATCGGAGATATTGGTTTCGGTTTTGCCGCCGGATGGATCGCTGCGAGCGGTCTCTATGTCACGTGGGTCTGGTCGGCTCTAGGCCGAATGGACGCCCGAGCGACACGGGCACACGCGACACGGGAAGACCCCGGCCGGACAGTTGGTGAATCAGTCGTACTCGCCGCCAGCATTGCGAGCTTGGGGGCCGTCGCCCTGGTGCTGATCCGTGCTCACCAACTACACGGAATCGGCCAAGATCTCGCTGCTGCACTCGCTCTGCTCACCGTCGCTTCCTCGTGGGCGATCATCCACACCAGATACATGCTCAGGTACGCCCGGATGTACTACACCGAGCCCATCGGGGGAATCGACTTCCACGGCCCGGTCGACGACGCCCGCTATGTCGACTTCGGCTATCTGGCCTTCGACCTCGGCCAAACCTTCCAGGTGTCCGACACGAACCTGCTTACCGCCCGGTTCCGCGGAGTCGTCCTCCGTCACACGCTCTTGTCCTACGTATTCAGTACGGCGATCCTCGCCACCGTCATCAACCTCGTCGCCGGACTCGGCTGACACACCAGTCGGCTACCGAGCGGCGTTCTCGGCCTCGGGGCATCCCTCTGCCGATCAGCCGTTCCAGCAGTAGCACGAATCGTACTCAGATTCATTGAGGTTGGAGTGCAGTGACGATCGCCTGCGCTTTTGCCCAGAACTGGGAGTAGTAGCCGGCATCGGAATTGCCCTGTACCCGATGCGCGAGTTCGCTGGGGTCCATCGTCTGCCAGCCGTCGATGCTGGTCAGCTTGTCGAAGAAGTGCGTTGCAGCAGTGTACGGATCCATTCGGTCGGCGAGTGTCCCCCATGCACCGTTGTCCCGCTGTTGAAAGAGTCCGCGGCTGTCCGGCCCGGCGGTGTCGCCGTGGTCTAGATTCCGTAGCCCGGACTCACCGATCGCTGTCATGACGCCAACTGCTTGGGTGTGCGTTCCGATGCCCTGGTCGTGTGCCGCATTCATGATATGGGCAGCCATCACTAGCTCGGGCTGGCAAAACCCGGCGACCGGCCCCGCGGGAACGACGATACTGCCCACAGTGACCGGAGGCACGCGGGGACATTCCGGTGCCGGTGTCATGGCCTCGCTCACACGCGACAGGCCACCTGTGGCGACCAGGGACACCGTGAGGCAGGCACCAATGGCGAGCAGGACCACCGTGAGTATGGCGATGAAGAGCTTCTTCAGGTCGCACCTCCGGTTCAGTAGCGGGTCATCACGCTATGCGCCAGAACTGGGCGAAGCATGACCGAATGCGATGAGTACCCGCGGATCCGGGACGGACTATTCACGGACCCGCGGACCGGTTGGGTCTGCGTCTGATACGTTTCCGCGAATCAATGCTCTGCTGTCCACCACTGCCGAATCCGTGCTCGGTGCAGAGTAGGCCGCCACCAGTTCGACCCGCATCACACCCCGCGACGGGTACAGGCGCAGCGACGTTGCTATCTCGAACCCGGTGTCGATTCCGGTCGAATGACAAGAGCGCGCAGGGCCGGTTCAACGAGGATGGTGGCTGGGGTTACCTCAGGGCCGGTGTCCGCTACCTCGACCTGGGACGGTTCATTCCGACCCCACCTACATCCTCGATCGTGAAGAGCCCCATCTAGTGCCACGTTGGGCTGGGAACCCGGCACACCAATTGCGACGTGGCTCGACGCGGTCCGCCTTCGCTCCGGGAACTATCGGCGCAGAATCCCTCGAAGCTAAGACGACGAACGAAGAGACAACGGGGCAGATCTCGAGATTGATCAAGCAACAAGCGAGATTCCGACGAACGACCACGGAGCTAAGAAGATGCTTGGGAACAAGTATTGGTGACTCAAGATGATGATTCGAAAAGATGGTGATGCACGCAGGCACTTTGCAGTGACAGGAGTACTCTGGAGGCTGTGCGTGGCGGTGTTGCACGGTGGAAGCGCGGGGTTGCTTCACAAGGAGTGAGGCAAGCGGTCGCGTACGCCTTCGGCGGGGTCTGTGACGCCACCCTCACGGCTCGTGACGCTGCTGGGGTGATCGCCGCCGCGGATTATGCGGACGCGGTGATGACCCGGTACATCTGCGAAGCCGGCATCATCCGCGACGACCTCCTCAGCCGGAAGCAGCTGCGGTCGTGGGTCGACGGTCTCGACCCACTCACCGGGGAACGCCGCGGCCGTGACCTCGAGTCCCCCGCCGCTGACTTGGTCCTTGATGCGACCGTGAACGCACCCAAGTCGTTCTCCATCGCCGCACTCCTGGATCCGGAACTCAACGCTGCTTACGAGGATCTGCAGGACCGGTTACGGGACCGGGTCATCCATCTCTGGCAGACCGAACTCAACGCTAGGCGTGGTGCCGGCGGCAAGGTCCGGGAGGACCTTGCCCGGGTTGAGGTCGTGGAGCTGAAGCACGAACGTTCTCGGTCGTTGGATCCGCACAAGCACCGACACCTCTGGTTGAACGTCAAAGTCCAAGGCGAAGACGGTCGTTGGTCGAACTTGGACACCCGGGTGGCGTTGCGGTTCCAGAACGTGGTGAACGCCGAGGGAGATCTCGCCGCTAGAACCGATCCCGCTTGGATCCAGGCTCTCGCGGCCAAGGGGTTCACCCTGAACGCGGACGGAGAGATTGAGCAGCTGCAGCATCTGGTACGGCCGTTGTCGAAGCGATCAGCCCAAATCGAACAGAACCGGAGCAATCGTCTCGACTGGTGGCGGTCACAGTATCCGGGTGAGGAACCGTCGCGAGACGTGTTGAACCAGATCGACCGGTGGGCATGGGCCACCGGTCGGCCGAACAAGCCGCACGACCTCGATGAGGACGACTGGGCGGCCATCATCAAGGAAGAGATCCGCACCACCGATACGGAGTTGACCACGCGGCCAGCGGCAGCGGTGACCCCCGTTGCCGTGGCGGACATCGATGCGGACTTGGTGGCCGCGAAAGCTGTCGTGGATGCGGACGGCCGCTCCACCGGCACCGGCGGCCGGTTTTCCGTCTTCGACGTCCGCGCCGGCGTCCTCCGGGCGCTCTCCTCTGTTGGTCTTGTTACCGAGCGCGACAATCTCACTTCGTTGATTGACGAGCTGGTCGAGAAGGCGGTGACCGCCCACACAGTCCACCTCCTCGAGGATCGGACAGCGCCTGAGCATGTGAAGCACCTTGTGGCCACCGAGACAGTGACCGCGAAGGTGTCTGTTGCGCAGCGCCTCGAGCTCCTCCCGACAACGGGTGCGGCCGCCAAGCTAGACGTCATCGCCCAGGTAGCCGCAGTTGTCAGCCCAGACAAGCAACTCGATGAAGGGCAACTGGACGGTGCCTCCGCGATCGCCGGGACGAATCGTTTGGTGACAGTGATCGGCGCAGCCGGCACGGGCAAGACGACCATGCTAAAGGTCGCTGCCGCAGCATTACACCTCGAAGGTCGCCGGATGATCGTGGTGGCCCCCACGAAGAAGGCAGCGACCGTGGCCGGTCGCGAGACCGGAACCGATGCTTCTTCGCTGCACCAACTCCTCCACACCTATGGCTGGCGCTGGGATGTTGATCCCGCTGGACGCACCGTGTGGTCGCGGCTTTGCGTCGGCGAGATCGACGCGACCACAGGTCTGCCCTACTTCGGGCCCGGAGACAAGGGAGTGGGACCACACGACCGAATCGTTGTCGACGAAGCAGGCATGCTCGACCTGGATGCCACCAACGCGCTGCTCTCGATCATCCACGAAACGGGGGCAAGCCTGACTGCTGTCGGCGACCCCAACCAAGCACTCCCTGTCGGCCACTCCGGCGCCATGGAACTCATGCGACGAGCAAGCGTGAACAATGTTGAGCTGACTGACATCCATCGGTTCAAGGATGCGGACTGGGGCGAGTTCACACGCGAGCTAAGACGTGCTCATGGTGCCGAGGAGCGCCGCAATGTCGCTGCCCGGCTTGTCGACACCGGTCACGTGCACTTGGTAAGCAACACCAATGAAGCGTCCGATGTCATGGTCGAGGCGTGGTTCGATGCGTCACGAGCGCGCGAGTCCATTTCCCTCGTAACTGCCACACACGCAGAAGCACAGGTAGTGAGCGAGGCCATCCAGGCGCGGCGTGTCCATGACGGTTCGCTGCACACGGATCGAACCGTGGCCGGGCAGGGAGAACAAATGATCCTTGAAGGAGACCTGGTCCAAACACGCCGCAATGACTCCCGCACCGGGGTAGAGAACCGGCAGAGCTGGACAGTCGTACGTATCACGGATGACGCGATCCTGCTTACCTCCGCATCTGACTCCACCGAGTTCCGTCGCATCGGTCACGAGTATGCGAGGCAGCACCTTCACCTTGGCTACGCGACCACTGTTTACGGCGCCCAGGGCGAAACAACTGATCGATCACTAGTTGGCCCCGGCGTCAACGCAGCCGGACTCTACGTCGGACTTACCCGAGGACGAAAGAACAACAACGTCATCATCGCAGCACCGACGGCGAGGAGCGCTAAAAGTGAGCTCGCCGACATGCTGCGCCGCGGAAACGTCGAGGCGACCATGGACGCAACACGTAAGGCCGCTGCAGCAGAACTCACCCGAGCGGCTTCATCCGCGGGACCCGCTGCTGGCCTTGCGGGTTCCAACCGACAGGTGGCTCCCCAAATCTAGGCCAGCCGATATTCGCGACAGATCGGCACTGCTACCTGATTTCGCGCCTCGATGTCACCGTTCTCCGGATCAAACATGATCAGTGCGATCCCGTTTGCGTCAGCAAACTCGCCAGCAGCGGGACGTGTTCCTCCGGAGTGAAAGACCAGCCCTCGACGGCCATCCGAGGCGACCAGAGCGACAGCACGATCGACCAAAGGCATTCCTATGTTGCCGCGCTCGTTGCTCACAAAGGCGACATATCGCGAGCTATACAGGTCGCAGACCAGCGCGGCGTCTCCCGTCGCAACCATGGTGTCAAACTCGCCCAGGTAGATCATCCACTCGCGGCACACATCGACTGCTTGCTGGTCTGAGACCCCTTCCGGACGCGGAGCAGGTCGTTCGCCGTTCACACGAACATCATCGCGCGAGCTCGTGACGCGATGCACCAGCCGATCGGTAGGCGACACACCCCGGGACACGGCGGGTCCTTCTAGTACATTCCCCGGTTCGTCCGAGACGAAGGCTCTATGCGTAGTGGTAGCGGCAGGCGGCAATGCGGACTTCGTCGTCGACCACCTTGTAGACCAGGCGGTGCTCGTCGGTGATACGCCGGGACCAATACCCCGCGAAGTCGTGCTTGAGGGCTTCAGGCTTACCGATGCCGTCGTTGCCGTGGCGCTGGATGTCGGCAAGCAGCGCGTTCACACGTTTCAGAATCCTGCGGTCCTGGCCCTGCCACCACAGGTAGTCCTCCCACGCGTTCTCGTCCCAGACCAGCCGCACCTCAGTCCGTCTCGATCAGCTCGTGAACCTCGCCGTTCCCGGATTCCAAGCGCTCCATCGCATCCAGCAGTCGGCGGGCGTTCGCCGGAGAGCGCATCAAGTACGCCGTCTCACGAAGCGACTCGTAGTCCTCCAGCGAGACCATCACTACTGGATCATGACCGGCGCGCGTGATGACCACTTCCTCACGATCATCCGTTACCGAATCCAACACCTCAGCGTAGCGCGCGCGGGACTCCGTGTAACTCATCGTCTTCACGATCCACCTCCTGTACAGAAAAGTGTACGCCGGTGGTCGTCGGCTCCGCCAGCGGCCGATGAGCTGTGCGGGGCTCGGGGTTTCTCGTCGGTAACCTACACCGACTCCATCAGGCGACGTGCTCCCACACTGCACTGACTACGCCGTGCCATGTGCCGCGTCTCTATCGGTCAAGCTCCAACTCCGAGAGGCGCTGATGCCTGCCCACTACCGACGTTGCAGCGCCGTGCCGCCGATCGATCGTAGCGTGCCGCGTCGCCTGCGTTCGTTCCGGTCTCTTTTTGCAGACTCCGGCCGTGCCGGCCTGCGCTTAGCAAGCGATCCCTCCCCTCGCTTCACCCCCGCTGCACACTCGTGATCGCAGCTACCGGGACGGCAGGAGACAGGTCTCCCTCACTCAACGGTCAGGGATCCGAGGTCACATAAAACAGGCCCGGCGGGACGGACGCGCAGCATCGGTCGTACGCTGACGAGGGGACGGTCAACGGAGCCGATCGGACAGCGCCTGTGGTCCGTCGGAGTATCCGGGGAACGTGATCCAATACGATGCAGGACGCCATTCGGATGTGTATACCAATGTGTATACGTTGCCGTCTCCTCGAGCGCTTCCCTAGTGATTCACTGTGGAGCCTAGGAGAATCGAACTCCTGACTTCCTGCTTGCAAAGCAGGCGCTCTACCAACTGAGCTAAGGCCCCGTGCGGAGAATTGGTGGGGATACGAGGACTTGAACCTCGGACCTCTTCGTTATCAGCGAAGCGCTCTAACCGCCTGAGCTATATCCCCGACATGGACCATCGAAATGGCCGAATGACAGACTACCTGAGCGCCTTCGATCACGCGAATCGTGGCGGGAGAGGTGGTCAGTTGTGTTCGCAGCTTCGCTGCTCAACAACTCCCATCGGCTCGGCAGAGCGAGCAAGCTCGCTCTGCGCTCACCCCAGTCAGTTGTTGGTGAAGCCGATCAGCAGGCCACCGGTGATCTTCACGCTGAGGTTGTACAGCAGCGAGCACACGGCGCCGAGCGCGGTCGTGATCACCAGGTTGAGGATCGCGACGACGATCGAGAAGCCCATGACCGTGCCGAGGCTGAGAATCGACTTCAGGTCACTGCCGCTCGTGCCCGAGATGTCTTTGAACAGACTGTTCAGGTTGTCGAAGATGCCGGTCTGATCGAGCACGATCCAGATCAGGAACGTACCGACGATCGAGATGATTGCCAGGCACAGACCCACCAGGAACGACAGTTTCACCGCCGACCAGAAGTCGATGTAGACGAGGCGAAGCCTGACCTGCTTGGCCGGCCCCTTCCGAGACGAGGATGTCTTCTTCGCCAATCGTTCCGCCACACTAGTCATCTACGGGGTTGTCCTTTCCGGGCTGCTCGGCCTCCTCACCGGTCGATTCCTCTTCCGGTTCGGCGTCGTGAGCGTCCAGATTCCGCTCGCTGTTCCGCGCGATGGCGATGATCCTGTCGTCATCGGCGAAGCGAGCGAACACGACACCCATGGTGTCACGGCCCTTCGCCGGCACCTCGGCCACGGCAGAGCGTACCACCTTGCCGCTGGCAAGAACCACGAGAACCTCGTCCTCATCCTCGACGATCAGGGCGCCGGCGAGGTCACCTCTGTCATCGCTCAGCTTTGCCACTTTGATTCCCAGACCACCGCGACCCTGTCGTCGGTACTGATCGACAGCGGTTCGCTTCGCGTACCCGCCCTCGGTCACGACGAACACGTAACCTTCATCGGCGGAAGCTGAGGTTTCGCTGCGATCCGCGCCCATGGTCCCGATCACGGCTGCATCCAGCAGCGCATCGTCGTCACGGAAGTGCATGCCGATGACACCGGAGGTTGACCGCCCCATCGGACGAAGCGCCTCGTCGGTCGCCGTGAATCGCAACGACATGCCCTTGCGGGAGACGAGCAGGATGTCGGAATCCTCCTCGACGAGCAGGGCGGAGATGAGCTCGTCCTCCTCGCGCAGCCGGATCGCGATGATCCCGCCCGTGCGGTTGGTGTCGTACTCCTTGAGCTCGGTCTTCTTCACCAGGCCGTCCCGGGTCGCGAGCACCAGGTACTTCGCGGCGGAGTAGTCGCGGATGTCGAGAATCTCTGCGATCTCTTCATCCGGCTGCATGGCGAGAAGGTTCGCCACGTGCTGGCCCTTCGCGTCCCGACCTGCCTCCGGCACCTCGTAGGTCTTCGCCCGGTAGACACGCCCCTTGGTCGTGAAGAACAGCAACCAGTGGTGGGTCGTCGTCACGAAGAAGTGGTCGACGACATCCTCGCCGCGCAGCTGCGCACCCTTCACACCCTTGCCGCCGCGATGCTGCGAGCGGTAGTGGTCGCTGCGCGTGCGCTTGATGTACCCGCCGCGGGTGACGGTGACGACCATCTCCTCTTCGGGGATGAGGTCTTCAACGCTCATGTCGGCGTCGAAGCCGTAGAGGATGTTCGTGCGTCGCTCGTCACCGTACTTCTCGGCGATCTCGGTGAGCTCCTCTGACACGATCGATCGCTGGCGAACGTCGTCCGCGAGAATCGCCTTGTAATCCGCGATCTCCGCCTCGAGCTTGGCGAGGTTGTCGATGATCTTCTGCCGTTCGAGGGCCGCGAGCCGGCGCAGCTGCATGGAGAGGATGGCATCCGCCTGCACCTGATCGACGTCGAGCAGCTCGATCAGTCCCGCACGCGCCTCGTCGGCGCTCGGCGAACGGCGGATGAGCGCGATGACCTCGTCGAGCGCGTCGAGCGCCTTCACGAGGCCGCGCTGGATGTGCGCGTCTTCCTCCGCCTTGCGCAGACGGAACTGGGTGCGCCG
Source organism: Humibacter ginsengiterrae (assembly GCF_054780115.1). NCBI lineage: Bacteria > Bacillati > Actinomycetota > Actinomycetes > Micrococcales > Microbacteriaceae > Humibacter > Humibacter ginsengiterrae. The sequence continues at coordinate 69,642 of NZ_BAAGWY010000013.1, forward strand.
AACGATCACGTCGATCTGGTGATCGACCCACGCGCTCACGAACCCGTCGAGCGGAAGAGTGCGCGGCACTCCGTCGACGATGGCGAGCATGTTGGCGCCGAAGTTCTCCTGCAGCTGCGTGTGCTTGTACAGGTTGTTCAGCACGACCTTCGCCACGGCGTCGCGCTTGAGCACGATGACCAGCCGCTGGCCGGTGCGACCGCTGGACTCGTCGCGGATGTCCGCGATGCCGCCGATGCGTCCGTCCTTCACGAACTCGGCGATCTTGATCGCGAGGTTGTCGGGGTTGACCTGGTAGGGGAGCTGGGTGACGACGAGGCAGGTGCGGCCCTGGATCTCCTCGACGTTCACGACCGAGCGCATCGTGATCGATCCGCGTCCCGTGCGGTAGGCGTCGTGGATGCCCTTCACACCGAGGATCTGCGCACCGGTCGGGAAGTCCGGCCCCTTGATGCGCTCCATGAGCGCCTCGAGCAGTTCCTCACGCGAGGCATCCGGGTGCTCCAGCGCCCACAGCGCTCCGGCGGCCACCTCGCGCATGTTGTGCGGCGGGATGTTCGTGGCCATGCCGACCGCGATGCCCACCGAACCGTTGACCAGCAGGTTCGGGAACCGGCTCGGAAGGATGGTCGGCTCCTGCGTGCGACCGTCGTAGTTGTCGGTGAAGTCGACGGTGTCCTCGTCGATGTCGCGCACCATCTCGAGCGCGAGCGGTGCCATCTTCGTCTCGGTGTACCGCATCGCGGCCGCACCGTCGTTCCCCGGCGACCCGAAGTTGCCCTGCCCCAGCGCGAGCGGGTACCGCAGGCTCCATGGCTGCACCAGGCGAACCAGGGTGTCGTAGATGGCGGTGTCGCCGTGCGGGTGGAACTGACCCATCACGTCGCCGACGACGCGCGAGCACTTCGAGAAGGCGCGGTCCGGACGGTATCCGCCGTCGTACATCGCGTAGATCACGCGGCGGTGCACGGGCTTCAACCCATCGCGCACCTCGGGAAGCGCACGGCCGACGATGACCGCCATCGCGTAGTCGAGGTAGCTGCGCTGCATCTCCAACTGCAGCTCGACCGGCTCGATCTTGCCGTGCACGATGCCGTCATCGATGGGATCGACGTCGGTCGCGCTACCGTCGACGTCGCCACTTCCGAGATTGCCAGTGCCGTCGATCTCGTCTGCCATCTACTTCTTCTTCGTCTCTTCTACTCGTTTGCTAACGCTCGCCTGTTTCGATATCCGGCTGCGCCGGCTACTGGACCAGCGGCGACCACCGCGGGGCCGGCTGTACTCAGATGTCGAGGAATCGAACGTCTTTCGCGTTCTTCTGGATGAAATGGCGTCGCGACTCGACGTCCTCGCCCATCAGGGTGGCGAAGGTCTCGTCGGCCGCCGCCGCATCCTCCATGGTCACCTGCTTGAGCGTGCGCGTCTCCGGGTTCATCGTGGTCTCCCAGAGCTCCTGATAGCTCATCTCGCCGAGACCCTTGTAGCGCTGGATGCCATTGTCTTTCGGGATGCGCTTGCCGGCGGCAAGCCCATCGGCGAGGAGGGCATCCCTCTCGCGGTCGGAGTACACGAACTGGTGGTCGGCGTTCGACCACTTGAGCCGGAACAGCGGCGGCTGGGCGAGATAGACGTAGCCGAGCTCGATGAGCGGCCGCATGTAGCGGAACAACAGCGTGAGCAGCAGGGTCGTGATGTGCTGGCCGTCGACATCCGCATCGGCCATCAGCACGATCTTGTGGTATCTGGCCTTCTCGCCGTTGAACTCCTCGCCGATGCCCGTGCCGAACGCGGTGATCATCGCCTGGATCTCGGCGTTCGCGAGCGCACGGTCGAGCCGAGCCTTCTCGACGTTCAGGATCTTGCCGCGAAGCGGAAGGATGGCCTGGGTCGCCGGATTGCGTCCCTGCTTCGCCGATCCGCCGGCCGAGTCGCCCTCGACGAGGAAGATCTCGCTCTCCGCGGGGTTGCGGCTGGAGCAGTCCGCGAGCTTTCCCGGCATCCCGCCGCCTTCGAGCAGACCCTTGCGCCGAGCGGTGTCGCGCGCCTTGCGTGCCGCCATGCGGGCGCTGGCCGCCTGGATGGCCTTGCGGATGATCTCCTTCGCCTGGTTCGGGTTTCGGTCGAACCAATCGCCGAGTTGATCGCCGACGACCTTCTGCACGAATGCCTTCGCCTCGGTGTTGCCGAGCTTCGTCTTCGTCTGACCCTCGAACTGCGGTTCGCCGAGTTTGACGGAGACCACCGCGGTGAGACCCTCGCGCACGTCTTCGCCGGAGAGGTTGTCATCCTTCTCCTTGAGGATGCCCTTGTCTCGCGCGTACCTGTTGACCAGCGTGGTCAGCGCCGCACGGAAACCCTCTTCGTGGGTGCCGCCTTCGTGCGTGTTGATCGTGTTCGCGTACGTGTGGACGCTCTCGGTGTAGGCCGTCGTCCACTGCATCGCGACCTCGAGCGCGATCTTGCGCTCGGTGTCTTCGGATTCGAACGAGATGATCTCGTCGTTCACCACCTCGGCGCGCTTGGCCGAGTTGAGGTACTCGACGTAGTCCTCGAGCCCACGCTGGTAGAGGAATGTGTCGTTGCGCTCAGGAACGACCTCGCCCTCCTCGTCCAATGCCTCGCGCTCCCGCTTGTCCCACAGCGAGATCTTCAGTCCCTTGTTCAGGAACGCGTACTGCTGGAACCGGGTGCGGAGGGTCTCGTAGTCGAACTCCACCGTTTCGAACGTGTCGCTGCTCGGCCAGAACGTAATGGTCGTTCCGGTCTCGGTCGTGGCCTCGCCTTGCTCGAGCGGGGCATCCGGAACACCGTCGTGATAGCTCTGTCGCCAGACGTGTCCCTGGTTCTTCACCTCCACCTCGAGGCGCCTCGAGAGGGCGTTCACGACCGAGGAGCCGACGCCGTGCAGACCACCGGAGACCGCATAGGCTCCGCCGCCGAACTTGCCGCCGGCGTGCAGCACCGTGAGAACGAGTTCGACGGTGGAGATGCCCTCGGGTTGGTGGATGTCGACAGGGATGCCCCGCGCGTTGTCGACGACGCGCACGCCGCCGTCCTTCGTGAGCGTGATGTCGATGTGGTCGCCGTGGCCTGCCAGGTACTCGTCTACGGCGTTGTCGACGATCTCCGTGACAAGGTGGTGCAGACCGCGCGGACCCGTGGATCCGATGTACATGCCCGGCCGCTTGCGGACCGCCTCGAGTCCTTCGAGAACCTGAATCTGGCTCGCGCCGTAGTCGTTGTCGGTTCCAGCCGTCTTCGGTTCCATCGTCATTCGGTTAGGGCTCCTGACCGCACATTTTTCGTGACCACTCATTCTACCAAGAGCGGACCGAGGATCTGGCGTGAAACGGCCCTCTGAAGCGATGAAATCGCGCGGGTGACCAGATTTGCCCGCTCAACCGTAGGTGTCGCGTGGACCGCGCCCTGGAACGGACCTGGGGCCGCGTTTCCAGGTGGGGACGTCAGGGCCCAAAAACCGGATACTTTCCACACCCGCCTCCGGGTATCGCTTCTCGATGTGCTGTAAGAGCTCTCCGCGCATCAGCCGCAGCTGAGTCGCCCAGCTCGTCGAGTCGCAACGAACCGTCAGCACGTGGCCTTCCACCTCGACCGGATCCGAGTGCTTGGCGGTCTCCTCGCCAACGACCTCCGTCCACGCGGCGATCAGCTCCGACTTGGCCAGTGGCGAGTTCCAGCCGAGTTCGTCGGTGAGCGAGTCGATGACTCCGCCGAGTCCGTGCGGTTCCCGGCCGGGCTCGAACGGCTGGCTTCCCGATCGATCTGTGCGCGCAGTCCGGGCACTTCGGCGCGGACCACGCCGTGGATCCGCTCCGAACAACTCCTTGAGATGCCGGTAGAAGTCGGATGCCTCACTCATCTCAGCGACTCCTGGGCGCCCGAGTCCTCCGCCTCGCTCGGCTCGGACTCGATCACACGGCCGGCCTCGATGTGCACGGTGTGGGCGCGCAAGGCATCCGGCACGTCGTCGAGCACCGCTGAGGTGACGAGTACCTGCTCGAAATCGTGCACGGATGCCGCCAGTCGCGCCCGCCGTTTCTGGTCCAGTTCCGCGAACACGTCGTCCAGGATCAGCACGGGATCCCCGGTGCTCGAGTGCTCGCGCAGCAGCTGTGCGGATGCCAGCCGCAGCGACAGCGCGAACGACCACGACTCGCCGTGGCTGGCGTAGCCCTTCGCAGGTAACCCATTGAGTTGGAACGAGACGTCGTCGCGATGCGGACCGACCAGCGTCACGCCTCGATCGAGCTCGCGCGGCCGCAGCCGCGCGACGGCTGCCGCGAATCTGTCGCGGGTGGATCCTGGTTCGATCGTTCCACCGGCGTCGCCCTGCCTCGATGCAGAGTCGTCGTCATCGTCGGGTGTTGCGCCATCCACCGACAGCAGCGGCACCAGCCGCGGATCGTGGTCGTCGCCGGCGACCGACCGGTACGCGTCCCGCACCGGCTCACGCAACTCGTCGATCAGCGCGGAGCGTTCGTCGATGATCTCGGAGCCGAGCGTCACCAATCGCTCGTCCCAGACATCCAGGGTCGACAACGCCGACCCGCGCACACCGGATGCCCGTGCCGACTTGAGAAGCGTGTTGCGCTGTTTCAGCACCCGGTCGTAGTCGGCCAGAACCCCCGCCAGCCGCGGGATACGTTGCACGAGCACCGTGTCGAGCATCCTGCGCCGCACGGCGGGTTCGCCCCTGACCAGCGCAAGATCTTCCGGCGCGAAAAGCACCGTGGACAGGTAGCGCACCAGCTCACGTGGCCGCGACGAGGTGCGGTTCACCATCGCCTTGTTCGCCGACGACCGGTTCAGCTGCAACTCCAGGAGAACCGCACGGCCGTCGTGTTCCAGACGCACCCTGACGACCGCCGCCGCGGAATCCTGCCGGATCATCGCCGCGTCGATCGGCGTGCGATGCGATGCGCCGGTGGAGAGGAAGACGAGCGACTCGACGAGATTCGTCTTGCCCTGGCCGTTGCTGCCGACGAACAAATTCGGACCAGCCGTCAGCTCAACCTCGGCGGACTCGTAGTTGCGAAAATCGGTGAGCGACAGGTGCGTCACGCGCATCGCTCACCACCTCTTCCCGTAAGTTGAGCTCCGCCCAACCGGCGAGAGTACCGAGTCAGTCGACGGCCTTCACGGCATGACCGCCGAACTGGTTGCGTAGCGCGGCCACCGCCTTCATGGCGGGCGAGTCCTCCTGCCGTGACACGAATCGCGCGAAGATCGACGCGCTGATCGTGGGCATCGGTATTGCGTGATTCAGCGCCTCCTCGACAGTCCAGCGTCCCTCACCCGAATCGTCGACGTAGCCCTCGATGTGCTCGAACTCGGGATCCTGTTCCAGCGCGCGCACCAGGAGTTCGAGCAGCCAGGAGCGCACTACGGTTCCGCGCTGCCACGCCTTGAACGTGCCTGTGACGTCTTTGATGATGTCGTTGCGGGTGTCGAGCAGCTCATACCCTTCGGCGTATGCCTGCATGAGCGCGTACTCGATGCCGTTGTGCACCATCTTCGCGTAGTGGCCGGCGCCGACCTCGCCGACGTGCACGAACCCCTCGTCGCGCGGGCCGTCCGGGCGAAGCGCGTCGAACACCGACATGACGCGCTGCACCTGCGTGTCGCTTCCGCCGACCATGAGGCCGTACCCGTTGTCGAGTCCCCAGATACCGCCGGAGACACCGGCATCGACGAAGTCGACCCCCGTCTTGGAGAGCAGCTCGGCGTGCTTGAAGTCCTCGGTGAACTTCGAGTTGCCGCCGTCGATCACGAGATCGCCTGCCTCGAGCAGTCCTGCGAGATCGTTCACGACGCTGTCGGTGACGGCACCGGCCGGCACCATGACCCACACGGTGCGGGGTGCAGGAAGCGCTGCGACGAGATCGGCGAGGGTGGCGACATCCGAGACATCCGGATTCGTGTCGTACCCGGTGACGTCGATGCCCTTGCGCTCGAGCCGGGCGCGCATGTTGTTGCCCATCCTGCCGAGACCGATGAGACCGATGTGCATGAGGAGCCCTTCGTCGTGTGAGTCGAACCGCTGACCGAACGGGGTCAGCGCAACAGCAGGTTCGGCTGCAACAGATACCGGTAGCTGTCGCTTCCCGCCTGTTCCTTGCTGGTCTGGCTCGTAATGAGCACGGGACCCGGCTTGTTCGGGTTGTCGGTCTTCGTGAACGAGATGCGCACGTACTCCGAGTGCACCGCGCCCAGACCGTCGAGCAGGAACTGGGGCTTCAGCGAGACCACGGTGTCATCGCCGGTGAGGAGGGCGTCGATGCTCTCGGATGCCTGTGCCTGCTCCGATCCGATCGCCTCGAGCGTCAGCCCGTCGGTGCTGAACGAGAACCGGAGGGCCGCTTCCCGCTCAAGAACGAGGGAGACGCGACGGGTCGCCTCGATCAGGTCGGCGGTGTTGATGACGGCGTAGTTGTCGACGCTCTCCGGAAAGAGCCGCTTCACAGGAGGGAAGTTGCCCTTGATGAGCAGGGATGTCACGGTCTTCTTCTCGGCGGTGAACGCGATGAGCTCGCGGTCGTCTTTCGCCACGAGAGTCACGTCGATGTTTCCGTTGTGGCCGAACGTCTTGCCGATCTCCTGCAGCGTGCGAGCAGGAACGAGCGCCGTGGAGGGCTCGGACTGGCCGATCGATCCCTCCCAGTCGATCTCGCGCACGGCCACGCGATAACGGTCGGTCGCCACCAGACTGAGCCGGTTCTCGGTGATCTCGAGCTGCACGCCGGTGATCACGGGTGTGACGTCGTCGCGGGATGCGGCCACAGCAACCTGCGCAACGGCCTGGGAGAAGTCGTCGGCCGGCACGACCCCGGATTCGCCGGAGATCTGCGGCAACGTGGGATATTCCTCGACCGGCATGGACAGCAGTGTGAAGTTGGCGGTCCCGCAGCTGACGACGATGCGGTTCTCTTCCGTGGCGAACGTGACAGGTGCGTTCGGAAGCTTGGAGGCGATCTCCGCGAGCAGGCGACCGGAGACGAGAACCGTTCCCGGTTCTTCGACGGCAGCGGAGATCTCGGTGTGCGCCGAGACCTCGTAGTCGAACGCAGAGAGCGAGATGCCGTCATCCGTCGTGCTGATCAGGATTCCGCTCAGAATCGGCAGGGTGGTGCGCTGGGGCAGAAGTTTGACGGTGAACGAGACCGCTTCGCTCAGCACATCGCGGTTGGCTTGAAACCTCAACGTCGTCTCCCCTGTCGTCCGATGGGCGCGTGCCGCTCCATGCTACTGCGAGGCAAGCGGGCAGTGCCGACCAGCGATCGGCTGCAACCACGCGAGATCGTGCGGTTCGTTGAGGTTGTCGGCCGACTGCTTAAAGAAGTTGTTCTCTTAATCGGCTTAACCGCTGTGGAAACTGTGGATAACTCGGTGGATCTGAGGCGGACAGCGGGAACTACATCGGTGTGAGTTGTCCATGGGCTGTTGAGGAGGGCACCGGGTGCGGGGTCATGGGAGGCCGCGGAATGACAAGGATTTCACAAGCGTCTCGCATCCGCTCACACCGGCAAGCCTGTTATTCGTTAACTATCCCCAGGGTTATCCACAGTGTGAATATTCGTCATCCGGCTACCGGTGGTTCTGCTTGATGCGGGCGGTCAGCTCGGTGACCTGGTTGTAGATCGAGCGGCGCTCCTTCATGAGCTCACTGATCTTCTTGTTCGCATACATCACGGTCGTGTGATCGCGGTTGCCGAACAGCTGGCCGATCTTCGGAAGAGACAGGTTCGTGAGTTCGCGGCACAGGTACATCGCGATCTGTCGTGCGGTGGCGATCGCCTGCGATCGGGACGAACCGTAGAGGTCGTCAACGCTCAGCTTGAAGTAGTCGGCGGTGGCGGTGATGATGTCGGCCGGCGCGACCACATTGTCGTCGTCGAGCGTGATGAGGTCTTTCAGCACCGTCTGCACCAGGTTCATATCGACCGGCGTTTTGTTCAGGCTCGCGAATGCGGTGACGCGGATGAGCGTGCCCTCGAGCTCGCGGATGTTGCTCGACACCTTGGTTGCCATGAACTCGAGGATGTCGTCGGGCACGAGAATGCGCTCGCTCTGCGCCTTCTTGCGCAGGATCGCGATGCGGGTCTCGAGGTCCGGTGCCTGCACGTCGGTGATCAGGCCCCACTCGAAGCGGGTGAGCATCCGGTCTTCGAAGCCGGTGAGATGCTTCGGCGGCAAGTCGCTCGTGATGACCACCTGCTTGTTGTGGTCGTGCAGCGTGTTGAAGGTGTGGAAGAACGCCTCCTGGGTCTCGACGGCTCGTTGCAGAAACTGGATGTCGTCGATCAGAAGGATGTCGATGTTGCGATACCGGGCCTGGAACGACGAGCCGCGGTTGTTTGCGATGGAGTTGATGAAGTCGTTCGTGAACTCCTCGGAACTGACGTAGCGCACCCGGATGCCCGGGTAGAGGCTCATCGCGTAGTGCCCGATCGCGTGCAGCAAGTGGGTCTTGCCCAGGCCCGAGTCGCCGTAGATGAAGAGCGGGTTGTACGCCTTGGCCGGTGCCTCGGCGACCGCGACGGCCGCCGCGTGCGCGAACCGGTTGGACTGGCCGATGACGAAGTTGTCGAAGCTGTACTTCGGGTTGAGCCGGGAATCGGGATTGCGCGGCGCGGCACTGATATCGGTGACCGGAGCCGACGGCTGGCTGACCGTTGCCGGCGTGTCGATATAGCTGGATTCGATATAGCTGGACTCGAGTCGCTCGGGCTCGAGCTGGGGAGAGTCGTGCGTGATGTTCGGGTTGACGACGATCGCGAAGTTCGACACAGCAAGCGTGTCGTCGAGCCGGCCGATGGAGTTCAGTAACGGAACCCGGCAACGCTGCTCGATCATTCCCCGCGTGAACTCGTTCGGCACCTCGAGGTAGAAGGTTCCGGCCATGATGCCCTTGGGCTCGACGAGGCTGAGGAATCCGTACAGCTGCGGGGTGACCCGATCATCCGCTTCGAGCGTCGACAACACGGATCGCCATGCGTTCGTCAATGACGGATCGCCGTCAGCCATAGTTCCCCTAGATCACTCCCACGGACCACCGGCAACGGCAAGTCCGATCCACCCCGTCGTGAATCTTCTTCGGCCGAAGCAGCAGGTCCGGCCGCTCTTATCCACACCGTTATCCCCAATGCCGTAAGGGCATTCTGCGTGCTCGTCCGCGGCTTCGGCAGCGGTCGACTCACAACCTGGGGATAACTTCGCATGTCACGCTAACGAATCGGGCCCGCACGCTCAAATCATCGTGCGAGCCGGATGTGCGCCGTTCTCGGCGTGCCTCTCCAGGCTTAGTCCTCTCGGTATGGATAATCAACGGTTCACCGGCGTCCGGTTTGACCTTGTGGATGCCACCCCGTACCGTTAATGGGTTGACCGCACGCTGCAGCGCGCGGCACAGCTTCCTTCCTTCCGGCGCCGCGAGACGTGTCTCTGCAGGCCTGCCTCACGAAGAGAACCGAAACATCGATCGAGAGACCTGTCTGATGAGCAAGAGAACGTTCCAGCCGAACAACCGCCGTCGCGCCAAGGTGCACGGATTCCGTCTGCGCATGCGCACGCGTGCCGGTCGCGCGATCCTCGCGAACCGTCGTCGCAAGGGCCGCACCGAGCTTTCCGCGTAGTCGTCCCTTTCACGTAGTCGAATCAGTGCGGTGCTCGCCAAGGCGAACCGGATCCGGAGCGGGACCGACTATCGTCTGACCGTCCGTAAGGGAGCGCGAGTGCACGGGCCGAACACGATCGTCTACGTGCGCACGGCGGTGGGGCCTGCCGAAGACGTGAGTCCGGTGCGCTTCGGGTTCATCGTGAGCAAGGCGGTCGGCGGAGCTGTCGTGCGCAACACGGTACGACGCAGGCTCAAGGCCGTCTGCCGCGAGCTGCTCCCGGAGCTGGCGCCGGGTCACGACATCGTGGTGCGGGCTCTGCCAGCCGGCGCGCAGGCATCCTGGATTACGCTGCAAAGTGAGATCCGCCGAGCCGTCGACAAAGTAGGCGCCCGATGCATGCCGTGATGACGACCGTTCTCCTTCTTCCGAGAAACGTCGCTGTGCTGCTTCTGCGCGCCTATCGAGCCGTGATCTCGCCCCTGTACGGAGACGTGTGCCGCTACTACCCGTCATGCTCGGCCTACGCGCTGGGCGCCATTCAGGAGCACGGCGTGATCGTCGGAACCGCCCTCGGGATAGCGCGCATCGCACGATGCCACCCCTGGGCCGCCGGCGGCGTCGACGACATTCCCCGCAAGAAGACCCCCCGCTACTCCGTCACGCCCTTCGGGTTCGTGGTGGCACGCGGCCACGCAAAAGGATGACCGAGTAAGTGGACTTCATCTATACGATCCTCTGGCCGATCGAGTGGCTGGTTCAGCTGCTTCTGATCGGCTGGCACATGCTGTGGACCGCGATCGGACTCGACCCGGCCGGTGGCGTCACCTGGGTGCTGTCCATCGTCGGCTTGACCGCCGTCATCCGTGCCGCACTGATCCCGATCTTCGTGCGCCAGATCAAGAACCAGCGGCGCATGCTCGAGGTGGCGCCGCAACTGAAGAAGATCCAGGACAAGTACAAGGGCAAGAAGGACCAGCTCTCTCGCGAGGCGATGTCTCGAGAGACCATGGAGCTCTACAAGCGCACGGGCACGAACCCGCTGAGCTCCTGCCTTCCCTTGTTGCTGCAGATGCCCGTGTTCTTCAGCCTCTTCCACGTGCTCAACGATGCGCAGAGCGGACACGACAGCGTGGGTCTGCTGAGCGGCGCGAATCTGCTCAAGTCGTTCCAGGACGCGAAATTCCTCGGTGCTCCGCTGAACGCGTCATTCGGGTCGCAATGGACGCTGATGGTCGCCGGCAAGGACTACAGCCTTTCGGTCATGCTGATCGCGGCGACCATGGTCATCCTGATGGTGGCCTCGCAGTTCACCACACAGCTTCAGATCGTCTCGAAGAACATGTCGCCGGAGACGAAGGCCAGCCCGCAGTTCCGGCAGCAGCGCATCCTGCTGTACCTGCTCCCGTTCGTCTTCCTGTTCTCCGGTGTCGCGTTCCCGCTGGGCGTCATGTTCTACTGGCTCACGTCGAACATCTGGACCATGGGCCAGCAGTGGCTGGTCATCCGGAACATGCCGACCCCGGGCAGCGAGGCCGAGAAGGCGCGCGAGGCGAGACTGGCACGAAGGGGCAAGCTGAAGACGCCGGAGGGCGCTCCCGTGCTGATCGTCGACGAGGTTCCGGCGAAACCGATCACGACGCAGCGGCAGCAACCCATGAGCAAGAGCCGAGCCAAGAAGGCCGGGGGAAAGAAATAGTGAGCATGACAGACGAGACGTCCGTTCACGGTGACGAGACATCCGTGATCGAGGGTGCCGAGCAGCGGTCAGTAGATGGCGAGGATGCCGCGCGCACGCAGTCGGCAGACGCGACCGTCTCCGCCGAACAGGACGACCAGAGCCTGGATGCCCAGGGCGACGCCGCCGCGGACTACATCGAGGCGCTCTTGGACATCTGCGATCTCGATGGCGATATCGACATCGACGTGCAGAACGAACGTCCCTACGTCTCGGTTTCCGCCGAGGATCCGCAGGCACTTCGTCTGCTGAGCCGCGCAGAGACCGTCAGCGCGCTGCAGGAACTGGCTCGCCTCGCCGTGCAGTCGAAGACCGGCGCTTTCTCGCGTCTGATCCTGGACATCGGTGGTTCCCGCGACGCACGCAAGCAGGAACTGGCCGTGCTCGTCGATCGAGCGATCGATCGGCTGGATCAGGGCGCCGCACAGGCGGCACTGCCGCCGATGTCGTCGTACGAGCGCAAGATCGTGCACGACGTGGTGGCGGACCGCGGTTTCTCGTCCCACTCCGTAGGCGAGGCATCCGAGCGCCACACGGTCATCACGCGCTCGTAGGTCGGCCATTGGATCTCACCCTTCTGACGTTTCACGTGGAACATGCACGCTGACGTCGAGCGAGAGCCCGCGTCTGCGATCGAACTGTTCGGCGACCGCATCGGATTGGCTCGCGTTTTCACCGAGTCACTTGCTCGCGAGGGTGAGGAACGCGGTCTGATCGGCCCGCTCGAGCCGCCGCGTCTATGGACCCGTCACGTGCTGAACTGCGCCGTCGTCGCCCCGTTGTTGCAGACGGGCGGAGCAGTCGGCGACGTCGGCAGCGGGGCAGGGCTTCCAGGGATCGTGCTGGCTATTGTGCGACCCGATGTGCGCTTCGTTCTGATCGAGCCGATGGAACGCCGTATCGCCTGGTTGCAGGAACAGAAGGATGCGCTCGGCCTGACGAACGTCGAGGTGCTCCGAGCCCGCGCCGAGGATGCCCGTCTGGAATCGCCACTGGACCAGGTGACAGCTCGGGCGGTCAGCGCCTTCCGCAAACTGATCCCGTTGACCGCTCCCCTGGTGCGCGATGGCGGTGAACTCGTGCTCATGAAGGGTGCGAACGCCGAGGCAGAGGTATCGGCGGCGACAAAAGAGCTCCGGCGTTTCCGCATCCACGACGTGACTGTGGAGATTCTCGGCTCTGGGATCGTCGACGAAGTCACCAGAGTCATCCGGGCTACAGTGAGATAGCTCTGACGGCACCGTGGTGACAGGTCGCGGAGTGCGTCCCTCGCAGTCCGGCACTCGCGGCCTCGTCCACAGCAAGGCAAAGGATGTTTCACGTGAAACATCCGCATGAAGAACACACGGAGGAAACCGCGCCCGTGGATATGTCGACTCCGCTCGCGAGCGAAATCGCCGACCTCAGCCGCCGGCGTCAAGCCATCGAGCAGACGACTCTGCCGCTGCCGTCGCGCACGAGGATCTTCACGATCTCGAACCAGAAGGGCGGAGTCGGGAAGACGACCACCGTGGTGAACCTGGCCGCGGCACTTGCCAGATCGGGCGCACGGGTGCTCGTTATCGACTTGGACCCTCAGGGCAACGCGTCTACCGCGCTCGGTGTGGAGCATCGGGAGGGAACGCCGAGCGTCTACGACGTCGTGGTGAACGACGCGGAGATGGCGGATGTGGTCCAGGCCTCCCCCGACCAACGCGATCTGTTCTGTGTTCCGGCAACCATCGATCTGGCGGGGGCGGAGATCGAGCTAGTGTCCATGGTGGCTCGTGAGCAAAGACTCTCGAGAGCGTTGCAGAGATTCTTGGACGAGATTCCCGAGGGCATCGACTACGTCCTGATCGACTGTCCGCCCTCGCTCGGGCTGCTCACGATCAACGCATTCGTTGCGGCGACCGAGGTACTGATCCCGATCCAGTGCGAGTACTACGCGCTGGAGGGGTTGAGCCAGCTCCTGAAGAACATCTCCATGATCGAGAAGCACCTCAACCCCAAGCTGCATGTATCGACGATCCTGCTCACGATGTTCGATTCTCGGACGAATCTCGCGCATCAGGTCGCGGACGAGGTGCGCGACCACTTTCCGAAGCAGGTGCTGCAGGCGGTCATACCGCGATCGGTGCGCATCTCGGAGGCGCCGAGCTATGGCCAGAGCGTGATCAGCTACGACGCGGGTTCACCGGGCGCGCTCTCGTACCTCGAGGCGGCGGCGGAGATCGCCAAGCGCGGCGCACCGCGTTGACGAGCGGCCGGCGACGGCCGCTCGGACCACAATCAGCAAGAACGCAGACGACAGAGGCCGCGAAGCGGCAGGCAAGAGGAAGCACAGCACGATGGCAGTGAAGCGCACGGGTTTGGGCCGCGGAATCGGCGCGCTGATCCCCACAGCAGACACGGACACGAAGCGACCGGTGGACGTGTTCTTCCACGACCGCGGGGCATCCGGTGAAGGGGAGGCAGCGGCGAGCAGTCTGCTGGCCGTGCCCGGCGCCCGGTTGGCGAACCTCTCCCCCGACGACATAGTTCCCAATGCGCAGCAGCCTCGTACCGAGTTCGACCAGGATGCCATGGACGAACTCGTCGCAAGCATCCGCGAGGTAGGTGTGCTTCAGCCCGTCGTCGTGCGGCCGCTGTCGGGTCTGCCCGGCAAATATGAGCTCATCATGGGCGAGCGGCGCCTGCGCGCGACGAAGACACTGGGGCTCGCCACCATTCCGGCGGTGGTGAAAGACACCGCCGACGAAGACATGCTGCGGGACGCCCTTCTGGAGAACCTGCACCGCTCGCAGCTGAATCCGCTTGAAGAGGCGTCTGCGTACCAGCAGCTGCTGGCCGACTTCGGCATCACCCAGGACGAGCTTGCAACCCGCATCGGTCGCTCGCGCCCGCAGATCACGAACACGATCCGGCTGCTGAAACTGCCGTCGCCGGTGCAGCAACGGGTGGCGGCGGGCGTGCTGAGCGCCGGACACGCACGCGCCATCCTCGCCGCCGGCGACACGGATGCCATGCAGCGCATCGCGGACAAGATCGTCAACGAAGACCTCTCGGTACGCGCAGCAGAAGCGCTGGTGAGCGCGAAGCCGAAGCAGGTGAAGCCCCGCCCCGCGCCGGGTAAGCGGCAGTCGAACCTGGACGAGATCGCCGATCGCCTCGGGGACCGCCTGAACACCCGCGTGAAGGTGGCGCTCGGTGCCCGGAAGGGTCAGATCACCATCGAGTTCGCTTCGGTGCAGGACCTCAACCGCATTCTCGGCGAGATCGGCGAGGGTCCGTTCGCCGGCTGAGCGTGCTCGTGGCCGTGGCTTCTTATCGCTGAACGCTTCGGCGCTTACGCTTGCCCGCGGGCATCGGCGGTGGCAGGTGGCTGTCGACCGCCTGACTCACGCCGGACAGTACCTGGTGACTCCGGGCATCGTCGGGAGGCCATCTGGGCAGAAGGTGGCAGGATCGGGGCGATGAGTACTCTGCGCGATCGTCTTCGTTCGACGCCGTCGGTCACCGGGACGGCACCTTCGTGGGATCCCAGCGACGCGCCAAAACATCCTCGGGAGCTCTTCGTCGAGTGGTTGATCCAGGCACTCGACGCCGGTGTGACGGAACCGCTGGCTGTCACGCTCTCGACCGTGGACGAGATCGGGGCACCGGATGCCCGGGTCGTGATGCTGAAGGATGTGACCGAGGACTTCGGCCTGGAGCTCGCCACCGGCGCCGAATCCGCGAAGAGTCGCCACCTTCTGGCGGACCCGCGGTGTGCGCTGACCGTCTATTGGTCTTCGGTCGCCCGCGCCGTGCGAATTCGCGGTACGGCGAGCCAGGGATCAAGGGAAGAGGCGGCGAGGGACTTTCTGGCCAGGCATCCCGACGCCCGAGCAGTAGCACTCACGGGCCGGCAGAGCCTGCCGATGACCGATCCGGCTCATCACGTCGAGCTGATCACGGCAGAGCGCGCCCGGATCGAGGCCGACCCGACGCTGGTGTCCCCCACCTGGACATTGTGGCGGGTCTTCCCGACCACCGTGGAGTTCTGGCAGGGTGCCCCGACCCGGGATCACTTGCGACTTCGGTATCTCCGTGGAGCGGATGCCTGGCACAGCGAACGCCTCTGGCCGTGATGGCGGCGCTCGGCGCGCAGCTCGCGGCGCGCACTTCGACGGGAGCTCGGCGGGACCGATGTTTCACGTGAAACACGATGCAAGAGCCTCTGGACCGGGGCTCGATGTTTCACGTGAAACATCCCGTGAGGCTCGCCGTTCTTGTCGCGGGCTAACGGCGCAAAGCGAAGGGCTGCATGTTTCACGTGAAACACGGGCGGCATGCGTCAGTCGGCGAGTGCCGACGCCTCGCGGATCGCTTGCTCGGCGAGTCCGACGTAGACGGCGCCGAGGTCGAAGCCGGCTGCCTCGATGGCAAGTGGGACGAGCGACGTCTCGGTGAGCCCGGGCAGCACGTTCGCCTCCAGGAACCAGGGGACGCCATCCGGATCCACGATCAGGTCGACGCGCGACAGGTGCCGCAGGCCGAGAGCCTCGTGTGCGGTGATCGCGACGTCGGTCACCCGGTCCGCGGCGGCATCCGTCAGCCGCGCCGGCGTGTAGAAGCTCGTCTCCCCCGCGTTGTACCGCGCCTCGAAGGTGTAGGCACCGTTCCGCGGCACGATCTCCACGGCAGGAAGAGCGACCGGGCCGGCTCCGGTGTCGAGCACCGTCACTGCCACCTCGATACCGACCACGCGGCGTTCGATGAGTGCCACGTCGTTGTAGGTGTACGCGTTCACCAGCGCGCGCGGCAGGTCGGCCGTGTCATCCACGTATGTGACGCCTTGCGCAGAGCCGCCCTCTGCGGGCTTGACGACGAGAGGCGCGGTGAGTGCGTCGCCCAGCGCCTCGAGCACGCTCACAGCGCCGAGTTCTCGGAATGTCTCCGTCGGCAGCGTGACGGATGCCGGTGTCTGCACCCCGGCACGGGAGACCAGCGTCTTCGCGACCGGCTTGAGCCACGCGAGGCGGGCGGCTTCGGCATCCGCTCCCACGAAGGGGACCCCGGCGGTCTGGAGCAGGGCGCGAAGCGCACCGTTCTCACCGCTTGCGCCGTGCAGGGCGGGCCACACGACATCCGGCTCGAGCGTGCGGATAGCGGAGAGCAGTTCGCCGTCGGGCTCGCGAACGGTGACGCGGTGACCATGGGCGGAGAGCCCGTCTGCGACACGGCGGCCCGAGCGCAGCGAGACGTCGCGTTCATGGGAGAGTCCGCCCGCGAGGACGAGCACATTCAGTCGTTCGAAGTCGGTCATGGCGACCCTTCAGGCGGTTCGGTGATGTCGGTCGGTTACGGGGTCGGCGGCGGTGCCCTAGCGGAGGTCGGAGGGCGGGAACGTGTCGGCGGCTGCGCGTTGGGCACGTAACGATCCCGTTCCGGCGAAGGTGTCGAGCAGGTCGAGCTCCCCGTTGATCACGTTCGCCAGCCGGCGCACGCCGACTCGGATGGCTTCCGGCGTCGGGTAGCAGAACGACAGACGCATGTTCTGGGCTCCGTCGCCGTCGGCGTAGAACGCCGTGCCGGGGGTGTAGGCGACGAGTTCGGTGACCGCGCGGGGCAGCATCGCCTTGGAATCCAGCGATTCCGGGAGTGTGAGCCAGACGTAGAACCCGCCGTTCGGGTTCGTCCAGCTGAGCTCCGGCAGGTGTTCCTCCAGAGCCGAGATCATCGCCTGCTTGCGCTCCCGGTACACGCCGCGGAAGGTGTCGATCTGCCCACGCCAGTTCGCCTCGCTGAGGTACTGCGAGATCACCAGCTGCGTGAACGAGCTGGGGCTGAGCACGGCGGCCTCGTTGGCGAGGATGAGCTTCTCCCGGATCGCGTGCGGCGCGAGCGCCCATCCGACGCGGAAGCCCGGCGCCAGCGTCTTGGAGAATGTGCCGAGATAGACCACGCCGTCTTCGTCGATGGAGCGCATCGCGGCCGGCGGCTTCTGCTCGAAGTACAACAATCCGTACGGGTTGTCCTCGAGCACGAGGATGCCGTTCTCACGGCAGATCTCGAGGATCTCCAGTCGCCGCTCCCATGTCAGCGTGACGCCGGCCGGGTTGTGGAAGGTGGGGATCGTGTACAGGAATTTGATGCGGCGGCCGACGGCGCGCGCGTTCGCGATGTGCTGGCGCAGGGCATCCGGAATCAGTCCGTGCTCGTCGGAAGGGACGTGGTCGACCTCTGCCTGATAGGACTTGAAGATCACGAGGGCGGTCACATAGCTCGGGCCTTCGGCGAGAACGAGGTCACCCGGGTCGAGGAACAACTTGGCGAACAGCTCGAGGCCGTGCTGAGAGCCGGTCGTGACGATCACATCGTCGGCGCTCGCACTGATGCCCTCGAGAGCCATCACCTCGGTGATCTGCTCGCGCAGCAGGGGAACGCCCTGGCCCGATCCGTACTGAAGCGCGACCGGTCCCTGCTCCCGCATGACCCGCTCCATCGCACCGACGACGAGGTCTTCGGGAAGAGCCGACACGTACGGCATGCCGCCCGCCAGCGAGACCACCTCGGGCCGGGAGGCAACGGCGAACAGAGCTCGAACCTCACTGGCGGCAAGACCGGCCGTGCGCTGCGCGTACGACGAGAACCAGGGGTCGAGATTGTTGCCCGCAGAGTGCGAGCCGCCGTTGTGAATCACGTGTCATTCCGTTCTGAGCGTGCGTTCCATGTTATGGGATGCCCGATGGGCGTCGCCTTCGGGCGTAGGGGCGGAAATGCAGAACGCCCGCCCGGCGGGTGCCGGGCGGGCGTTCAGGGTGCGCCGACCGGCCTACTTGATGTAGGCGGCCAGGTCGGCTTCGAGGGCGGGCTTCGGCTTGGCGCCGATGACGGTCTTGACGACCTCACCGCCCTGGTAGACCTTCAGCGCAGGGATCGAGGTGATCTGGTACTTGAAAGCGGTCTGGGGGTTCTCGTCCACGTTCAACTTGACGATCTCGAGCTTGTCGCCGTGCTCCGCGGCGATCTGGTCGAGGATCGGTGAGACCGCACGACACGGCCCGCACCACTCGGCCCAGAAGTCGACGAGCACGGTCTTGTCGGAATCGAGCACGTCCTGCTGGAACGTGGCATCCGTGACGGACTTGGCGCTGGACATTGTTCTCCTTCTATCGGTTCGGTTCCGCCGCACGTGGCGGTGGAGTTCTCGCGTTCGGCCCGGGGCCTTGCGTCAGGTGGCGAGGGTGAGCGCCTCGCGTTCCGTTTGGTCGAGTGCCGCCAGGTAGTGCTCAGCGTCGAGGGCGGCGACGGTTCCGCTGCCCGCGGCGGTGACGGCCTGCCGGTAGGTCGGGTCGATCACGTCGCCTGCGGCGAAAACGCCGGGCAGGTTGGTCTTCGAGCTACGACCGTCGACGGCGATGGTGCCGGCCGGGGTGAGGTCGAGCTGGCCATGCACGAGGTGCGTGCGGGGGTCATTGCCGATCGCGACGAACAGCCCGTCGAGCGCGAGGTCGCGCTCCTCCCCCGTGACAGTGTCGCGCAGGGTCACCCCGGTGACGGCGCTTTCACCGTTGATCGAGACGACCTCGCTGTTCCAGACGAACTCGATCTTGTCGTTCTCGAACGCACGGTTCTGCATGATCTTGGATGCCCGCAACTGGTCGCGACGGTGGATCACGTACACCTTCGACGCGAACCGGGTCAGGAAGGTGGCCTCCTCGATGGCGGAGTCGCCGCCGCCGACCACCGCGATGGTCTTCTCACGGAAGAAGAATCCGTCACAGGTGGCGCACCACGACAGGCCGTGGCCGGAGAGGTGCTCCTCCTCGGCGAGCCCGAGCTTGCGGTAGGCGGAACCGGTCGCGAAGATCACCGACCGGGCTTCGTGCGTCTCGCCACTGCCGAGGTGCACCTTCTTCACCTCGCCGTCGAGCTCGAGCGACACCACGTCGTCGTAGAGCACCTCAGCGCCGAACTTCTCGGCCTGCACCTGAAGCTTGGCCATCAGGTCGGGGCCCATGATGCCGTCCGGGAACCCGGGGAAGTTCTCCACCTCGGTAGTGTTCATCAGCTCGCCACCGGCCTCGACGGAACTGGCGATCACGAGCGGCTCGAGGTTGGCACGCGCCGCATAGATGGCCGCGGTGTAACCGGCTGGGCCGGAACCGATGATGATGATCTGCCGCACGTAAAGCTCCTCGTCTTGCTGTGCTGTGCAACACAGTGTAGGCGGATGGTATTCCAGCCAGCGGAGCGGCCGCCGACCCGGGCGGATCAGCGCAGTGAGCGACCCGGCAGGCGGCGCCGCAGCAGGTTCCACGCGTTCGTGAACTCCTCGGTGCGCAGAAGGCGCAGCATCCCGGAGTAGACGGCCAGCATGACCACCCCGGCCGCAGCGATCGAGAGCACGGCGGGGAGGATGCCCGCCACGGCGAAGCCGCGGGTGTACGCCCCGAGGAGAGCGAGCACGAGCATCCCGACCACACCCGCGACCACGGCCGAAAGCAGGAATCGCCACAGACCGCGGAGGATGCGTCGCCCGTCGACTCCGTGCATCCGTCGTCGCAGGAGCACGGCCGCGATGATGGCCTGAACGGTGCCGGCGAGCGACACCGCGAATGCGATGGACATGGCGCGCACCTGAGGCGCAACCAACAGGCAGAGCAGCACGCCGGCGATGACGACCACGACCTGGGCGAGTGTGAACAGGAACGGGGTGCGTGTGTCGCCCATCGAGTAGAAGGCACGCTGGATGACGAACAGGATGCAGAACGGCACGAGGCCGGCCGCATACCCGATCAGCACGTTGCCCATTGCTGCATAGTCGCCGGAGGTGAAGACCCGCGCGATCGGGTAGGCGGCGATAATGATGGCGACAGAGAAAAAGCTGATCAGAGCTGCAATCGAGCGGGTTGCGGTGGAGAAGTCGGTGCGGAACGAGGCGACGTTCCCCTCGCGGGCGTGCTCGGCCATCCGGGTGTAGAACGCCGTCACGATGGAGACCGCGATGATCGAGTGCGGCAGCATGAAGATGAGCCAGGACTGGGTCATGGCGGCGACGGATGCATAGCGGCCGCCGGCGCCCACGGTGTTGGCGACGTTCGTCTCGATGAGACCGGCCAGCTGGGTGAGCACGAGCATGGCGAGCGTCCACGCGGCCGCCTTTCCCGCGCTTCCGAGATTGACACCGCGCCAGCGGAAGTCGAAGCGGAACGTCAGGCCCACCTTGCGCCAGAAGAAGAACAGCACGAGCGCCTGTACCGCGATGCCGAGGGTGGCGCCGCCACCGAGCACCGCGATCATGCCGGGGGTCCAATTCGCCGCGTGCGGGCGCGGGTGCTGTGCTTCGGAACCGAACATGAGGATGAACACGACCAGCGTCGCGATGCTGACCACGTTGTTGAACACCGGCGCCCACGTGAACGGGCCGAACGACTTGCGCGCGTTGAGCACCTCGCCGAGCAGCGTGTACAGGCCGAGGAAGAAGATCTGCGGCAGCGACCAGTATGCGAACAGGGTCGCCAGCCCTGCATAGGAGCCGCGCGTGCCGAACAGCTGCACCAGGAACGGCGCAAGGAGTGTGGCGACGACCGCGACCGCGGCGAAGATCAGGATGCCCAGGGTGACGAGCTTGTTGATGTAAGCCTTGCCGCCGTCCGCGTGAACGGACGCACGCACGATCTGCGGCACGAGAACCGCGCTGAGGATGCCCTGCGCGATGATCGCGTAGATGCTGTTCGGCACCTGCGTCGCCGTGGCGTACGCGTTCGCGCCGACGGCGATGACGCCGATCGCCTGGATCAGCACCCACGACCGCACGAAGCCCAGCACGCGGGAGACCATCGTGCCGGAGGCGAGCATGGCGCTCGCGCGTCCGACGCTAGCCACGTGGTCCCCCTTCGTCGGTGGGTTCGTTTTCGGCGGGCTCGGCCGGCGGAAGAGGCTCGTCGCCCTGCAGGGCAGAGTCCGCGGCATCCGTAACCGGCTCTGCCGGTTTCTCGGAGTCGTCGCTTGCCTGCTCCGCCGAGGCATCCGCCTGCGCCCGCCCCTTGCGGCGCTCGTTCACCCTGCGCACGATGCTGCGGGTCAGGCCGAAGCCGAAGAAGAGCACGAACGCGATGCCGAGAATGAGCGCACCGAGGCCCTCCCAGTCCGCGTGCACGTCGATCGCGGCCGTCTGCGGGGCGCCGATCGGCAGACCGGTGGGGCTGTACAGCTGCAGGCCGAGCTTGACGTTGCCGTTGCCGAGCTTCGCCTTGACCGGCACGAGCACCTTCGCGCTGGCATCCGCCGGAATCGTCTTCGCGGTGTCGGAGTCGACCTCGAGTCGGTTGTTGGAGGGAGTCGCGCGCAGCACGATGTTGACCGATGGCTTCACCCCGTTCGGCAGGGTCAGAGCGTTGGTCACGGTGACCGGGATGAGGCTCTGGGCGCTCGCCACCGTGATCTTTCCGGTCGGGTCGATCTTGACCGATCCCACCGTGTCGCTCGCCTGTTTGACGAAGCCGGCCACGGCACCCGGCCAGTTGTTGTCGGGCTGGCGCCATCCCACCGACAGCAGTGACAGCAGCTCATTGCGGGTCTGGCCGGTCAGGGTGGTCGGGTCGGCGAGAACGGTGGCGAAGGCATCCATGTTGCCTGCGGCGCTCGTGAGCTGGTTGACGGAGGCCGTTCTGGCCGGGTCCTGCGTGACGTCATCGAGCTTGAGGCCCTCGGAGACCGGTGCGGTGAGTGCATCCCGAAGCGACGACGCGGTGACCCAGGGCAGCGTGAACACCGAGGTCAGGGCGCGGCTCGCCTCCCCCTCGTTCGCCGGCCAGTCGCGGTCGAGCCCGGCCAGGATGATCGTGCCGCTGGAGCCCTGCTTGCTGATCTCGGCGAGCTGGGCCGAGACGGATGCCAGTGCGGCGTTCTCCTGATCCGTGCCGACGGCAGAGACCACGTTGCGCAGTGCGTCGCTGACGCCCTGATCGGTGACGAGCGCGGTTCCTCCCTTCACCGGCAGCGGCGCATTCGGGGTGACCGAGAGTGAGGACTGATTCGTGTTGGAGCCGGACACGATCGTCGACTTGTATCCGTCGGCCGCCAGGGCGTCGAGGTCGCTGGTGCGCAGGCTGTCGTCGGCCGGCCAGGCGATGCCGCTGAACGTGTACGGCCACGAGAGCAGCTCGGCCGTGGTGGGAACGTTCGGCTGCTTGGGAGTGGCCGTCGGCGTCGGCGTCACGAAAGGGTTGGTGGCCGTCGGTGTGGGCGTCGGCTGCGGGGTCTCGCCGACGGTCAGCTGGCCGGGGAAGTTGCTGGGATTCATGGCGTAGCCGAACGACGTCGGCGTGAGCAGCGAGGTAACGCCGGACTGCAGCTGCGTGGCGACGTCCGCATCGCCGTATTGAAGCGGGAAGGAGTCGTTGGTGAGCGAGCTCAGGTCGTTGACCCAGTTCTGCGCGCTCTGAGGCGCCGAGGTTCCGAGAACACGGATGGACGCGATGATCATCGGGTCGATGGCGATGGCGACCGACGGATGATCGCGCGCGAGCTCGAGCTGCCGGGTGAGCAGACCGTCGGGCGCCGTGTAGGTGGCGAGATCGTCGGCGGCGATGAGCCCCGTCGAGGTCGGCGGCACCGTGATGGGCATGGCCACCGCGAGGCCGACCTGGTGCTGTGCGCCGGTGCCCTGGTAGGTGAGGGTCGAGTAACCGGTCCCCACCGTGCCCGAGCCCTCTGTCACGGTCGCCGTGAGCCCGTACACGGCCGTGTCGCCGCCCAGTCCGACCGCCTGTTCCGGGATCGTGACCGTGGCGACACGCTGACTCGTGCCAGCGGTGACGGCCTGGGTGGCCACCGTCTGGATGGCGCGCGTTGAGGCGTCGTGATCGGAATCCTGCTTGAGCCAGGCATCCAGACCCTGACGAGATGCGATGGGCTTCTCGGTGATCGAGATGGTCGCAGTGCCTGGCCCGATGACATCGGCGGAGGCGTTGTCGATGCCGATCGTGACGGTGACGGACTGTCCTGGCGACTCCGTTCCGGCATTCCCGGCGTAGAGCGACACCGTCGGAGCCTGGCCGCTGGCCGCAACAGCCGACGGCGTCTTGGCCGGTTCGTGCGCCTGGGCGGATGCCGGCACGAGCATCCCGCTCGTTGTCACGAGGACGCTGAGTGCCCCCAGCAGGGCGCCTCCGACCGCCTTCATGCGGCTTCGGGTTCGCCGGTGCTCGCTCCTACCGCCACGCGACCCGACGGCGCCGCTGCTCAACCGCATGCGGCAGCGCAGGGGTCGACGGGGAGCATGCCCGCAATTGTACTGAGCGCCCCAGTGCCGGAAACCTGGACCGGCCGGGCAGCCGTTCAGGCGGGCTGCCAGGGTGCGCAGCGCGATCCACAGGTCGGATGAGGATGTTCAGACACACCCTAGACTTGTCGGCACTATGCAGAGCGTCGCCGAGTCCCTCGCGCGCCTGCGCGAAACCGCCGAGTCGCCCGTCGTTTCGCGTCTCGCCCGAGCATTCGCCGATGCCGGCCACGAACTGGCCCTCGTCGGCGGACCGGTGCGCGACGCCATGCTCGGCCGCGCGGTGCATGACCTGGACTTCACCACGGATGCCCGCCCCGAGCACACCATCGAGATCGTGAAGCCGCTGGCGGATGCCTGGTGGGACATCGGCCGCAGGTTCGGCACGGTGGGCGCCCGGCTCGGTGACGACACCGTCGAGATCACGACGTACCGTGCCGACAGCTATGACGGGGCGACCCGCAAGCCGGAGGTCGAGTTCGGCGACACCCTCGAGGGCGACCTGGTGCGCCGCGATTTCACGGTGAACGCGCTCGCGCTGCGGGTGCCGCAGGTCGTGATGGTCGACCCGTCCAACGGCGTGGACGACCTGCTGGCCGGGGTTCTGCGCACACCGATCTCGCCTGAGGTGTCGTTCGGCGATGATCCGCTGCGCATGCTGCGCGCCGCCCGGTTCGCCTCCCAGCTCGGGTTCTCGGTGAGCGACGACACGGTGGCGGCCATGGGCGAGATGGCCGACCGCATCGAGATCGTCAGTGCCGAGCGCATCCGTGACGAGCTGGTGAAGCTTTTGACGAGCGACGACCCGAGACCGGGGCTCGAACTGCTGGTGCAGACGGGGCTGGCCGATCGCATCCTCCCCGAACTGCCGGCGCTACGCCTGGAAATAGACGAGCACCACCACCACAAAGACGTGTACCGCCACACGCTCACCGTGATCGAGCAGGCGATCGGGTACGAACGGGAGCGGCATCCGGGCGAGGCGCCCGACCTCGTGCTGCGCCTGGCCGCGCTGCTGCACGACATCGGCAAACCGGCCACGCGTCGGCTCGAGCCGGGCGGGGTGGTGAGCTTTCACCACCACGACGTGGTCGGTGCGAAGCTCGCGCGCAAACGGCTGCGGGCGCTGCGGTTCGACAACGAGACGGTGGATGCCGTCAGCCGGCTCGTCGAGTTGCACCTGCGGTTCTTCGGTTACGCCGACGGCGCCTGGACCGACTCGGCGGTGCGCCGTTACGTGCGTGACGCGGGCGACCAGCTCGAGCGACTGCACGAGCTCACCAGGGCCGACGTCACCACGAGAAATCGCCGCAAGGCCGACCGGCTCGGATTCGCGTACGACGACCTCGAGGACCGCATCGCCCAGCTGCAGGCCCAGGAGGAACTGGAAGCCGTACGCCCCGACCTCGACGGCACCGACGTGATGCGCATCCTCGACCTGAAGCCCGGGCCGGAGGTGGGCAAGGCGATGAAGTTTCTGCTCGACCTGCGGCTCGACGAGGGCCCGCTGGGCGCCGAGGAGGCCGAGCGGCGCCTGCGGGAGTGGGCACGCGGGAACTGACGGCGGCGATCACGCATTCGGCGAGAGGGCGCCGTCCGTCACGGTGACGAGGTTGTGGACGGCACCAGCCGCACACCGACGACCGTGGCGATCGGCTCGCGCTGACCGCCGCAGTGCACCACGTGGTCCCCGTCGACCGTGACCTGCGTGGCGTGCGCACGCAGGGCATCCGCGACGGCATCCAGCCGGTCTGAGACGTCTACGACGAACGCACCGGGCGCGTCGGGAGCCACGAGTTCGACGAACGGCACGTCGGCGGCACCGCTGGCCAGGAGCGCCGCTCGGCGAATGCACCGGTGGTCCGGATGCCCGTACCCTCCCTGGTCGTCGTAGCTCACGACGACATCCGGGCGCGAGTGACGGATGAGAGCGAGCACGTCGGCCACCACCTCCGGCTCGGGTGCCAACGTGAGGGCGTCCGCGGGCGCGTCGTCGACCGGACCGGCAACCGTCGGGGTGACCCATCGCATCCCGGAGTCGCTGTAGCAGCGCGGCGGAAGACCGTCGGCGCGGGCGGGAGGTTCGCCCAGGAAGTATGCATCCGCGATTCCCAGCGCGTGCACGGCCCGCCTCAGCTCGTCCAGCCGGATGCCCGCGAGCACGTCGGGGTCGTCGCCCACCCGCTCCCGCAGCTCGGGCACGATGCCGCCGCGCTCGCCGCGGGTCGCGGTGAGCAAGGTCACTCGCACCCCACGCTCGACCAGCCGGAGGATCACGCCGCCGGAGGAGAGCGTCTCGTCGTCGGGATGCGCGTGCACGAACAGCACCGAGCGCGCGCCCTCGAACGGGTCGGCCGCATCCGAACTGTCGGCCGGGGGCCCGGGCTCTTCCAGCTGGCTCATGCGCAGTTCCGCCACGATGCGTGGTCGGCGTGCCCGAGGAGCTCGCGGTACACCCGCACCGTCTCGCGTGCGGTGCGATCCCAGGAGCGCTCCGCCGCGAAACGGATGCCCGCCGCCGACTGCGCCTCCCACAAGGGGCGGTCGTCGAGGAGCGCGCCGAGCCGCTGCGCCCACTCCCGCGGATCCCGCGACGACAGCAGCACCGCCTGCCGGTTGACCGCCTCGACCAGGCCGCCGGACGCCGACGCCAGCACAGGAATGCCGCTCGCCTGTGCCTCGAGGGCGACGAGTCCGTACGTCTCGGAGTGCGACGGAACGAGCACCGCGGAGGCGTGCGCGAACAGTTCGGCGAGATCCTCGCGCGTCAGCGGTCCGGCGAATCGCACGCGCTCGGTCACATCGAGCTCGGCGGCCAGCGCTCGAAGCTCGTCGACGTGCCGCTCATAGCCGTCTGTGGGACCGCCGGCGATCACGAGATCGGGCCGCCGGGCATCCGGAAGCGCGGCGATGGTGCGGATGGCGAGGTCGAGCCCCTTGAGCGGCTCGATGCGTGCAGCGGTCACGACGTACGGACGAGGCTCAGTGCGGCGGGAGCCGCGGTGGAACAGCGTGGCATCCACTCCGGGCAGCACGACGTGCACCCTGTCGGCGCTCGCGCGGAGCCGGCCCACGATCGTGCGCTGCTCGGCATGGCTGACCGCGACGACGGCATCCGACTCCCGTGCCAGCTGCGCCTCACCGGTGAGGCGTCCGGGCGATTCCGGCCGCTCCCCCTCGGCGAGCTGCGTGGACGGATGTGCCGCAATGCTGTGAAAGCTCTGCACGTGCGGCACGCAACGGTCGCGCGCGAACGGCAGCCCGGCCATTCCGGCCAGCCAATGGTGCGAATGCACGACGTCGACGTCGTCGACGTCATCGAGGCCGACGCGGAATGCGGCGACGAATGCCTCCTGCTCGCCCTTCGGCCGGAGTGCGGCGGGCCCGGCATCGATGAGCCGCAGCACCACGCCCGACGGACGGGTGCTCACCGCGGGCAGGTCGGGCGTGAAGCGCCGCGTGATGACCTCTACGCAGTGGCCATCGGAGGCCATGCGCTCGGCCGTCGCCCGCACGAGCACGTTCATGCCGCCGACGTCGCCAGACCCGGGAGCAGCGAAAGGCGACGTGTGCAGCGCCACCACTGCGATGTGCAAGGGTCGTTCGGCCATGTCTCCAGCGTAGGTACGTGGCGCGGGTTCGCCGACGGGACCGGCATCCGGTATGCTTACCAGGTTGTCCGGCCGCAGGCATCCGCCCGTGAGCACGACGACGATGCACATACCCTCCTGCTGCAGAAAGCCTGCAGCCGTTCTAGTCCAGAGGAGGTGGGTTAGTCATGCATCAGTACGAGTTGATGGTCATCCTCGATCCGGAGATCGATGAGCGCACCGTTGCTCCCAGCCTTGACAAGTTCCTCAACGTGATCCGCACGGATGGTGGAACCATCGACAAGGTAGACATCTGGGGCAAGCGCCGCCTGGCGTACGAGATCAACAAGAAGTCCGAGGGCATCTACGCCGTCGTCGACTTCACGGCGAACTCGGATTCCACGCAGGAGCTCGACCGCCAGCTGAACCTCTCGGAGGCCGTCATGCGCACCAAGGTGCTGCGTGCCGAGGAAGCCATCGCCCAGGTCGCCGCTGCGCAGAAGCGTGCCGACGAGAAGGCGGCCCGCAAGGCCGACAAGGCGAGCGCCTAAGGCCATGGCTGGCGAGACCATCATCACCGTGGTGGGCAACCTCACCGCCGACCCGGAGCTGCGCTACACGCAGAACGGGCTGGCCGTTGCCAACTTCACCATCGCATCCACTCCCCGCACCTTCGACCGTGCGGCGAACGAGTGGAAGGACGGCGAGGCCCTGTTCCTGCGCGCGAGCGTCTGGCGCGACTTCGCCGAGCACGTGGCGGGATCGCTGACCAAGGGCTCGCGGGTCATCGCGACCGGGCGTCTCAAGCAGCGGTCGTACGAGACGAAGGAAGGCGAGCGGCGCACCTCGATCGAGCTCGAGATCGACGAGATCGGGCCGTCGCTGCGCTACGCCACCGCGTCCGTCACGCGCGCTCAGTCGTCGGGAGGCGGCCGCATCGGCGGTGCACCCAGCGACGACCAGTGGGCGCCATCCACCCCGCAGGGGTCCGACTCGAGCTCCGACGTGTGGAACGCGCCGGGCAGCTACAACGACGAGACCCCGTTCTAACAATCGCTTCTGCGGATGCCTGACTGACGGCATCCGCTCACAAGTAAGGAAAGACCATGGCTGGAAAGTCGAGCGGCGACCGCCGCAAGCCGATCCGCAAGGGTAAGGACGGAAAGAACGCCGCTCCGGCGAAGACCGTCCGCGTCGGCGTCATCGATTACAAGGATGTCGCCACCCTGCGCAAGTTCATCTCGGAGCGCGGCAAGATCCGCGCCCGCCGCATCACCGGTGTCTCCGTACAGGAGCAGCGCCTCATCGCGAAGGCCGTGAAGAACGCCCGCGAGATGGCCCTGCTGCCCTACGCAGGCTCGGGCCGTTAGGAGTCACCCATGTCGAAACTGATTCTGACGCACGAGGTCTCCGGCCTCGGTTCGGCCGGTGACGTCGTCGAGGTCAAGAACGGGTACGCCCGCAATTACCTCATTCCGCAGGGCTTCGCGATCGCGTGGACCCGCGGCGGCGAGAAGCAGGTCGAGCAGATCAAGTCCGCGCGTGCCGCGCGCGAGCACGCGACCATCGAAGAGGCCCAGGACCTCAAGCTGAAGCTCGAGGCCACCAAGGTGAGGCTGACCGTCAAGGCCGGCGCCGAGGGTCGTCTCTTCGGCTCCGTGAAGACGGCCGACATCGCCTCAGCGGTCGAGGCGGCCGGCATCGGCGCCGTCGACAAGCGCAAGATCGAGATCGGCGCACCGATCAAGACGGTCGGGCAGCACGAGGCCACGATCAAGCTGCGCGACGACATCAACGCTACGATCACCCTCCAGGTGGTCGCCGCCAAGTAGTCGTCCGAGCCGAGAACGGGCCGCATCCTCCTCGTGGGATGCGGCCCGTTTCGTCTGCGTCGGCACCCTTTTGAGGGCTTGCCAAGCGTGGATCGGAGCTACCATCCGATCGCTTCTTCCGCAATGTTTGTCCACACCTCGGGAGTGTCGCGGAGTGTCGTCGCCACAGGCATCCAACAAGTTTTCCCACACAGGGCTGGGATAACTTTTATGCTGATCAGTGGAGACATCCTCGTGTGATTCAGTGAGTTATCCCCAGATGTACTCACACCTTCTGCACATCGCCCCCGGCGTTTCGCCCAGACTCTCCACAAAGTTATCCACAGGGCAAGTTGTGGCGGATGATCCGCCCTCCCTAGTGTTGGTCAGCGTTGCACCGCGGTGTGTGGCCGGAACGCGAATCGCGGTCTTTGTCGGGGGTGGCTGAGACCGTGTAAGAGCACGGCCGGAAGCCACCGCAGCCGCGTCGTGCCCGCAGAAGGCGAGCGACACGGGGAGCGCACACCGCAACAGGAACACCGTCGGAGACGCCGGTCATGAGGGAGGAGGTCTGGGTGTCGATCGCACACCTGGGTCTGGCAGATGGCCGGCCAGCATCCGAGAGCCGCTCCACCGAGCGCACCCCTCCTCACGACCTGCTCGCCGAGCAGAGTGCCCTCGGCGGCATGCTGCTGAGCAAGGATGCGGTGGCCGACGTCGTCGAGACCGTGCGCGGCGGCGACTTCTACATTCCCAAGCACGAGGTGATCTACGAGGCGATCCTGTCGTTGTACTCGCGCGGGGAGCCGACGGACGTCATCGCGGTCACCGACGAGCTGACCAAGACCGGTGACCTCAGCCGCGCCGGTGGCCCCGAGTACCTGCACACGCTCACCAGCCTGGTGCCGACCGCCGCGAACGCGGGCTACTACGCCGAGATCGTCGCCGAGCGCGCGCTGCTTCGCCGTCTCGTCGAGGCCGGAACGCGCATCACGCAGATGGGCTACAACGGCGAGGGCGAGGTGCTCGACCTCGTCAACGAGGCGCAGGCCGAGATCTACTCGGTGACCGGCTCGAACGACAGCGAGGACTACATCCCGCTGACGGATGCCGTCACCGCCGCCATCGACGAGATCGAAGCGGCGAAGCACAAGGACGGCAGCATGACCGGCGTGCCGACCGGTTTCGCCGACCTGGATGAGCTGACGAATGGCCTGCATCCGGGACAGATGGTCATCGTCGCGGCGCGTCCCGCGCTCGGAAAGTCCACGCTCGCGCTGGACTTCGCCAGGGCGGCCGCGATCAAGCACGACTTGCCGACGATCTTCTTCTCGCTCGAGATGGGGCGCAGCGAGATCGCGATGCGTCTGCTGTCGGCCGAGGCATCCGTTCCGCTGCAGAACATGCGCAAGGGCACGGTCGACCAGCGCGACTGGACGACCATCGCCGCCACGCGTGGACGCATCAACGACGCGCCCCTGTACATCGACGACAGCCCGAACATGACGCTGGTCGAGATCCGGGCGAAGTGCCGCAGGCTCAAGCAGCGGGTCGGGCTCAAGATGGTGGTCATCGACTACCTGCAGCTGATGACGAGCGGCAAGCGCGTCGAGAACCGGCAGCAGGAGGTCAGCGAGTTCTCTCGTGCACTGAAGCTGCTCGCCAAGGAACTGCAGGTGCCGGTGGTGGCGCTGTCACAGCTGAACCGTGGCCCCGAGCAGCGTGCAGACAAGCTGCCCGCTCTGGCCGACCTGCGTGAGTCCGGATCGATCGAGCAGGATGCCGACGTGGTGATCCTGTTGCACCGCGAGAGCGCCTACGAGAAGGACAACCCCCGCGCCGGCGAGGCCGACCTGATCGTTGCGAAGCACCGCAACGGGCCGACTCGCACGGTGACGGTCGCGTTCCAGGGGCACTTCTCGCGGTTCGCCGACATGGCGCCGATGTAGTTGTAGGTTCCGCTTGAAGATGGCCGATTCCACGGAAGATGGCCGCCAGATGGCCGATCGGCCAGGTTGCTCGGTATCCAGATTCGATTGGGGTGCGGCCAGCGCTCAGGTGTTGACGGGCCGCACTGGTTCAACGAGAACCGGCTGCGCTCCGCAGTCGGACGCCTCACACCCATCGAGAAGGATAACGAGTACTACCGTGAGACGGATTCCCAGCACCAGCCGGCGCTGGGAGAAACCCGCCCTCCAGTAAACCCGGGGCGATTCACTATGCCACCCAGGTGCAGACCGACGAGCGAACGACTGACGACGTGATCGAATGGATCGCCAGTGACCGCGGGCTCGCGCTTGAGCAACCACGGCTGACCCGTTGGAACTACCAGTTGCGCCGCCTCAAAGTCGGATTCGACCACATTCGATGACTACGCCTCCGCACTGCCCGCGGACGGATCGTCGGATGGCGGACGTCTGGTTGGCTTGCAGATGGACCAAGACAGGAGCTACGAGTCGGCGATCGTGCTGAGCACAAAGCAGGCACGAGCGACTGCGTTCTGGTCCTCGGGGCTGAGTGCGGATAGCTGTACATCCAGCCAGGCGTTGCGCTGGGCGCGAGTCGCGACGGCCAGCTCGGCGCCTTCGGGGGTGGTGCTGAACAGTACCTTCCGGCGATCGCTTGGATCGGGTGTGCGGACAGCGTAGCCGGCCGAGGTGAGCCGGTTCACGCTCTGACTCATCGATGCGGGGGAGACCTGGCCGCGTTCGCTGAGTTCGGTCAGGGTGTGCGGACCGCTCTTCTGCAGGAAGGTAAGGACTTCAAGTGCGGCGTCGCCGAGGGCACCTTCGGCACGTTCGCTACGAAACCGCCGGTAGAGCTGCCCGACCGTCGATCGCACACGAGCGCCGAGCGCGGACTCTTCCGCTGTACCGAATTGGTCGAGGCTTGCATCCGTCTCCATAAGTTATTAGTCTACCTAATAGAAAGTCTTTAGTACACCTAAACACCGGATCTCCCCCCGATCGCCGATGCGTCCTCGCCGGAGCGTCCCATGACATCACTCATCACTGCCAACCCGTCGAGCGTGACCGGTAAGCCGTTCTCGTGGCGGTTCACCACGCCGTTGTTCGTGGGGTCGGCGTTGAACGCAATCAACAGTTCGATGATCGCGACCGCGCTGGTCGGCCTGGGCAGTTCCTGCGCGTGCCCAACGGCAATGATGCTCATCCCGCGGCGTGCAGCGGCCGCCGGGTTTGACCGTCCGCCAGGTGGCGTGCTCGGTGGTTTGCAGATCGCAGGCCTTGCCACGGCCGCGTTCGGTCTGCCCATCGGCGGCGTCCTCGTCGAGGCCGCCGGATGGCGTTCCGTGTTCTTCGTCAACGTCCCCGTCGCGCTTATCGTCCTGACCACAGCGCTGATCTGGATTCCGCGCGACCCGGCCCAGCAGGCGCCGCGGAACGGCCATGAGGTCGTCTCCCGCGTCGACTCGACCGGCATCATCGGCTTCGCGTTGGCGATGACCGCGCTGCTGGCGTTCCTGTTCTCGCTCCCCGAACCGGACTGGATCATCCTCGTGGCGGCCGTTGTCCTGTTCGCCGCGCTACTCCTCTGGGAGCTGCGCGCGAAGCATCCGTTCGTGGATGTGCGGCTGCTCGTGCACAACGGGACGCTGATCCGCACGTACCTGCGCTATGCGCTCATCGCCCTGTGTGTGTACATCGTCCTTTACGGTCTCAGCCAATGGCTGGAAGCCGCGCACGGCGCGACCGCTCTCAGCGCAGGACTGCTCCTTCTTCCGACGAGCGTCATCTCCGGTCTCGTAGTCGTGCCGACCTCTCGCCGCAACCTTGTCCGCGGACCCGTCATCGTCGCCGGCTTGGCGAGCCTGGTCGGCTCCGCCAGCGTGTTGTTGTTCGCGTCGGACACGAACATTGTCTGGATCGTTCTGATCACCCCGCTCGTCGGCGTCGCACTCGGTACCGGGGCCAGCGGCAACCAGATCGCCCTCTACACCCAAGCCCCACCCGAAAAGCTCGGCGTCGCCTCAGGACTGTTCCGCACCTTCGGATACATCGGCTCCATCGCCTCCTCCGCGATCACCGGAATCGTCTTCCGCACCGGCGTCAACGATGCGGGCCTCCACCTCATCGCGCTCATCATGATCAGCGTCAGCGTCCTCGCGATGGCGCTCTGGGTCCTCGACCGCCAGCTGCACACCTGAACGTCCCACCAATCAGGCCTGAAACAGGCAGAAAGAGATGGAACCATGCCCGCCAACCCCCTCGGCGTCCTGCTGCGCAATCGCCATGCCGGAGAGCACAGACTCGCCTGGGGGCGCCCGGACATGCAGGCACCTGAGAGCTTCACCCTCACCAGCCCCGCGTTCCAGCACGGCACCTCCATTCCCGAACGCCACCGGGGGCATCTGCGCGGTCCGAACATCTCACCTGCCCTCGCCTGGACACCGCCTCCGGCAGGCAGCGCGGAGCTCGTGCTCATCGTGCAAGACCCCGACGCCCCGATCGGCAAGCCCGCCACCCACGGTCTCGCCATCGGCATCGCCCCCGACCTCGGGGGCATCCCCGAGAACGGCCTCGCCCACCCCAGCAGCGTTCCCGGACTTACACACGGCAAAGGCGCCCTCGGCCACCGTGGCTACATCGGCCCCCTACCTATGCGCTCGCACGGACCTCACACCTATGCCTTTCAGCTCTTCGCCCTCGATCAGCGACTCGAGCTGCCCGACACCTACACCCTCGACGACGTGCTGAAGGCCATCGCCGGCCACGTCATCGCCCGCGCCCGACTCGACGGCATCTACGAAATCCGCTAACCCAGCCGACGAGTCATCCACACAACTCGATCCGCACGGGCCCGCCGCGTACAGGCGCTCGTGAGCGTGCCCCCTTGTGAAACATGGTGGCCGATATCTTCTGTAGGAATGCGCCATCTCGCGCGGAATCCGTGCTCGATATCGCCGCCAAGTCCCGCTGAACCTCCGGCGATCACCGACATCCCGACGCGGGACCTACATGTACCTGTCGGGCGATGGCGTGATCTTGTCAGGTGAGGCTGCGCCCGAGGGATTGTGCGATTCCGCGCGCGACGTCGGGCGCATCGTCGACCGTCTCGTGGCCGGCGAACGCAGCGAGGAAGCCCTGGTGGAACGCAGCACCGACAAGGAGGCGAGCGGCCGAAGCACAATCAGCGCCCGGGGCGATACGGCCTGATGCCTGCTCGGCCTTGAGATATGCCTCCACCGCACGAACCGGCTTATCAGGACCCTGGCCGCGCTCGGCGATGCCTTCACGGTGCTGACGTAGTAGCGAAGGGGAACTGAACACTGAGGCTGCGATCGGGAACGCCGCGACGAAGAAACTCATCAGATCTTCAACGAGGACGGTGAGGTTCTCGACCAGGTCGCCCTCACCTGCCGCTGCACTGATAGCGGCTTGCGGAATGCGCTCTTGCAGAACTGCCAGGAAGAGCTCCTGCTTGTCCGCGAAGTGCTTGTAGAGCATGGCCTCCGAGTAGCCGGCCTGGAGCGCGATCTGCTTCGTGGTCGCCTTCGCCAATCCCAGCGAATGCATCACCTCGAAGGCGGCATCGAGGATGCGTTCACGAGGCGGCTTGACGGAGGAAAGAGAAGCCATGTTGAATATCATAGTAAGTAAGTATTCACTCACCATTGATTGAGAGAACTCCATGCGCGTTGCCGTCCTTGGCGCATCCGGACGCTCGGGAAGTGCCGCCGTACAACACGCCCTTGCCGCGGGACACGACGTTGTCTCGGTCGTACGCGATCAGGCAAGGGCTCCGGCGGGCACGATGATTGCCGTCGCTGATGCTCGCCACACCGCCGCATTGGCCGAGGCGATCCACGGCGCCGGTGCTGTGGTGTCATGTGTCGGGCACGTTGCAGGCCAGGATGATCCCGCGCTGCTCCGCGACGGCGCAGCCGCGCTCGTCGAAGCCATGGCCGTCGCGAGCGTGCAACGCCTGGTGGCGATCTCGGCCGCCGCTGCGTACGTCGCCGGGGATGATCCCGTGTCTCGATACCTCGCCAAGCCTCTACTGGAGCGAATACTGAAAGCCAACAACGTGGACACGCGTGCGATGGAAGACGTGATCCGGACAAGCAGCACCGAATGGACCCTGCTACGGCCCTCTCGCCTGGTGACGGGCGAAGGCTCACCCCGTTACCGAAGCGGAATCGAACGTGCGGTCTGGTGGCATTACAACACCAGGTTTGACACCGTGGGCCGGGCGGCCATCGACGCGTTAGCACGTTCTGACTGGTCGCGCCACGCCATCTTCATCACCGGCTAGAAGCCTCGGCTCCTCGGCGGCATCCGTACACGGAAATACCGCATTGCCTATGATCGCCAGGTGCGGAACGCGGGGCTGGAAAGCCGAGGTAGGACATCGCGGTGGAGTCAGCGCCGGCGGCTGTCGATCGTGCTGGGACTGAACGCCGCACTGATCCTCGCCCTGGCCGTGGTCGGCATTGCCGCGAACTCGGTGAGTGTGCTCGCCGCGGCAGCCGACACGGTGGGTGATTGCTTCGGGCTGATCATCGGACTGATCGCGGTGACGGTGCGCGATCGCGACCCGGACCACCCGCAGGCGCACCGGCCGATCGCCATTGCGGCATTGATCAACTCAGTGCTGCTGCTGGCGGTCACGGCCTCAGTGGTGATCGAGGCGGCGGCGCGGCTGCTGGCCGGTTCATCGCCTGTGGAGGGGCTGCCGGTGGTGATCGTGGCCGTGATCACGATCCTGGTCATGTTGGCCGGAGCCTGGGTGCTGGGCGCCTCGGCCGCCTCCGAGGATCTGCACATGCGTTCAGTTCTGCTGGACGCCCTCGCGGACGCCTCCGCGGCCGCGGGCGTCGCGATCGCCGGGGTCATCATCCTGGCCACGGGAGGCCTGTACTGGCTGGACCCGGTGCTGGCATTGATCATCTCCGCTGTCATCGCGATCGCCGCGGTGCGACTATTGATCAAGGCCGTGGCGGCCTTGCGCGGCGAAGACGTCGACTTCGACGACGACTAACAGCCCCGGAGACACCCACGCAGAGGGGGAACAGGATGCCGTGGACCGACTCCGCGGTAATGAGTCAGAAAACCGACATCGTTCTCCTACGCATCGGCTGGATCTGCCTGGCGGTCGTCAGCCTCGGCATCCTCGCGTTCGGCGTGATCGTGATCGCCGTCCCATCGGGCGCCGGCCAGTTGCTTTACATCGCAGACGGGCTGGCTTGCATCGGGCTCGGCCTATACGGCGGCCTGCTCACACTGATCCCCTACCGACGACGTGAGACTTGGGCGTGGTGGGCGATCTGGTTCTATCCCGTCTTCTGGGCAGCCCACCTGATCTTCCGCCTGCCGCCCGGAACCGATCATGTCCACCAGTACGCATTCATCGCCCTCTCACTGATCGGTCTTCTGCTCCCGATCCGGAGCTTCTTCCCGCCAGGAACCGACGCCCGGCGCCGGACATCGGCTCCCGTAACACGACAGAAAGATCAATGACAGGGACCAGACACGCTCATGCCCGACTTCTCCGAACCGGGTTCGTCCTGGAGGGAATCACGCTGGCGTGGAACGTCGTCGGCGTCGTCGTGCTGGCCGTTCTGGCGATCACGTCGGGTTCGGTCGCTCTGGCCGGGTTCGGCCTGGACTCTCTCATCGAGATTGGCGCGAGCGTCGTCGTGCTGTGGGAACTGTCCGGCACCGGCGAGCAACGCCAGCGGATCGCGCTGCGACTGATCGGTGCAGCGTTCATCGCACTGGCGGTCTACCTCCTGGTGCAGACCGCGATCGCTCTCCTCACCGGGCACCGGCCCGGCGCCAGCATCGCCGGCATCGTCTGGACTGCCATCACCGCAATATGCATGTTCACACTCGCCGGGCTGAAGACCCGAACAGGGCGTGCCCTGAACAATCCCGTGCTGCGCACCGAAGGGCACGTGACGATGATCGACGGGCTCTTGGCCTGCGCTGTCCTCCTCGGTGTGCTGCTGAACACCGTGCTCGGATGGTGGTGGGCGGACTCCGCCGCCTCCCTCGTCATCGTGTACTACGCGGTCCGTGAAGCCATCGACATTTACCGCACAACACGGACTGAACCAGACCCATGAGCGCGGCGGGTGCTGGATCCACCGGCGACCGACCACGGATTCTCGCGACCGAAGGTCATTCGATGGTGAGGGTGGCCGGTGTTGCCGGAGGCGTCCGGAGAGCGCCGAGTGATCCGGTTACGCGGCGTTCTCTTCGCGAGTCGCGGCCAAGCCCTCCGCAAGCGGAGTGGTCGGCCGGCCGATGAGGTCCCTGAGCGTGGGGGTGACATCGGCGAGGGCTCCGTCGCGGATATTGCCGTCGAGCGCGACCACGAATCCCGCCGTGCCGTCGTCGAGACCCGCTGCGGTCAGGATGGCCGCGTGCGCCTCGGGCGTTACATCCCGGTAGCGAACCTCGCGACCCAGCAGCGGTCCGGCGGCCCGGGCGAGGTCGTGGAACGTCCACGCGACGTCGCCGCTCAGCTCGTAGACAGCGCCGTCATGACCGGGGGTTGTCAGCACGACCGCGGCCGCATCGGCGAAATCGCGACGCGAAGCGCTGGCGACTCGTCCGGTTCCGGCGCTGCCGATGATCTCGCCCGTGGCCGCCGCGCTTTCGAGCGTGCCGGCGTAGTTCTCCGTGTACCAGTTGTTGCGCAGGATGGTCACAGGCAGCCCGGAGGCCGCCAGAAGCCGTTCTGTCTCCGCGTGCTCGGGTGCGAGTACGAGGTCGCTGTCCGTCGCATGCGGCGCGCTCGTGTACACGACGCGGCCGACTCCCGCCTTGCGCGCGGCGTCGATCGCATTGCGGTGCTGGTCGACGCGCTTGCCGACCTCCGAACCCGAGACGAGCAGCACCGCTTCCGCACCCGTGAATGCCGGCACCAGGGTCTCGGGGCGGTCGAAGTCGGCCAAGACGGTCTCGATGCCGCGGGCGGAGAACGAAGCCAAGCGCTCGGTGTTGCGGCCCGTCGCCCGGATGTGCGACGCGGGGACTCCGCGCTCGAGCAGCGAGTCGATGACGAGGTGGCCGAGGTGCCCGGTTGCACCGGTGATGACGATGGTCATGAGAGGTTCCTTTCGATCGGTCACTGGTCAGAACCCGCTCACCGACGCATTACTTCCCGATCTGAGGTACCCACCTTTTGGTAAGTTACTGACGTGGATGCCAGTTTCAGCGCGTCGCCTGATAGTTACGGATTCACCGATGGAGTACTCCCGGCGGCCTGTCCTAGTGTCCTGATCCGTTAATTCGTTTCAGGTATCGGGCGATGGAGTCGAGGATGTCTTCGGCGGTTTTGGTCCAGATGAACGGTTTCGGGTTCTCGTTCCAGGCGGTGACCCAGTCGCGGAGGTCT